>DASZGT010000213.1:0-11422 GCA_035938575.1 Acidimicrobiales bacterium
AGCCAGTCCGGCAAAGGCGGAGTCGCCTACGTGATGGACGCCGAGCACGGGCTCGACCTCCCCCGACGACTTCAGGTGGAGTTCTCCAAAGAGGTCCAGGCCATCACCGAGCACAGCGGCACGGTGATCCCACCGGGCCAGATGTGGGACGTGTTCTCGCAGACCTACCTGCCCGAGGACGCCGGGGTGCGGCTGATCGGCAGCGAGGTGACCGCCGGCGGGCACCGCACCACGGTGACCGCCCAGCTGCTGGTCGACGGCGAGCCCCGCACCGTGATGGGTGTGGGCAACGGTCCCATCGACGCCTTGCTGGGGGCGCTCCGCTCCGACCTGGGAGTCGACTTCGAAGTCAAGGACTACAGCCAACACGCCCTGACCGCCGGCAGTGAAGCATCGGCGGTGGCCTATGTCGAAGCGGAAGGGCCCGACGGATCGACCTGGTGGGGTGTGGGCATGGACTCGAGCATTCTCGACGCCTCCCTTCACGCCCTGGTCAGTGCGGCCAATCGGGCCCTGGCTGCTCGGAAGGCGTCGGCACCCTAGGAAAGGCTGGCCCCCGAGCAGGCCGGGCGGGGCCAGGTCGGTGCCAGGGGATCTACCGTAGGATGCCTGGCCAGGACGCCAGACGCAGGTGATCGCCGGCACAGCGTTTCGTCACGAAGCGGTGTCAGGGTGACCGGTGGCACGGGGGTCATGGGCGGTCGCACGAACGAGGGTCATGTCGAGAATCCCAAACCTGTTCATCGTCGGAGCCCCGAAGTGCGGGACCACGGCCATGTGGTCCTACCTCGGAAAGCACCCCGACATCTTTGCCGCCGGCAAGGAGTACCACTTCTTCGGCAGCGACCTCGCCTACCGGAATCAGCAGCGGCCCGACAGTCAGAGCTATCTGGCCTACTTCGGCCAGGCGACCGACGAGCGCTACGTACTCGACGCCTCGATCGGCTACCTGGCCTCGAAGCGGGCGGCCGCGGAAATCGTCTCCTACTCGCCGGACAGCCGCATCATCGCCATCCTGCGCAATCCGATCGACATGATGCACTCGCTCCACAGCGAACTGCTCTTCCAGGGTGACGAGGATGTCGACGATTTCGCCGAGGCGCTGTCCCTCGAGGGGGCTCGCCAGCGGGGCGAGCGCATTCCTGAGGCGTGCCAATCGATCTGGGCGCTCTTCTATCGGGAGGTAGCGCACTACTCCGACCAACTCATCCGGTACTTCGAGGCGGCCGGCCGCGAGCGCGTCCACGTGGTGGTCTTCGACGACCTGAAGGATGATACGGCCGGCTCCTACCGCAAGGTCCTGGAATTCCTCGGTATCGATCCGACCTTCCAGCCCGACCTTCCCGTGGTGAACGCCAACAAGGTCGCTCGGAGCGAGATGATGGTCAAGCTGCTGCGGTCTCCGCCTCCCATCGTTCGCCGTCTCGGTCGGATGGCGGTTCACAACCAGAATGTCCGACGTTCCCTCGGAGGTCGTCTCCAATCCCTCAATGCCGGCCGACAACCCCGCCAGCCGATGGATGCCGATCTGCGCCGGTCGCTCGAGAGTGAGTTCCGCTCCGAGGTGGCAACGCTCGGCGAGCTCCTCGGGCGCGACCTGAGCAGCTGGTCCTCGCCCGTGATCCAGCCGACGTGAGTTGACGGAGGAGCCCGCGGTGCCGCGTGGTGCGGTCATGAGCCCGAAGCGGGTCCTCACCGTCGCCGATCACCTCGGGTCGGTCGGGGGAACGGAATCGGCACAGCTCGAGATCTTCCGAGGCCTCGCCCGACGGGGTTGGGAGGTGCACCTCTTGTATGTGAGCAGGGGTGACTACTGGCCGCAATGGGATGCGTTGGCGGCGACCACGACGAAGGTCGGTGCTTCCCTCCCGTCGCGCTCATCACCGGTAGCGGGAGCGGCCGCGGTCGTCCGGGCCGCGGTGGTGGGGGCGCGGATCCGTCCCTCGGTCATCTACGTCCACAGCGCCGGCCACGTCCCCCTGGCGCTGGGCACGGCGGCCATGGCGCGGGCGCCCGTCGTGGCCCATCTCCATCTCCCGCCTCCGAGCCGCCAGCCCCGATGGCTCAACGCCTCCATCCGACGGGTGGCTGAGGTGATCGTGCCCTCGACCGATGCCGCCCGGCGATGGAGCGCGGCCGCCGCGCTGGACCCGAAGCGGACGACGGTGGTGCCGACCGGGATCGACTCCGAACGGTTCGTTCCCCTGGGAGCGTCGGCCCGGGCAGAGGTGCGAAGCGGGATCGGCGTGGGAAGCGACGAGCGGATGATCCTCTACGCCGGCCGGATCGAGCACAACAAGGGGGCCCACCTCCTCGTCGAGGTGGCACGCCAGAGCCCCACGCCGATGCACGCAGTGGTGTGCGGCTTCACCAGCGACGGGGACTACCTGGCCTCGTTGCAGTCGATGATGACGGAGGGCAAGGCGACGTACCTCGGCCACCGCTCCGATGTGGCTGCACTGATGGGAGCGGCGGACCTGGTCGTCGTGCCCAGCAGCGTGCCCGAGACACAGGGCCTGGTCATCGCCGAGGCGATGGCGTGTGGGACGCCCGTGGTGGCCTTCGACGTCGGGGGCATCGCCGACTCCATGAGGGGCTTCCCCGATCAGCTCGTACCCCCTGACGACCCCCAGCAACTGGCCAAGGCCGTCGAGCGCTTCGTCGACTGGCGACGCGGCGACCCCGAGCTCGGTCGGCGGTCGAGGGCATGGGCCGTGGAGAACCTCTCACTCGACCGGTCGGTGCAACAGTTGGACGACCTGATCGCCAACGTGTCAGCTGGCGGCTGACCGGGGACCAGTCGGGCGGCGCCGGGCTCCGCGATACTCAGAACCGGTTGAGCCGTTTGAAGATGCCCTTGGTCTGCTTGTAGAGGTTCACGAACTCATCGAACAGGATGTCGTACTCGCCGGCCGTGGACGGATCGGGGACGAACGTGCGCCGGACCTCGACCATGTCCGGAATCTGCTCGAGGGGCAGCCGGCCCAGGGCCACCAGCGTGATGAGGGCGGCGCCACGCACGTTGGCCAGCACCGGGTCGGTCACCTGGCGGATCTCCCGCCCCAGGATGTCGGCGTGGATCTGGGCCCACTGGTCCGAGTTGGCCCCGCCCCCGATGAAGGCCAGCGACTCGAGCCGGCGGCCGGCGAACTTCTCGACGGCCTCGAGCAGCCATCTCGAGTTGAAGGCCACTCCCTCGTAGACGGCCCGGACCATCTGGGCCCGGGTGGTCGAGAGCGACAGGTTGTGGAACCCGCCCCGGATGGTGTGGTCATCGACCGGGGACCGCTCCCCGTTGAGCCACGGAGTGAACAGCACCCTCCCGCTTCCGGGCTCGACGCTGTCCACCATGGCGTTCATGCTTTCGAAGTCCTCGGCGAACCCGAGGTTGTCGCGCAGGAAGGTGAGGCAGGCACCGGCGGTCTCGTGCTCGTCGACGATGAGGTATTTGCCGGCCAGGGCGGCCGGGATCGAGGCCACGTTGCTGGTGGGAGCGGTCTTCTTGAAGGGGACGTGGGCCGAGATCCAGGACGAGGTGCCGATGTAGAGGTGGGCCTCGTAGTCGGCCACGGCCCCGGAACCGAACACCGCCGAATGCACATCCCCCGAGCCCACCGACACCGGTAGTCCCGCCGGCACGCCGAGGTCGGAGGCCGCCTCCTCCGTGAGTGCGCCGATGATGGTCCCGGGTGGCACCAGGTCGGGCAGCTTGGCCCGGTCGAGACCGGTGAGCTCGAGCAGCCGCTCGTCGTAGGCCACGCGATCGATCGCCCGGTTGTCCGTGACCCAGTGGGCGGCGATGGAGTCGAACGAGGCGCATGTGCGCCCGGTCAGCCTGAGGTTGAGATAGTCGACCGGCTCCAGGAAGGTGGCGGTGTCCCGGTACACCTCGGGGAACTCGTCGCGTATGAACAGGATGTGGGAGACCGGGTCCTTGCCCGACAGCCCCGGGGCGCCGCCCGTCACCTGCACCCACCGGAGGATCTTCCTCGGGTCGTAGCCGAGCACGTTGACGGGCCCCCCGGCGACTTCGCGGATGGCCTTGTTGCCGCGCGAGTCCATCCAGATGACCGCCCGCATCAGGGGGGACCCGTCGTCCCCCACCGCCACCGTGCCCGACCACTGGGACGTGCACCCAACCCCGATGAGATCGTCGCCCCGAACGCCGGCCGACTCCACGGCCTGGCGGGAGGCGCCGCAGATGGCCGACCACCATTCGTGGGGGTCCTGTTCCGCACCGCCGCCCTCGAGGAGATGGAGGGCCACCGGTCTGGCGGCGTGGGCGAGGATCCGCCCGCCCGTCGTCACCACTGCCACCTTGGGACCGCCCGTGCCCAGGTCGACGGCCAGCACGTACTGCTCGCCGGCTCCCGCGCTCCCCGCGGCATCGGCGGGGGTCAAGCCTTCACCACCCAGATGGTCACGGCACGAACCGATTCGCCGTCCTCGAGCTCGAGCGCGGTCCCTTGCCCTGCCTCCTGCGGCGGGGTGGTCACGATCGATCGGGCCAGCACCTCACGGGCCACGGTGTCGAACAGCGGCCTCAGGTCATCGAGCCCGTCCAGGTGGAGATGGATCCAGTCGGAGACCTCGAGGCCGGTGGCCTTGCGCAGGTCCTGCACATGGCGGATGACCTCACGGGCCAGGCCCCGCCGACGGAGGTCGTCATCGAGGGCCAGGTCGAGCGCCACCACCTCGGCCCCGTCGCGTGAGACGGCGAAGCCGGCCTGGGCCCGCACCCGTAACTCGACCTCGTCGCCGCTGAGCTCGATGGGGCCGCCGTCGACGTCGACCACCACGGGCCGCCCGGCCGTCAAGTCGGCCGCCGCCGCCATCCCGTCCACCGAGCTCATGGCCGCCCGCAGCTGTTGAACCCTTGACCCGAGCCGGGGCCCGAGCAGTTTGAAGTTGGGGACCAGCTCGTAGGCCAGCACGTCGCCGAGCTCGCCGGTGGCTTCCACCCGGTCCACATTGAGCTCGTCCTCCACCACCCCGGCCGGGGGCGTCGGGCTCCCCGGAGGGAGATACACCAGGGCGCGGGCCAGAGGCTGTCGGACCTTCATCCCCGCCTCGGCGCGTGCCGCCCGTCCCAAGGACGAGAGCCGTCGGGCCAGGGCCATCCCCTCCTCCAGCCCCGGGTCGAGGGCGCCGGGCTCTCTGGCCGGCCAGTCGGCCAGGTGCACCGAGTCGTCGTCGGCGGCACCGGTGAGGTCGCGCCACATGCGGTCGGCCAGGAAGGGGCACAGAGGCGCCAGCAGCCCGGCCACCACCACCAGCACTTCGTGCAGCGTGGCCTGGGCCCCGAGCGAGTCAACCGGATCGGCATCGGGATCGGTACGCCAGAAGCGCCGGCGGCTGCGCCGGACGTACCAGTTGGAGGCATCGTCGATCAGTCGGGCAATGGCGGTGGCGGCGGGAAACGGTTCGTACTCGTCCAACGCATCGGTGGCGGCCTCCACGGTGGCGTAGAGCCGGGACCGCATCCAGCGGTCGAGGACGGAGCGATCATCCGGAGCGGGAACGGAGGGGTCTGCGGGGTCGAACCCGTTGAGGGAGGCGTAGGTGGTGAAGAACGACCACGTGTTCCACAGGGTGAGCAACGAGTCCCGCATGGCCGAGTCGATGACCTCGAAGCTGACCCGGGTCGGCGTCCACGGCGACCCCTGCGAGAACATCCACCAGCGCAGCGGGTCGGCGCCCCGGGTGGACAGGATCTCCCAGGGGTCGATGACGTTCCCGATGCTCTTGGACATCTTGCGGCCGTCGGCGTCCACGATGTGCCCGAGGCAGAGGACGTTCCGGTAGGGGGTCGAACCTCGGACCAGGGTGTTGACGGCCAACAGGGAATAGAACCATCCCCGCGTCTGGTCGATGGCCTCGCAGATGAAGTCGGCGGGGTAGACGAAATTCTCCTCGGAGCCGGGTTCCAGCGGGTAGCCCCACTGGGCCGAGGGCATGGACCCCGAGTCGAACCAGGCATCGATGACCGGCTCGACCCGGCGCATGGTCGAATCCTCGTCCCCGCCGGTGTTCGCAGCCGCCGCTCCCGCGCACTCGGCGCAGGGAAACGTGACGGCGTCGATGTCGGGCCGGTGCGGGTCGACCGCGGACACGTCGCGACCGGCCAGCTCCGACAGTTCCGCCAGTGATCCGACGCAGTGGATGTGACCTTGGCCGCATCGCCAGATCGGGAGCGGCGTGCCCCAGAACCGGTCGCGGGAGAGCGCCCAGTCCACGTTGTTGGCCAGCCACTCCCCCATCCGGCCATCGCGGATGTGCTCGGGGTGCCATCCGATGGTCTGGTTCTGCGCCACCAGTTCCGCCTTCCGGTCCGAGGTTCTGATGTACCAACTGGGCTTGCCCCAGTAGATGAGGGGGGTGCCGCACCGCCAGCAGTGCGGATAGGGGTGGACGTAGTCGAACCGCCGGAAGAGCCGGCCGGAGGCCTCGAGGCGGTCGTTGACCGTGCCGTTGGTGTCGCGGACGCTCTGCCCGGCCAGCCACGGCACCTCGGCCGTGAAGCGCCCGTCGGGCCCCACGGGATTGAGGGTGGGCAGGCCGTTCTCCCGACCGACCTGCCGGTCGATCTCGCCGAAGGCCGGGGCCAGATGGACGATGCCAGTTCCCTCGTCAGCCTCTACGAATGCACCGGCCACCACCCGCCAACCCTCGCCGCCGGCCGATCCGGGGCTGGGCTGGACATCGTCGAACGGCCGCTCGTAGCGGAGCCCGACCAGATCACGACCGGATACCCGATGGTCGACGACGGCGCCCGCACCGAAGACCTGCTCGACCAGGTCGGCGGCCACGATGGCATCGCCGACCACGGCGTAGTCGAGGCCGGGCCCGACCGCCGCCCCGGTGTTGGACAGCAACGTCCACGGTGTCGTCGTCCAGGCCATGAGCGAGAGCCCGCGCAGCGAGTCACGGTCGAGCAGGGCCCGCAAGCGGTCGGCGGCCTCACCCCCGTCCAACAGGGGGAACAGGACGTAGGCCGACTCGTCGACCACCTCCAGATACACGTCGGGCTGACCCAGCTCGTGGCTGCTCAAGGGGGTGCCGCATCGGGGGCAGTACGGGACGACCTTGATGTCCTCGTAGAGCAGCGCCTGGTCCCAGAGGCACTTGAGGTTCCACCACACCGACTCGATGTAGTCCGGGGAGAACGTCCAGTAGGCCGAGTCGATGTCGATCCAGTAGCCGATGCGCTCGGTCAGGCCCTTCCACTCGTCGACGTAGTTGCGTACCGACTCGCGGCACAACCGGGTGAACTCGGCGATGCCCACTTCCTCTTCGATCTGGCGCTTGTCGGTGATCCCCAGCTGCTTCTCGACCTCCACCTCGACCGGTAGGCCGTGGGTGTCCCAGCCCGCCTTTCGGGGTACGGCATAGCCCCGCATGGTCCGGTACCGGCAGAACAGGTCCTTGTACACGCGGGCCCATACATGGTGCAGCCCGGGTCGCCCGTTGGCCGTCGGCGGTCCCTCGTAGAAGACCCAGGGCTCGGCACCCGCCCGCAGCTCGACGGAGCGCTCGAACACGCGATGCTCCCTCCACCGGGCCAGCTCGTCCGCTTCGAGGACGGTGAAATCGACTTCGCTGGGAACCGGGCGGAACAACTGTTACTCCCTCTTCGAGCCGGATGGTCGGGTCGGACCGGAGCGGCGGCGGGCCGACGGGGAGTGCTCCCGCACGGCCGGGCCCGACGCCACCGGGTGATCGCAACCCTGGTGCAGGTGCGGACCAGATACTACGGGCGCCTAGGGTCCACAATTGACCTGTGCCCGAACTCCCCGAAGTCCAAGCCCTCACCGCCGGCCTGGCCGACCACATGGCCGGCAAGCGAGTCGAGCGGTGCCAGTTGACATCGTTCTCGGCGCTCAAGACCGTCGAGCCCCCACTGGAGGACCTGATCGGCCGCACGGTCGTCACCGTGGAGCGTCGGGGCAAGTTCGTGTGCATCGACAGTGGCGGACCGTGGTTGGTGGTCCATCTGGCCCGTGGCGGCTGGGTCAAATGGTACGACGCCCTCCCCAAGGGACCGCTGCGCCCCGGACGGAGCCCCATCGCCCTCCGGGTGGGCCTCGAGGACGGGTCCGGGCTCGACATCACCGAGATGGGCCACGAGAAGCGCCTGGCATTGTGGGTGGTGCGTGCTCCGGAGGACGTGGAGCCGCTGGCGGCGCTCGGCATCGATCCCCTGGGGCCGGACTTCACCGTCGATGCGCTGGCCTCCCTCCTGCAGGGCACGTCGGCCACCCTCAAGACCGTCCTGACCACCCAGTCGCTGATCGCCGGGGTCGGGAACGCCTACTCGGACGAGGCTCTCCACCGGGCCCGGCTGTCCCCCTACAAGAAGTCGGGCAACCTCGACGGCCCGGAGGTCGCCCGCCTCCACGACGCGGTCGTGGGCGTCCTGAGCGAGGCCGTCGGACGCGCCGCCTCCCTCGGCATCGCCGAGCTCAAAGGAGACAAGAAGCGGGCCATGCAGGTGCACGGTCGTACCGGCGAGCCGTGCCCGGTGTGCGGCGACACCGTCCGGCAGGTGTCCTTCGCCACCAAGTCCCTCCAGTACTGCCCCACCTGCCAGACCGGAGGGAAGGCCCTGGCCGACCGGCGCCTGTCCCGACTGCTCAAATAGTCCGGCCATGGAACCCATGCCCGGCCCCGAGTCGATCCAGGGTCGCTTCGTCCATCTCGTTCCGATGGGCGAGGACCACATCGACGGGCTCGTCGAGGCAGCCAACGAGGACCGCTCCACCTTCACCTACACCCCGGTCCCCTGGGATCGGGAGACCATGGCCGCCTACGTGCACAAGGCCCTGGCCAAGCGGGAGTCCGGGGAGCAGTACCCCTTTGTCACCTTCCGAGTCGACCAGCGGCGCATCGTTGGCTCCACCCGCTTCTACGACCTCGCCCCCTGGGACTGGTCGTCGCTGTACCCCGGGTCCGACGTCCACCAGCGGGTCGGCCGGCCCGATGTGGCCGCCATCGGCTACACCTGGCTGGGCCCGTCCGCCCAGCGCACGCCCATCAACACCGAGGCCAAGCTGCTGATGATGACCCACGCCTTCGACCGCTGGGACGTCCGGGCGGTGCAGATCCGGACCGACGCCCGCAACGACCGCTCACGGGCAGCCATCGAGCGGCTCGGCTTCGTGCTGGACGGTGTGATCCGGGCCGACATGCCGGGGGCGGACGGCACCGAGCGCAATTCGGCCGTCTATTCGATGCTGGCCGCAGAGTGGCCGGTCAACCGGCGCCGTCTCGTGGCCCGGCTGGCCCGATAGCACGCCGACCGGAGCGGACCCGCCAGCCGCTCCGTCACCTGCATTTTCCACCGACGGTAGCAACCAACGCCCGGCGATGGTACCGTGTCCTGGTCCAAGACCTATTAATCCTCTAGACTTAAAAGTTCTATCCCTATTTACTTACTAGAGCTATAGGTGTAGATGACCGCCCATCCCGACACGAGGAGTCCCATGCCTTCCCAGTCCACACGTCGAATCCCCCGTCGCCGGAAGGTGGCGCTGGCCGCCCTGGCCGGAGTGGCGCTGGCCGCCGCGGCGTGCAGCTCGAGCTCGGGGAGCTCCACGACCACCGCCGGGGGCGGAGGATCGGCGACCACCTCCAACACGCCGGTGACCCTGCGATTGGGCTACCTCACCAATCTCACCCATGCCGCCCCGCTGGTCGGCATCCAGGACGGGTACTTCGCCCACAGCCTCCCGACCAACGTGACCCTGCAGCCCTCGACCTACAACGCCGGCCCCGCCGAGGTGACCGCCCTGCTCGCCGGTTCGCTCGACGCCGCCTACATGGGTCCCAACTCCGCCATCACCGCGTACTCGCAGGGTCGGGGAGCCATACGGATCATCTCGGGCGCCACCTCGGGCGGAGCGGCGCTGGTGGTCTCCCCGTCGATAACCTCGGCCAGCCAGCTCAGCGGCAAGACCATCGCCACGCCGCAACTCGGCAATACCCAGGATGTGGCCTTGCGCACCTGGCTGAGGAAGCAGGGCCTCACGTTTCCGGGGCCCAACGGCGGGAGCGGCCAGGTCACCATCCTCCCCGAGGACAACGCCACCACGCTGACCTCATTCGAGGCCGGCACCATTGCCGGGGCCTGGGTTCCGGAGCCCTGGGCGACCCGGCTGGTCAGCGAAGGCCACGGGCAGGTGCTCGTGAACGAGAAGTCCTTGTGGCCCAAGGGCCTGTTCTCGACCACGCTGCTGGTGGTCAGCAAGGACTTCTTGGCCGCCAACCCGGCCATTGTCACCGACCTGCTGAAGGGTCAAGTGGCCACCACCGCCTTCCTCAATTCGTCACCGACCAAGGCCCAGGCCGATGCCAACACCGCCCTGGCCGCCATCACCGGCAAAGCCCTCAAGGCCAGCGAGCTGGCGACGGCATGGTCCGACCTGACGTTCACCAACGACCCCATCGCCTCGTCGATCGCCACCGACCTGGTCCATGCCAAGGCCGCCGGATTCACGACGTCGAACATCAGCGGCATCTATGACCTCGGTCCGCTCAACCAGCTGTTGGTGAGCCAGGGGAAGGCCAAGGTGGCGACGTCGTGACCACCCTCGCCCCCACTCCAGGAGCGCGCACCAATGCCCCGGCCCCGTCGGTGGCCCTCGAGGGGGTGTCCAAGCGCTACGGCGGCGGTGAGGCCGGTGTGGTGGCCCTCCAGGACATCTCCCTCGCCGTCCGCCCCGGCGAGTTCGTGTGCCTGGTCGGGGCCTCGGGGTGCGGGAAGACCACCCTGCTCAACCTGGTGGCCGGCCTCGACCGGCCCACGGTGGGGACCGTGGACGTCTCCATCGGAGATCCGGGCGGGTCATCCATTCCGGCCCGGGACACCGACCCGGTGGCCGGAACGGGCACGGCCATGCTCTTCCAGGACTCCGCCCTCTTCCCCTGGCTGACCGTGGCCGCCAACGTCGAGCTCCCGCTCCGGCTCAGGGGTGTGGGCAAATCCGAACGACGAGCGGTGGCGAACGACCTCCTCGAGCGGGTGCATCTCGGGGGCTTCGGATCCAAGCGGCCTCATGAACTCTCGGGCGGGATGCGCCAGCGGGCGGCCCTGGCCCGGGCCCTGGCCCAGGACGCCGGCCTGCTGTTGATGGACGAGCCGTTCGGCGCCCTCGACGCCATCACGCGTGACCTGCTCCACGACGAGCTCGAGTCGCTGTGGGCCGACCGGGGCTTCACGGTGCTCTTCGTGACCCACAACGTGCGGGAGGCGGCCCGTCTCGGTGACCGAATCGTGCTCCTTACCAGTCGGCCGGGGCGGGTGGCAGCCACCTACGCGGTCGACCTGGCCCGGCCCCGGCGCATCGACTCCACGGAGATCGCCAGCCTGGCGGCCGCCGTCACCGATCAGCTGCGAGCGGAGGTGGGGCGCCATGGCCGTTGA
>DASZGT010000214.1:0-1623 GCA_035938575.1 Acidimicrobiales bacterium
CTTCCCGAACAAGGAGGCTCTGTTCTTTGCCGCGGTGGACGAGGACGCCGCCGGGGTGATCGAGGAGGGGCTGACCACCGTCCTCGACGCCCCGGACATCCACCGCTGGCACGACACCTTGATCTTCACCCTGGTCGACGCGGTGGGGCGGCATCCGCTGGCCCGCCGCCTCCTCGCCGGCCTGGAGCCCGAGGTCACCGTCCGGGTGCTGGAGATCCCCGCCCTGACCGAGCTGCGCAAGGCCTGTGCCGAGAGGCTGCGCACGGGTCAGTCCGCCGGGATGGTGCGGCCCGACATCGACCCGGCGGCCGTCGCCAACGGCATCGTCGCCCTGATGTTGTCGGTCCTGATGTCGGTCACCCAGCTGGGCAGCCAGGCCGCGGTGGCGTACTGGCACGACGTGGCCGCGGTGTTCGAGGCGGCGCTGACCGCTCCGCCCGGGCCGCGGGCCTAGCAGCGGGGCCGGGCGCCAGCCGGGGCCGGGGCCGGGGGCCGGCGGGCGCCGCCCCGATTCATGACCCTGACGTTAACGTTAAGCTTCCCCCCAATGGCCACCGCGACCCTGCCCAACGGAAACGGCCGTGCCGGACCCGCGCCCGACCACTCCGGCTACCGCTGGCTCGCCCTGTCAACGGTGACCCTCGGCACGCTGATGGTTTTCATCAACCAGTCGATCGTGCTCATCTCGCTGCCCGACATCTTCCGCGGGATCGACCTGAACCCCCTCACCCCCGGCAACACCGGCTACATGCTTTGGATGCTCATGGGCTTCATGGTGGTGCTGGCCGTGCTCGTCGTGACACTGGGCCGGGTGGGAGACATGTTCGGACGGGTGAAGATCTTCAACCTCGGCTTCGCCGTGTTCACCCTCTTCTCCGTGCTGTTGGCCGTCACGTGGCTCACCGGGACGGCCGGCGCGATCTACCTCATCACGATGCGCATCGGCCAGGGGATCGGAGGGGCGATGCTCTTCGCCAACTCCTCGGCGATCATCACCGACGCCTTCCCCGCCGACCAACGCGGTCTCGGACTGGGGATCAACAACGTGGCCGCCATCGCAGGCTCCTTCATCGGCCTCGTGCTCGGCGGGCTGCTGGCCCCCGTCGAGTGGCACCTCGTCTTCCTGCTCTCCGTGCCCTTCGGCGTCCTGGGCACTGCGTGGGCCTACGTGAAACTGGAGGACCGCGGGGTGCGCACGCCGGCCAAGATCGACTGGCTGGGCAACATCACCTTTGCCGTCGGCCTGATCCTCATCCTGGTCGGGATCACCTACGGCCTGCTGCCCTACGGGGGCCACACGATGGGGTGGACCAGCCCGGTCGTGCTGGCGGAGATCTTCGGTGGCCTGGCGATCCTGGTCGCCTTCGGGATCATCGAGACCAGGGTGCCCGAACCGATGTTCCACCTGTCGCTCTTCCGCATCCGCGCCTTCAGCGCGGGCAACGTGGCCAGCTTCCTCGCCTCGTTGAGCCGGGGCGGGCTCATGTTCATGCTCATCATCTGGCTGCAGGGGATCTGGCTCCCGCTGCACGGCTACAGCTTCGCCCAGACGCCACTGTGGGCGGGCATCTACATGATCCCGCTCACCGTGGGGTTCCTGGCCGCCGGCCCCGTCAGCGGCGT
>DASZGT010000215.1:0-10440 GCA_035938575.1 Acidimicrobiales bacterium
GGGCGATGCGCACGCCGACCTCATGTTCGTGGGAGAGGCCCCGGGCCGGGACGAGGACCTGCAGGGCGAGCCGTTCGTCGGCAGATCGGGCAAGCTGCTCGACCGCCTGATCCTCGAGGAGCTCGGCGTCGACCGGAGCCGCTGCTACATCGCCAATGTGGTCAAGTGCCGGCCCCCGGACAACCGCGATCCCAAACCTGACGAGATCGCCGCCTGCCGGCCGTACCTGGCTGCCCAGATCGAGCTCATCAGCCCCGTGGTCGTGGTGACCCTGGGCAATTTCGCCACCAAGCTGCTGCTCGAGACCGACCGGGGCATCACCGCGGTCCGGGGACGGTCGTACCCGATGGGCGAGCGGCAGCTGGTGCCCACCTACCATCCGGCCGCCGCCCTCCGATCAGGGGGCGTGGTCCTGGCCGAGATGCGGGCCGACCTGATCCGGGCCAAGCAACTCCTGGGGTGGAGTGGTTGACGTCTCCCGAGCTGGTGCTGCGAACCGCCGGTGCCGACCAGACCCGGGCGCTGGCCGGGGCCATCGCCCCGCTGTGCGAGCCCGGCGACATGCTGTTGCTGGCCGGAGACCTGGGCGCGGGGAAGACCACCTTCGCCCAGGGGTTCGGCGCCGGCCTGGGCATCACCGAGACCATCACCAGTCCCACCTTCACCCTGGTCCGCCAGTACGCCGTCGGCGGTCCGACCCCGGGGCCGACCGACCGGGTCAGCGATCGGGACCGAGGTCGTCCCCGGGTGCGCACGCTGCTGCATGCCGACGTGTACCGGCTCGACCGTCTCCAGGAGATCGTCGACCTGGGTCTGGGTGAGTTGGTCGATGACGGGGGCGTGGCCCTGGTCGAGTGGGGCGACGTGGCCGAGCCCGTGCTCGGAGAAGGGTCCCTGGCCGTCACCTTGCTGGCGGCGGGTCATGACGACCACCGGGTCATCTCGGTGCGGGCCGCCGGAACCACCTGGTGCTCCCGGTGGACCGCCCTGCAGGCGGCGCTCGCACCCTGGCGGGCGCCACCATGACCCTGCTGGCCATCGAATCGGCCACCGACATGGTGGGAGTGGCGCTGCTGCGCGATGACGGCGGGTCGGCCGAGCGCGTGCACCTCGGTGGTCGGGCCCACGCCGAGCTGTTGGCCCCGGCCATCGAGGAGGTGTGCGCCGTCTCGGGATGCACGGTGGCCGACATCGACCAGATCGCCGTCGACGTCGGTCCGGGCCTCTTCACCGGTCTCCGGGTTGGCGTGGCCACGGCCAAGGCACTGGGCCAGGCTCTGGGCATCCCCCTCCTCGGCGTGGGCAGCCTGGACGTGCTGGCCGCGGCGGTCGGGGACGCGGGAGACGAGGAGCCCGGCGCGGGCGGGGCCGGGCCGGTGGCCTCGGTCGTGGACGCCCGCCGCGGCGAGGTGTTCGCCGCGGCCTTCCGCTTCGACCGGACCGGGCCCGGGGCCGGTGGCCGCGGCTCCCTCCCGATCGACCCGGAGGCGGTGCGGGACGATCGACCCGAGCCGATGGCGCCCGAGGTGCTGGTGGCCTGGCTCGTGGGCCTCGTCGCCGAAGGCGGTCCGATCCTGGTGGTCGGGGACGGCGCGGTCCGCTACCGGCAGCTCCTGTCGGTGCACGCCGGCCTCGACCTCCGCCTGGCCGAGGAGCTGTCGGCGCCTCCCCCCTTGGCCCTGGCCCGCCTGGCCCGGAGGCGGCTGGACAGGGGCGCCACGCCGACCGCGCCCGCACAGCTGGTGCCCGACTATCGCCGTCCCGCTGATGCCCGCATCAACTGGGAGCAGCGCATCCCGCACCGGCCCGGGGCGCCGGGTCACCGGAGCCCCGCCGACACCACCCGGACGTGATGGCCCAACCCGATCCCTCCGGGCAACCCGTACAGGTGGTCGTCGCCCCCATGCGCACGAAGGACCTGCGCGGCGTCCTGCGGGTCGAGGAGGCGGTCTTCCCCCAGCCATGGTCCCACCGGCTCTTCGTCGAGGAGCTCTCCCAGCGCAAGTCCCGGGCCTATCGCGCCGCCTGGGTCGGTCGTCAGATCGTCGGATTCGCCGGACAGATGTTCGTCGACGACGAGTCGCACGTGAACAACATCGCCGTCGACCCGGGCTGGCAGCACCGGGGCCTGGGTGCCGTCCTGTTGCTGGACCTGGTCCGAACGGGACTGGCCCGGGGGGCTCGTCATCTCACCCTCGAGGTCCGGGTGGGGAACAAGGCCGCCCTGGCCCTGTACCGGAGGTTCGGCATGGCCCCGGTCGGAGTGCGCCCGAACTACTATCCGGCCACCGGCGAGGATGCCCTGATCATGTGGGCGAGGGACATCGATTCGGATGCCTACGCCGAGCGCCTGGAGGCCGTCGAGGCCTCGCTGCCCGCCGATCTCGCCGTCACCTCCCGGCGGTGACGGTCACGACGGTGCACCGCTGACGGACGGGTGTTCTCGTGTGCTGGTGAGGCCGGTGGTCTCGCGGACCTGGCCGGTTAGTCTCCCGACATGACCGGACCGTCCCCGCACCGGGTCCTCGGGATCGAGACCTCCTGCGACGAGACCGCCGCCTCCGTCGTCGACCGTGGGTCGGTGATCGTCTCCTCGGTGGTGAGCAGCCAGATCGATCTGCACGCCCGCTACGGCGGGGTGGTCCCCGAGCTGGCCGGACGGGCCCACGTGGAGCGGCTGACCCCGGTGCTCTCAGAGGCCCTGAACCTGGCCGGCTCCGACACCTCCGGCACGGGCATCGACGCCGTGGCCGTCACCCACGGACCGGGTCTCATCGGCTCGTTGCTGGTCGGAGTGGCCGAGGCCAAGGCACTCTCCTTGGCCTGGGGAGTCCCCCTCATCGGTGTCAACCATCTCGAGGCCCACCTCTTCGCCTCCCTGTTGGAGCAGCCCGACCTGGGTTGGCCGCTGGCGGTGCTCCTGGTGTCCGGGGGCCATACCCTCCTCATCGAGGTGTCCGAACCCGGTCGCTACCGGGTGCTCGGCGGGACCATCGACGACGCCGCCGGTGAGGCGTTCGACAAGGTGGCCCGATTCCTCGGGCTCGGCTACCCCGGGGGGCCGGCCATCGACCGGATTGCCGATGAGGGCGATCCGCACGCATTCGCCTTCCCGAGGTCCCTACCCGGCCAGGGCTACGACTTCTCGTTCAGTGGGCTCAAGACGTCGGTGGTCAACACGGTCCGGAGGCAGCCCGACGCCACCACCGCCGATGTGGCCGCCTCCTTCCGCCTGGCGGTGGTGGACGTGCTGGTCGCGAGGGCCAGACAGGCCGCGTCCGAGATGGGCGCCAGGGCCCTGTGCCTGGCCGGAGGCGTGGCGGCCAACGCCCTGCTGCGCCGGCGGATCGAAGCGGCCTGCGCCGAGGACGGGATCGGAGCCTTCCTGCCCAGCCGGGCCCTGTGCACGGACAACGCCGCCATGGTGGCCGCCGCCGGATGGTGGCGGCTGCGACACGAGGGACCGAGTCCGCTGACCCTCGGAGCCGACCCCGATTTGCGTCTGCCCACCGCCGCCTGACCGCCGACCGGCCCCTTCCCGCCCTTGGAGTGAGTCCGGGCACCGGGCGGCCCGTCCCCGTTCGGGAGAATTTGTTGGCACTCGCCGCTGCCGGTTGCCAAACGGCTCTGAGGTCGCTATCGTTAGCACTCTCAACGCTCGACTGCTAACGCGTGCCACAGGAGGCCCGAACCATGAGTCTGCATCCGCTTGACGACCGTATCGTCGTCCGCCCCAACGAATCCGAGGAGACCACCGCCTCAGGCCTGGTCATCCCCGACACCGCCAAAGAGAAGCCCCAGCAGGGCGAGGTGCTGGCGGTCGGACCCGGCCGCCGCGCCGAGTCGACGGGCGAGCTGGTCCCGCTTGACCTCTCGGTCGGTGACACCGTGGTCTACTCCAAGTACGGGGGCACGGAGATCGTGTCCGACGGCGAGGATCTCCTGATCCTGTCGAGCCGGGACGTCCTGGCCAAGGTGACCAAGTAATGCCGAAGATCCTCAAGTTCGATGAAGCCGCCCGCCGCGGCCTGGAAGCGGGGGTGAACAAGCTGGCTGATGTGGTCAAGGTGACCCTCGGCCCCAAAGGCCGCAACGTCGTGATCGAGAAGAAGTTCGGTGCTCCGACCATCACCAACGACGGCGTGTCCATCGCCCGCGAGGTGGAGCTGGACGACGTCTTCGAGAACATGGGCGCCCAGCTGGTGAAGGAAGTGGCCACCAAGACCAACGACGTGGCCGGCGATGGCACGACCACCGCCACCGTGCTCGCCCAGTCCCTCATTCGCGAGGGCCTGCGGAATGTCGCCGCCGGCGCCAACCCGTTGGGTCTGCGCAAGGGAATCGACAAGGCGGTGACCGCGGCCGTCGACTCCATCAAGGAGCAGGCCAAGGAGATCGACTCGAAGACGGAGATCGCCCAGGTGGCCTCCATCTCCGCGGCCGACACGGCCATCGGCGAGGTGCTGGCCGACGCCATCGACCGGGTGGGCAAGGACGGGACGGTCACCGTCGAGGAGTCGAACACCTTCGGCATCGACCTCGAATTCACCGAGGGCATGCAATTCGACAAGGGCTACCTCTCGCCCTACTTCGTGACCGACGCCGAGCGCCAGGAGGCCGTCCTCGACGACCCGCTGATCCTGTTCGCCAACCAGAAGATCAGCGCCGTCCACGACATGGTCCCGGTCCTCGAAAAGGTCATGCAGACCGGAAAGCCGCTGCTCATCGTGGCCGAGGACGTGGACGGCGAAGCGCTGGCCACGTTGGTGGTCAACAAGATCCGCGGCACGTTCACCTCGGTGGCGGTCAAGGCCCCAGGCTTCGGGGAGCGGCGCAAGGCGATGCTCCAGGACATGGCCGTCCTCACCGGTGCCGAGGTCATCTCCGAGGAGATCGGGCTCAAGCTGGAGACCACCACCGTCGACCTGCTGGGCAAGGCCCGCCGGGTCATCATCACCAAGGACAACACCACCATCGTGGATGGCGGCGGCTCCGAAGGGGATGTGAAGGGCCGCATCGCGCAGATCAAGCGCGAGATCGACGACACCGACTCCGATTGGGACCGCGAGAAGCTGCAGGAGCGTCTGGCCAAGCTGGCCGGAGGCGTCGCGGTGGTCAAGGTGGGGGCGGCCACCGAAGTGGAGCTGAAGGAGAAGAAGCACCGCATCGAGGATGCGCTCTCCGCCACCCGGGCCGCCGTCGAAGAGGGCATCGTGGCCGGCGGGGGAACCGCGTTGGTCAGAGCCCGGGTTGCCGTGCTCGGCGTGGTCGACTCTCTGACCGGGGACGAGGCCACTGGTGCCTCCATCGTGGCGAAGGCGTTGGCCGCGCCGCTGCACGCCATCGCCAGCAATGCCGGGCTCGAGGGATCGGTCTACGTCCGCCAGGTCGAGTCGGAGACGGGCCCGGTCGGCCTCAACGCCAACACCGGCGAGCTGGTCGACCTGGTCAAGGCGGGGGTCATCGACCCGGCCAAGGTGACCCGGTCGGCCCTGCAGAACGCGGCATCGATTGCCGGCCTGCTGCTGACCACCGAGGCGCTGGTGGCCGACAAGCCGGAGAAGGCCGATCCGGCCGCCGCCGCCGCTGCGGCTGCCGCCATGGGCGGCGGCATGGGCGGGATGGGCGGCATGGGCGGGATGATGTAGCCCATCCGGGCTCCTGCGGGAGCCTGGGGCGCCGCCAGGCGCTGTCTGTCGTGAGCCGGCCGGACCTCGGGGTCCGGCCGGCTGGCGCGTGGGCGCCGGTCTCGCCCCGGCATCTCGAGGACTCCTGCCCCCACGCTCGGCCGGCTGGCGCGTGGGCGCCGGTCTCGCCAGGGCATCTCGAGGACTCCTGCCCCCACGCTCGGCCGGCTCCGCCGTGGTGGCCGACCATCAGCAGCGGGACCGGACATCAATGGCGGCCGTCAGGCACGTAGTGACGCTCCTCTGCGGCATCCACCCATACCCGCATCATCCGGTCGGTGCCGGGATCCCTGAACACCTCGTCGGTGGGCGTCCATCCGGGGAGGGGGGCGTCGGACTCACCGTGGCGCCGGACGAAGAAGCTGATGATCACGGCCGCCACGAGCGCCACCCCGATCAGCACCAGCACCACGATCAGCATCGATGGCGGGGGCAGTGCTCGGACCGGCCCCCTGGGCACACCACCCTCATCCGGAGCGGCTGCCGACGACCACCGCCGTGCCGTAAGCAACGATCTCGGTCAGCCCCTGACCGACCTCGGAGGAGTCGAACCGCATCGAGATGATGGCGTTGGCCCCTTGAATGCGCGCGTTCTCGATCAGGCGGTCGAGCGCATGGCGGCGGCTGTCCTCGACCAGCTTGGTGTATTGCTTCACCTCGCCGCCGGCGAGGGCCCGGAACCCGGCCGTGAAGCCCTTGGCGGCGCCCATTGACCGCACCACCACCCCGAAGACCATGCCGAGGCTGCGCTGGACGGTCCACTCGGGGAACTCCAGCGCGGTGGTGATCGGAAATTGGGCAGCTGCCCCCTGGTCTGCGCTGACATCAGCCACTGGGCGAATCTCCCTCTCCTCGATGGTCCGGTGTCCCGGACGCCCACCGGAGCGCCCAGCCACCGAGATGCTACCGAGCGGCCTGCCCGATGGCCTGGATGTCGCACGCTCGGCCTGGGACCCCTTCTTCACCCGCCGTCGGCCCGTCTTGCTACGCCGCCCCCTAACCTGAATCCCTCGATGAAACCTCGCCAGGCCCCGTCGGCCCCCACCAGAAGGTCCATTCCCCGTCCGCCGCGCCACCGTCCCGGATCCCCGGCCCCCTGGGCCGCGCTGCCCGCCGAGGATCGGGACGGGATCTCCCTCGACCGGGTCGGGGCCGCGCTGGCCGACGGCCGGTTGCGGCGTCCCGGCGACCCGTCTCCCCGGGAGCCCTGGCGTTCCGTGGCCGGAAGGGTCGTGGAGGGCCGGCCCGCGGCGGTGCTGGTGCCGCTGTTCGAGGAGGACGGCGCGGCCCGTGTGGTCCTCACCGTGCGATCCGATCGGCTGCGATCCCACCAGGGGGAGGTGGCCTTCCCCGGTGGCCGTCTCGACGGCGGCGAAGGGGTGGTGGCCGGCGCGCTGCGCGAGGCCTTCGAGGAGGTGGGTCTCGATCCGGGGCTGGTCACGGTGGTGGGCCAGCTGACCGCCATGCCCACGGTGTCCTCCAACACCGTGATGACCCCGGTGCTGGCGACCCTCGAGGCCCGTCCCACGCTCGTCGCCAACCCCGGGGAGGTCGAGCGGGTCTTCGACGTGGCCCTCAGCGAGCTGGTGGCCGACGGCGCCTTCCATGAGGAGTGGTGGTCGGCGCCGGACCGCCCCGGAGCACCGGGATTCCCCGACGGCGAGTTTCCCGTGTGGTTCTTCGATGTGGCCGGGGAGACCGTGTGGGGAGCGACGGCCCGGACGCTCGTCGAACTGCTGTGCTCGATCCTCGGGGTGGAGGTCCCGCCGTCCCTCCGCGGCTCGCTCTGAGCCTGGCCGGAGGGGAACCAGGGCTGCGCACCCAGGCGGTATCGTGGGTAGCAGTCGGTCGGCACCGCGTCGGGGCTGCCGCCGGTCGGAGGTTCGTACCATTGTGACCAGGGTCCGGAGGGCATTGACGTGGCTGAGCTAGAGATTGGCATCTTCAAGTCGGGTCGGAGGGCCTACGGGCTCGATGACATCGCCATCGTGCCCAGCCGGCGGACCCGGGACCCTGAGGACGTCGATATCAGCTGGGAGATCGACGCCTACCGGTTCGAGCTCCCGCTGATGGCATCGGCCATGGACGGTGTGGTCAGCCCGTCCACCGCCATCGAGATCGGACGTCTCGGCGGACTGGCCGTCCTCAACCTCGAAGGTCTCTGGACCCGCTACGAGGATCCCTCCTCGCTCTTCGACGAGATCCGCGAGCTCCCCGTCGAGAAGGCCACGGCCCGAATGCAGCAGATGTATGCCGAGCCCGTCCAGCTGGACCTGGTCACGCAGCGGATCAAGGAGATGAAGGCCGCCGGCATCACCACCGCGGCGTCCGTCACCCCCCAGAAGACCGAGTCGTTCGCCGCCGCCCTGCTGGCGGCCGAGCTGGACCTGTTGGTCATTCAGGGGACGGTGGTCTCCGCCGAGCACGTCTCGAAGACGGCGGAGCCGCTGAACCTCAAGCGGTTCATCCGCGAATTCGAGATCCCGGTGATCGTGGGGGGCTGCGCCTCCTACCAGGCCGGGCTCCACCTGATGCGGACCGGTGCCGTCGGCGTCCTGGTCGGCGTGGGCCCGGGCAACGCCTGCACCACCAGGGGGGTATTGGGGATCGGGGTTCCCCAGGCCACCGCCATCGCCGACGTGGCCGGGGCCCGTATGCGGCACCTCGACGAGACGGGCGTCTACTGCCACGTGATCGCCGACGGAGGCATGTCCAAGGGCGGGGACATCGCCAAGGCCGTGGCCTGCGGGGCCGATGCGGTCATGCTGGGCTCGCCGCTCTCCTCGGCGGTCGAGGCCCCGGCCCGGGGCTTCCACTGGGGCATGGCCACGTTCCATCCCACCCTGCCCCGGGGGGCGAGGGTCAAGACGACCACCAGGGGTACCCTGCAGGAGATCCTCCTCGGCCCGGCCCACGAGAACGACGGTCGGATGAACCTGTTCGGCGCGCTGCGCACCGCCATGGCCACCTGCGGCTACCAGACGGTGAAGGAGTTCCAGAAGGCAGAGGTGATGGTGGCTCCGGCCCTGCAGACCGAGGGCAAGGACCTGCAGCGCTCGCAGGGCGTCGGCATGGGCCATTGAGCCCTGGGACCGACAGCGCCGGAGACCCCGGTGAGGGGCCCATCCTGGTCGTCGACTTCGGTGCCCAGTACGCCCAGCTGATCGCCCGCCGGGTCCGCGAGGCCCACGTGTACTCGGAGATCGTGCCCCACACCGCCACGGCCGTCGAGTTGATGGCCCGCCGGCCCGCCGGGATCATCCTCTCGGGCGGGCCCAAGTCGGTCAACGAGACGCCCGCCCCGACCATCGATCCCGCCATCTACGAGGCCGGCGTCCCCATCCTGGGGATCTGCTACGGCGCCCAGCTGCTGACCCTCCAGCTGGGCGGTGAGGTGTCCCGCACCGGTCGCGGCGAGTACGGACGGACGCCGCTGACCGTCACGGGGTCGTCCCCGCTGTTCTGCGACTGGCCCAGTGACGTCGAGGTATGGATGAGCCACGGCGACGCCATCACCGGCGTCCCGCCCGGGTTCACGGCCACCGCCGCCAGCGCCGACGCACCGGTAGCCGCCCTCCAGCACGCCGAGCGCTCCCTCTACGGCGTGCAGTTCCACCCCGAGGTGGTGCACACCGAGCGCGGCGCCGATCTCCTCGAGCGGTTCCTCTACGACGTGTGCCACTGTCTCCCCCTATGGACCCACACCTCCATCATCGAGTCGCAGGTCCAGGCGGTGCGGGCCCAGGTCGGCTCGTCGCCGGTGCTGTGCGCCCTGTCGGGGGGAGTCGACTCGGCCGTGGCCGCCGCTCTGGTCCACAAGGCGATCGGGGACCAGCTGACCTGCGTCTATGTCGACACCGGGCTGATGCGGGCCCACGAGAGCGAGCAGGTCGAAGAGACGTTCCGTCGCCAATTCCACATCGATCTCGTGCACGTCAAGGCCGCGGACCGGTTCTTCGAAGCCCTGGCCGGGGTCACCGACCCGGAGGCCAAGCGCAAGATCATCGGCGAGTTGTTCATCCGCATCTTCGAAGAGGTCGCCCGCGAGCAGGTGCTCGGCTCGGCCCGACCGGGCACGGCCGATCCGGTGGGGCGGCGCGCCCCCGGCCCCGACGGTGAAGCGGCCGGCTATCTGGTCCAGGGCACCCTCTACCCCGACGTCATCGAATCGGGGTCCGATTCGGCCGCCACCATCAAGTCGCACCACAACGTGGGCGGCCTGCCCGACGATCTGGCCTTCGATCTGGTGGAGCCGCTCCGCCTCCTGTTCAAGGACGAGGTGCGCGCCGTGGGCGAGGAGCTGGGACTGCCCCACGACATCGTGTGGCGCCAACCGTTCCCCGGGCCCGGCCTGGCGGTGCGCATCGTGGGCGACGTGACTCCCGAACGGGCCGACATCCTGCGGGCCGCCGATTCCATCGTGGTGGAGGAGATCCGGAGGGCAGGGCTCTACCGGGACCTGTGGCAGAGCTTCGCCGTCCTTCCCGCCGTCCGCACGGTGGGCGTCATGGGCGACGGGCGGACCTACGCCTATCCCATCGTGATCCGCGCCGTCACCAGTGACGACGCCATGACCGCCGATTGGGCCCGATTGCCCTACGACTTGTTGGAGCGCCTCTCCTCTCGGATCATCAACGAGGTGGAGGGTGTCAACCGGGTAGCTCTGGACATCACCTCCAAGCCTCCCGGCACCATTGAGTGGGAATGACCGCCGCCGGCGGGGGTCCCGACCGGCCCCCTGACGATCCAGGGC
>DASZGT010000216.1:0-12237 GCA_035938575.1 Acidimicrobiales bacterium
ACCGAGGTGAGCCAGGCCCCGAAGTCCCGGGCATTGCTCACCGTGGCCGAGAGGCTCACGAATCGCACCTGGGGAGGCGTGAGCACCAGCACCTCCTCCCAGACCGAGCCCCGATAGGGATCCTGGAGGTAGTGGACCTCGTCGAGCACCACGACCTCCAACCCGTCGAGCATCGACGAGCGGGCGAAGAGCATGTTGCGGAGCACCTCGGTGGTCATGACCACGATCGGCGCCCGGGCCTGGTAGGAGACGTCGCCGGTCAACAGCCCGACGCGGTCCTCCCCGTAGCGCTTGGACAGCTCGGCGAACTTCTGGTTGGAGAGGGCCTTGATCGGCGTGGTGTAGAACGCCTTGCCGCCGAGCTCGAGCGCCCGCGCCGCGGCATAGTCGGCGATCACGGTTTTGCCCGATCCGGTCGGCGCCGACACCAGCACCGATTCGCCGCCATCAATGGCATCCAGGGCCCGGTGCTGGAACCCGTCGAGGGGGAACCCGAGCCCCCGTTCGAATCGCTCTCGGAACCCCTCCCCCGCTCCCCCGCCGGCGTCCCGGGCCGTCCCCCGGTGACGCCCGGTGGTCATCGTCGGATGATCTTCCCGATGACGATGGACAGCTCGTAGAACAGGTACAGGGGAATAGCCATGGCCATCATCGAGAAGGGGTCCGAGCTCGGGGTGACCACGCCGGCCACCACCACGATGAGCACGATGGCCCACCGCCGCCACGACGACAGCTTCTTCGGTGTCAACACGCCCGCCACTTCCAGCGACACGAGGAGCACCGGGAATTCGAAGGTGAGCCCGAACACTGTCATCAGCAACACGATCAGGCTCAGGTACTTGGTCGGATCGAGGATCTGGTTCAGGCTCGGGCCCCCGATGCTGGTGAGGAAGCCCAACGCGTGGGGGAAGGTCAGATAGGCCACCACACAACCCAGGGCGAACAGGAGGATCGAGGCGACGATGAACGGGATGGCGTACTTCTTCTCCTTGGGATTGAGTCCCGGGGTGATGAATCGCCAGAGCTCCCACAGCCACACCGGCGAGGCCAGGAACAGGCCGCCGTAGGCGGCGATCTTGACCCGCAGGGCGAGCCCGTCCAGCGGCCCGGTGATGTAGAAGCCGCAGTGGTGAGGATTGAGGTTGCAGTAGGGCTGCTGGAGGAAGGAGAGAATGTGCGGGTAGAGGAGAAAGGCGGCGGTGGCCGTGACCACGAATGCTGCCGCACTGATCAACACCCGGCTGCGGAGCTCGGTCAGGTGCTCGACCAGAGTCATCGAATCCGGCTTGGGTCGGGCCTCGCTACGACGTTTGAGGGAGATGGCCATGGTCTCGGATCCGAACTGGTCGGTGCGCTGCCCGCGGTACGGGCAGGGTCAGTTCATCCCCGGGTCGTCGGGGACGATCCCGCCGGTGGAACGGACCTGGTGGACGATTCTGCCGGGGTCGGCGATCAGGGCCCCGGGGACCGGCGGTGGCTCCCCCGCGGTGCCGATCGGGGGTGGGGGCGCGTCGCCGTGCACACCAGGTACTTCGGATCCGTTGGTCGTTTCAGATGTCGTACCGTTGTCCGCACCGGGCGAACCCCCGCGGTGGGAATCGGCGAGATTGTCGAGGAACGATAGGGGGGACCGGACCGCCTGGGCGATCGACTCGGTGGAGGGTAGGTCCGGGAACGATCCCCGCACGTCAGACTCGAGCCGCTCACGGAACCTTTGGAAGTCACCCCACAGACCACCGATCTGCCTGGCCACCTTGGGCAGCTTGTCGGGACCGAGGACGACGAGGGCCACGACCAGGATGACCAGCACCTTCGCCGGACTGAGGAATGGCACGAACTGAAGTGTACCGGCGTGCGGCGCCGACCGGCAGCGGGTCGAGGCCCGGGGCCTGCTGCGCGGTGTCGCCGCCCACCCCGCCTAGCGGCTGCCGTTGGAGGCGGGAGGGCCCCTCGGGGAGGACCCGCCGGGCGCTGGGGGCGGTCGTGGTGCCCGCAGGGCCAACAGCAGGAGGACCAGCACGACGACGCCGATGATCGACAAGATGGCCAGCCAGGTCGAGTCGTCCAGCGGCCAGGCCTTGAACGCCATCTTGCCGACGATCAGATCCTTCGAGATGGGCCCGAAGTACCGGCTGTCCTCGGAATTGGTGCGGTTGTCGCCCATGACGAAGTACTGGCCGGCGGGCACGGTGAAGGGGCGGCTGAGGCTGAATGCGTCCGGGAGGGGGCTCGGGGAGGTCACCGGCAACGGGGTGGACAGCCAGGGCTCGTCCAACGGCTTGCCGTTGATGTAGACCACGCCGTGGACCGTGGCGATGGTGTCGCCCGGCAAGCCGATGACCCGCTTGACCAGGTCTGCGTAATTGACCTGCTCCAGCGGTGGCCGGCGGAAGACCACGACGTCGCCCCGCTCCACGCCGTGGAGGTCGTAGCTCAGCTTGTTGACCACGATCCGGTCGCCGATCTGGAGGGTGGGAAGCATCGATCCGGACGGGATGTAGAACATCTGGGCCACAAAGGTCCGGACGCATACCGCCAGCACCAGCGCGATGGCCAACACCGCCAACCACTCGAACACCCACTTCTTCGAACGCGGGGGCGGGGCGGGAGCGTTCCCCCGGCCGCGCCGGGTCACGGGCGGCGGACCGGTCGGTGCACCGACCGGCGCCCTCCCGGGGGCGGAGACCTCGACGGAGGCACTGTAGAGGTCGGGTTCCACCAGAGCGCGAGGCTACTGCACCGGCAACCCCGTTCCGGTGCACCGACAACCGCGTTCGGGCCCGCCTACAGCCCCTTCAGATGGCTGAGGGGCCACACCACCGCCACGGCCCGGCCGACGATCAGGGATTTGGGAATGGGCCCGAAGAACCTGCTGTCTTCTGAGAACATTCGATTGTCCCCCATGACGTAGTAGTCCCCGGCGGGGATCTTGACCGGGCCCGGAAGGTCGAACTGCGGGTGCGGGTCCCCGCCCGGAAGGGCACCGCTGTAGCTGTCGGGACCCGGCGGGAGCCACGGCTCGGACAGGCGCTTCCCATTGATGTAGATGTCACCGTTCCTCGAGGAGATGGTCTCCCCGGGAAGTCCGATCACCCGTTTCACCAGGTCTGCATAGGCCTGGTCCTCGAGCGGTGGTCGGGCGAACACGACGATGTCGCCACGATGTGGGTCGTGCAGGTCGTAGCTCAACTTGCTGACGATGATCCGATCGCTGATCTGCAGGGTGGGGAGCATCGACCCCGAGGGGATGTAGAAGGACTGGACCACGTAGGCACGGAGCACCACCGTGCAGATCGCCACGGCCAGCAGGATGACCGCCCACTCGATCAGGGCCCGGTAGCCCCGGCCCTTTCCCTTGGCCGGACCGGCCGTCACCTGGTTGTCACTGGTCGCCGCCAACAGCTCGGAGCTGGTCGCCGTCACCGTTTCGTCAGGGGGTTGCACTGCCACAATCAGGCGACGCTACAACACCGAGGCCGTGGCGCCGGGTCGATGCGAGGTGGTCCCGCCGCCTGCCGATGGGGGACGATTACAAGCCGGCGATCAGCTTCTCGACCCGCTCGTCCTTGGACTTGAAGGGATCCTTGAGCAGGACCGTGCGCTGTGCCTGGTCGTTGAGCTTGAGGTGGACCCAGTCGACGGTGAAGTCGCGGCGTCGCTCCTTGGCCTTCTTCACGAACTCCCCGCGCAGGCGGGCCCGGGTGGTCTGAGGAGGCGAGGACATGGCGGAGGCGATGTCCGCATCGTCACAGATCCGGTCGAGCTGATCGTGGTGCTGCAAGCGGTAGTACAGCCCGCGTGCCCGGTCCACGTCGTGGTACTGGAGGTCGAGCAGCGACACGTTGGGACTGTGCAGGGACAGCTGGTGGCGTTGGCGGTAGCGATCGATCAGGCGGTACTTGGCGACCCAGTCGCACTCCCGGTGGAGCGAGAGCGGGTCGGACTCCAGTCCCTTGAGACAGTGCTCCCACATGTCGAGGGCCCGATCCTCCTGCGGCGAAAGACCCTGTCGATCGCGGTAGCGGATGGCGCGCTGCAAGTACTCGCCCTGGATATCGAGAGCGCTCATCTCGCGACCGTTGGCCAGGCGCACGGGCCGACGACAGGTGATGTCATGGCTGATCTCGCGGATGGCTCGAATGGGGTTCTCCAGGGTCAGATCGCGCATCACGGTCGAGGGGTCCTCGAGCATCCGCAGCACGATGCTGGTCGCACCCACCTTGAGGAACGTTGCGTACTCGCTCATGTTGGAGTCGCCCACGATGACGTGGAGGCGACGGTACTTCTCGGCGTCGGCGTGGGGCTCGTCGCGGGTGTTGATGATCGGCCGGCTGCGGGTCGTCGCCGACGACACCCCCTCCCAGATGTGCTCCGCCCGTTGGCTCAGGCAGAAGACGGCGCCGCGAGCGGTCTGCAGCACCTTGCCCGCTCCGGCGTAGACCTGCCGGCTGACCAGAAACGGGATCAGCACCTCGGTGTAGTGGGCGAAGTCGTCACGCCGACTGGTCAGATAGTTCTCGTGGCACCCGTAGGAGTTCCCGGCCGAATCGGTGTTGTTCTTGAACAGGTAGATGTCGCCGCGGATTCCCTCTTCCCTCAGACGGGCCTCGGCCCCCTCCACCAGTGAGGACAGGATCCACTCCCCCGCCTTGTCGTGGACCACCAGCTCGGCGATGTCATCACACTCGGGGGTGGCGTATTCGGGATGGCTGCCGACATCGAGGTAGAGACGGGCCCCGTTCTCGAGGAACACATTGGACGAACGTCCCCAGCTGACCACTCGCCGGAACAGGTAGCGGGCCACCTCATCGGGGCTCAGCCGCCGCTGCCCGCGCAGCGTGCACGTGACCCCGTACTCGTTCTCCAAGCCGTAGATACGCTTGTCCATCACCCTCACGGTACCGTGAGGACGGCCCTCGACAACGAATCGGCACCCGACAACGCCGGCGGGCGAGGGAATCGATCAGCCCAGCAGGGCCTCCAGCTCGTCATCCACGAGCCTCCGGAATGCCCGGCGGCCGTTCCCCTGGGCCAGGACGGCAACCTCGAGGTCGGACCCCACCAGCGTCCGGTCGGGGCCGGCCAGCGCGCTCACGGCGGCGCGCAGCGCATCACTGAGGGGCCATCCACTCGTCCACTGCTCCTCGAGGCGCTCGGCCGTGGCCTCGGTCTCCCCGCCCAGCACGGCGTAGCGGTCCTCGTCCGTGATGGTCCCTTCGTAGGCGATGTGGTACAGCTGCGGCGGGTGCAGTCCCGTGCCCAGCTCGGCCACGAGGATCTCCACCTCGAGCGGTTTCATCTCGTGGGTGAAGACCTGTCCGAGGTACTGGGCGTAGAGGTTGGCCAGCGAACGGGCGTCCACGTCCTCTCGGCTGTAGGCATACCCCTTGGTGTCGGCA
The DNA here is from genome assembly GCA_035938575.1 of Acidimicrobiales bacterium. Lineage (GTDB taxonomy): Bacteria > Actinomycetota > Acidimicrobiia > Acidimicrobiales > RAAP-2 > Bog-756. The sequence continues at coordinate 5,400 of DASZGT010000216.1, forward strand.
TGGCGGATGCCCGACACTCGCAGCTGGTCGAACTCGTTGTACTTCCCCACGCCGGCGAAGGCGATCCGGTCATAGATCTCACTGATCTTGTGGAGTGATCGCGACGGGTTGTCGGCCACGATGGCGATGCCCGCCTCGTAGGTCGTGGCGATCAGGGAGCGGCCGCGGGCGATACCCTTCTGGGCGTACTCGGCCCGATCCTTCATCACCTGCTCGGGGGCCACGTAGTACGGCATGGTCATGGCTGGCGACCCTCGGCCCGTCGACGCTCGATGAGAGCGGCGAAGCGCTCGGAAACCTCTTCTTCGGTCACTGAAGCGAATCCCTCGGCGGTGACCGTGGCCACCAAGGGATAGATGCCCCGGATGAGATCGGGCCCGCCGGTGGCCGAATCCTCGTCGGCCGCCTCGTAGAGGGCCTCGACGGCCAGCTCCACGGCGTCGTCGCGCGCCATGCCGACCCGGTAGCCGAGCTTGATGGTGGTCCGGGCGTCGCGTCCGCCCGATCCCGTGGCGTTGTGCTCGGTCTCCTCGTAGTGCCCGCCGGTCACGTCGTAGGTGAAGATGCGACCGGTCTGGCGGGCCAGGTCGTAGCCGGCGAACAGGGGCACCACCGCCAGTCCCTGCATGGCCATGGGCAGATGCTCCCGCACCATCTGGCTCAGCTGATTGGCCTTGCCCTCGAGGCTCAGTACCACGCCCTCGACCTTCTCGTAGTGCTCGAGCTGGGTCTGGAAGAGCCGGACCATCTCGACGGCCGGGCCGGCGGCCCCGGCGATGGCCACGGCCGAATACCGGTCGGCCGGAAAGACCTTCTCCATGGCCCGGTGGGCGATGGCGTTGCCCTCCGTGGCCCGGCGGTCGCCGGCCATCACGATGCCGTCGGCGAATCTCAGCGCCACCACCGTCGTCCCGTGGCGGATCTCGTTGGTGGCCGCGCCCCCCGACGACAGGGCCGACCCCGAGGTGGCCATCATCGGGTGGACCGGTAACCGCAGTCGCCGGATGAGACCGGCAAAGTCGGGACCCGGGTCTTCAGTTGTCGAGAAGAGCGGCAGCGTCACCTGGGCTACTCGCCGCCCTTCTGCACATAGTTCCGGACGAATTCCTCGGCGTTGTCCTCGAGGACCTCGTCGATCTCGTCGAGCAGGTCGTCGAGCTCGGCCTTCAACTTCTCGCCGGTGGCGGATGTGGCCGGGACGTCCTCCACGACGTCGTCGGCGCGTTCGGTCGTCGTCTTCTTCTTCTGTTCCCGTTCAGCCATCTCGTTCAACCATCCCCTACTCTCCCTAGCTGCTCAATCGATCCAACAGCTCGGACGGACTCGCGCACGCCTGCAGCAATTCCTCCACGTGCTCGGCCGTGCCCTTCAGGGGGTCCATCATAGGGACGCGGCGCAAGGGGTCGGTGCCGAGGTCGAACACCAGCGAATCCCAGTTGGCGGTGACCACCGCCGCCGGCCACCGTTTGAGGCATTGACCCCGGAACCAGGCGCGGGTCCCCCGAGGGGGCTCGGTGACGGCCGTCACCACCGACTCCTCGGTGACCAGTCGCTCGGTGTCCATGCGGGCGAACAGCGATCGTGACGGTCGCAGATCGTGGTACTGCAGGTCCACCGCGGCCAGCCGGTGGTCGTCCCAGTCCAACCCGTGACGCTCCCGGAACGCCTCGATGAGCTGCAGCTTGGCCACCCAGTCGAGCTGACGGGAGAGCGACATGGGATCGGTCTCGAGTCCGTGGAGCACCGCTTCCCAGCGCTTCAGCACCTCTTCGCCCACGGCCTCGTCACCCATGCAGTCGAGACCACGGTCGTCGGCGTACTTGCGGGCCAGGGAGAAGAGCTCCCACTGGACCGCCAGGGCGGTGGCCGTCGAGCCGTCCTCCATCGGCAGGGGCCTGGTGAAGGTGCGATCCAGGGCCACGTCGTGCATGGCGGTGACCGGATCGGCGAGGGCCAGGCTCCGGCTGCCCGAAATGTCGTCCTCGATCATGGCCAGCACGAGCGAGGTGGTTCCCACCTTCAAGAGGGTGGCCACCTCGGCCAGGTTGGCATCGCCCACGATGACGTGCAGCCGGCGATAGCGGTGGGGATCGGCATGGGGCTCGTCACGCGTGTTCACGATGGGGCGCTTCAGCGTGGTCTCGAGACCCACCTGCTCCTCGAAGAACTCCGCCCGCTGGGACAGCTGGAAGTCGACGTGCGTCCCGTCGTGGACGGCGGTCTCGGCCCCGACCTTTCCGGCCCCGGCAAAGATCTGGCGGGTGACGAAGTGGGGGGTCACCCCGGCCACGATGCGGGTGAACGGCGCCGCCCGGTCCATCAGGTAGTTCTCGTGGGCCCCGTACGAGTTCCCCTTGCCGTCCGAATTGTTCTTGTAGACGACCAGCTGTGACCCGTCGTGGACGGCGAGGTCAGCGGCCTCCATCGACCGGGTCAGGATCAACTCGCCGGCGCGGTCGTAGCGGACGCATTCGAGCGCGTCACGGCACTCGGGGGTGGAGAATTCGGGGTGGGCGTGGTCCACGTAGTAGCGGGCACCGTTGGTGAGCACGGTGTTGACGAGATGGGTCTCGACCTGCGGTGGCATGGACCCCTCCCGGGCGAACCCCCGGGCGTCGTTCCCAGGGGCTTCGTCCTCGAAGTCCCAGCCCGTCTGCTGGCGCGCCACGTCGTGGGCATAGGCGTTGATCAGAACCGACGAGGCGGCGATCGGGTTGGGGTCGCCGTGCAGCACCTGGATGCCGTACTCGGTCTCGATGCCACAGACCTTGGGAATGGCCACGAGCGACCCTATCCCGGCCCGGTCTCAGAGATACTGACCGGTACCCACACGCTCGATGGAGCGGCCGCCCTTGGTCTCGTCCTGGTCGCTGATGAGGGTGCGGATGTACACGATCCGCTCACCCTTCTTGCCGGAGATCTTGGCCCAGTCGTCGGGATTGGTGGTGTTGGGAAGATCCTCATTCTCCTTGTACTCCTGACGGATCGACTCGAACAGGTCGTCGGAGCGGATACCCCGCGTCTTGTTGGCGATGGTCCGCTTGATCGCCAGCTTCTTGGCCCGACGGACGATGTTCTCGATCATCGCTCCCGAGGAGAAGTCCCGGTAGTAGAGGACCTCCTTGTCGCCGTTCTGATAGGTCACCTCGAGGAACCGGTTCTCCTCGTCGCTTCGGTACATCTCGGCCACCGTCGCCTCGATCATGGCCTGGGTCGCCTTGGCCGGGTCTCCCCCGCCCAGGGTCCGGACCTCGTCGGCGTCGAGGGGAAGGTCCGGGGTCAGGTAGCGGGAGAAGATCTGAGCCGCCGCCACCTCGTTCGGACGTTCGATGCGGATCTTCACGTCGAGCCTTCCGGGGCGCAGGATGGCCGGGTCAATCAGGTCCTCGCGGTTGGAGGCCCCGATCACGATGACATCCTTGAGTGTCTCGACCCCGTCGATCTCAGCCAGCAACTGCGGCACGATGGTCGACTCCATGTCGGAGCTGATCCCGGTGCCTCGGGTGCGGAACAGCGAATCCATCTCGTCGAAGAAGACGATGACCGGAACGCCCTCTTCAGACTTCTCCCGGGCCCTCTGGAAGACCAGGCGGATCTGCCGCTCGGTCTCCCCCACGTACTTGTTGAGGAGCTCAGGGCCCTTGATGTTGAGGAAGTAGCTGCGGGCGTTGGTGTTCCCTGTGACCTCGGCGACCTTCTTGGCCAGCGAGTTGGCCACCGCCTTGGCGATCAGCGTCTTCCCGCAACCCGGAGGGCCGTAGAGCAGGATCCCCTTGGGGGCCGGAAGCTTGTGCTCGGCGTAGAGCTCCCGGTACAGGTAAGGGAGCTCGACGGCGTCGGTGATCGCCTCGATCTGATCATCGAGGCCGCCCACGTCGGCGTAGGTCACATCGGGGACCTCCTCGAGGACCAGCTCTTCCACCTCCGGTCGGGCCAGCTTCTCGATGAGCAGGCCCGTGCGCGACTCCATGAGTACTGTGTCGCCGGCGCGCAGCTTGACCCCGATCAGTGCGTCGGAGAGCTCGGCCACCCGCTCCTCGTCCGCCCGGCCGAAGACCAGGGCCCGCGTGCCGTCGTCGAGGATCTCCTTGAGCACGACCACCTCTCCGGAGCCCTCGCCCTCGCGGGCCAGGATCACATTGAGGGACTCGTTGAGCACCACCTCGTTGCCGCGCTGCAGATCGTCGACCTCGATGTCGGGATGGAGGGACACCCGCATCTTGCGACCGCCGGAGAAGACGTCGACGCTCCCGTCCTCGTTGGTCCCGAGGAACGTCCCGTAGGCCGCGGGCGGCTGGGTCAGCTTCTCCACTTCTTCCCGCAGGTTGGCCACGTGCTCCTTGGCCGTCTGCAGTGTGAGGTGAGCTTCTCGTTCTGGGAGATGGCCTGGGCCAGCTGACCCTTCGTCTCCAGCAGCTTCTCCTCGAGGGTCTGCACGCGCCGGGGACTCTCCTGGAGGCGCCGACGAAGGAGGGTGACCTCCTCCTCGGCTTCCCGGGCCCGCAGCCTCAACGCGTCGAGGTCATCGTCATCCGGGGAATTCGCCGCTGGACGACCGTCTCGCACGTCATCGGAATCAACCGTTGGAATCACCTCGTTCGCGTTGCCCACCTTTGGCGACCCTACACCGGCGATCCACCGTTTCAAGCGTCATTCGCACCCTATTCGGGCGCCGAACTGACGGACCGTCAGCCAACATGGGTACAGTTCCGGGTAGCATTGTCACCAGGGCACGGGTCCCCTGGTGCGACGTCGGCCATGGGTGTGCCTCAACGGATGGACAGCCGGGACGGCCGACCCGGGTCGAGCACGCTCACGGCGCCCCGCGAGAAGCGTAGGAGAGACGGAACTGATGAAGGTCTGGATCGACCAGGATCTCTGCACGGGAGACGGCCTCTGCGAGGAGATCGCGCCCGCCGTGTTCACCTTGCTCGACGACGGCCTCGCCTACGTGAAGGACGGTGCCGACGTCAAGAACGAACCCGGGGGCTCTGCCGGCATGGCCGCCGTGCCCGACGACCTCGAGGATGCGGTGGTCGAAGCCGCCGAGGAGTGTCCGGGCGAGTGCATCTTCATCGAGCAGAGCTGAGCTGCTCGTTCATCAGCAGGGCTGAGCTGCTCGTTCATCAGCAGAGCTGAGCTGCTCGGCCCGGACCCTCATCAAGTCAGGGCGTGATCGGGTCAGGGCGCCATCGGGTCAGGGCGCCGACTCAGCCTGGGGTCTCGTCGGCCCCCCGATCAGCCAGGTCGACGCCCCGGACCTCCCAATCGAAGGGAACCAGCAGCCTGGCCGTGGTGAGGAAGCCGGTGTGCCCCACCATCCGGTGGTCCGGACGGACCGAGCGGGCCTCGATGTGCCACGTTCGATGCAGTACCTCGAGGGTGGAGGCCATCCCGAACCCACTGCGCTCCATGGCCTCCCGTAGCTGTGAGGTCTGGTTGATCGAGGGAAGGTAGGCGCACAGGATTCCACCCGGCCGCAGCGCCTGCTCGGCGTGGGGCAGAACCCGCCAGGGCTCGGGCAGATCGAGCAGGACCCGGTCGAGGCCCCGTTCGTCGATGCCCTCATAGACGTCTCGCAGCTCGACCCGGTAGGGGGCTTCCCCGCCCAGCATGGCCTCCACGTTGCCGCGGGCCCGGTCGGCGAAGTCCTCACGGAGCTCGTAGCCGACGACCTCGGCGCCGGCCCGGAGGAGGGCCATGGAGAGCGCCCCGGACCCGACCCCCGCCTCGAGCGTCTTCATCCCGGGGGCGATGTCCGCCTCGATGAGGATGGCCCCCAGATCCTTCGGATAGATGACCTGGGCGCCCCGTGGCATCTTCAGGACCGTGTCCGAGAGGGTGGGCCGCACCACCGTGAACCGGCGCCCCGTGCTGCCGAGGACCGTCGACCCTTCGGGGGCCCCGATCAGGTCGTCGTGGCTCACGATGCCCATGTGGGTGTGGAACCGGGCACCGGCCCGCAGCCCGATGAGGTACCGGCGATCCTTGGGGTCGATCAGCAGCACCCGCTCGCCGTCGTTGAGGATGCTCCTATCCCCCTCCGGCGCCACGGCGCTCAGCGGCCGGAGGACTTGTTCGGTGCCGCCTTGGAGGTCTCGACGAGCAGCCGTTCACCGGGCTTGAGCTTGGTGCGGTAGATCACATGCTCCTGATTGCGGGCCCGGATGATCATCCACAACGCGGCCCCGACCACCAGCCAGGCGGTGTGGTAACCCTGGAAGCCGCGCCCGAACGCCTTGACCTGGAGATAGCGCAGCAGGGTGTCCATGTCTCAGACCCGCCGCACCTCGACGACGGCCGACCGACGCCGGCCGTTCCGACGGCCGATGAGGAATACCGCGGCGATCAGGAGCACGCCGACGGCCAGGCCCACCGTGACCACTTGGGACCTGGTCGACTCGACCTCGTCGCTGACCTCCCCGGTCAGCTCGCGGAACTTGGCCTCGATCTGGTCACGGGTGATCGGTTCGGCTCCCACGCTCATGGGGTCTCCTTTTTGGGGTCGGTGGAGGTCCGGCGCTGGCCCCGGCTCACTGCTTTGACGGCGATGGCGGCGATCGCCACCACGACCACCGTGCAGATCAAATACGGCGCCCACGACCAATTGCCGGCGAAGGTGGTCCCGGTCTCGCCCTGCAGGAAGCGCAGGAAGGCCACGGCCAGGATGACCAGGCCGATGGCCATGGCCACCGATCCCGCCACGCCGAACACCATGAAGCGCCCGAGCCCCTTGAGGGGGTCGAGGGTCTCCTGCTTGACGTAGTCGATGACCAACTGGAGCGTTTCGGTGCCGGTGGATCGGAGACGACCCAATCCTCTGCCGGTGCCGCTTCGA
>DASZGT010000217.1:0-3494 GCA_035938575.1 Acidimicrobiales bacterium
ATCCTGCAACCGCTTGAAGTCCTGGGCCGGCGCCAGGGGCGCCAGCCGGCGGCCGTCGCACAGGACCAGCAGCGAGCACTCGGGCCCGGTCAACCCTTCCTCCACCACCACCAGGCGGCCGGCGTCGCCGAAGGCCCGGCCGGAGAGCTTGGCGTCGATGTCGGCTTCGGCCTCGGACCGGGAGCCGGTCACCAGCACCCCCTTGCCCGCGGCCAGCCCGTCCGTCTTGACCACCCACGGCCCGGGCAGGGTGCGCAGGTACTCCTTGGCCGCCACCGGGTCGGTGAAGGTGCCGTAGCGGGCGGTGGGCACGCCGGCCTCGGCCAGCAGGTCCTTCATGAAGGCCTTGGAGCCCTCGAGCCGGGCACCGTCGGCACCGGGCCCGAACACCAGGCGGCCCTCGGCCCGCAACCGGTCGGCGAGCCCGTCGACCAGCGGCGCTTCCGGTCCGATCACGTACAGGTCGGCCTGGATCTCCTCGGCGGGCGTGCTCACGCTGGCGATGGTGTGGCCCTCGGGGGTGACCCCGGTGATCCCCGGGTTGCCCGGGGTCACGATCACGTCGGCCGAACGCCCGAGCGTGACGGCCAGCGCGTGCTCACGGCCGCCGGACCCGACGACGCACACCGTGTGGATCTGGCCGGCGCCACTCCGGCCGGCCCCGGATGAGGGTCCGCTCATGCGGCGAAACGGACGAACTGCTCGCGGCCCGGGCCCACGCCCACCAGCCGGACCGGCGTGCCGATCTGCTCGGCCAGGAAGTGGACGTAGTCGCGGGCCGCCTGGGGCAGGTCGCCGATCTCGGTGGCGCCCGAGATGTCCTTCTTCCAGCCGGGCAGCTCCTCGTAGACCGGGGTGACCTGATGGAAGACCGACTGGTGGTAGGGCGGGTGGGTGAACCGCTCGCCGTCGGCTTCGTAGGCCACACACACCTTGACGGTGTCGAAGGTGTCCAGGACGTCGAGCTTGGTGAGGGCCACCTCGGACAGCGAGTTGAGCCGGACCGCCTGGCGCATCATGACCGCGTCGAACCATCCGGGACGGCGCCGCCGGCCGGTGTTGACCCCGTACTCGTGGCCCCGCTCGACCAGCGTCTCGCCCGTCTCGTCGACCAGCTCGGTCGGAAACGGGCCACTGCCCACCCGGGTGACGTAGGCCTTGGCGATGCCGATGACCTCGTCGATGTAGCGCGGCCCGATACCGGCCCCGATGCAGGCCCCGCCGGCCACCGGGTTGGACGAGGTCACGAAGGGGTAGGTCCCGTGATCCAGGTCGAGGAAGGTGGCCTGGGCCCCCTCGAGCAACACGTGGGCACCCCGGGCCAGGGCATCGTGGAGGACTCCCACCGTGTCGGCCACCATCGGCGCCACCCGGGGCGCCAGCTCGTCGAGATAACTGGCGCAGATGTCGTCGGCGGAGAGAGGCAGCCGGTTGTACACCTTGGCCAGCACGGCGTTCTTCTCCTTCAGCACCACGTCGAGCTTCTGGCGGAAGATCTTGGGGTCGAGAAGGTCCTGCACCCGCAAGCCGACCCTCGAGGACTTGTCGGCGTAGGCCGGCCCGATCCCCCGCTTGGTGGTCCCGAGCTTGTTCTTGCCCAGGTACCGCTCGGCCAGCTGATCCAACTCGTGGTGGTAGGGCATGATCAGGTGGGCGTTGCCACTGACCAGGAGGTTGCTGGTGTCGATGCCCTTGCCGGCCAGGGTGTCCACCTCGGTGAGCAGCACGGTGGGGTCGACGACCACCCCGTTCCCGATGATCGGGGTGATGTGGTCGTAGAGGATTCCGCTGGGCACCAGCTGGAGCGCAAAGGTCTCGCCGTCCACCACGATGGTGTGGCCGGCGTTGTGGCCGCCCTGATAGCGGACGACCAGCTCCATCTCCTTGGCCAGGAGGTCGGTGAGCTTGCCCTTGCCCTCATCACCCCACTGGGTCCCGACGACGACGGTTGCCGGCACGCGTCACTCCTCCGTTGCGAAAAGCGGATTACGCACCAGTGTAGCCCGCACCCCGCCGGCCGATCCAAGGGACGGGCAGGTCACTGCTCGGGCCGTCCGGGCTCGCGAGGGACGGCTGCGGGCTGGGCCACCAGGCACAGGGAGCGGCCAGGCGGGGCGCCGGTGCCGAAGGTGGCGTCGTCGCGGCACGAGGTGGGCGCCCAACCGGATCGGGCGACGAGACCCAGGTGACTGGAGGCGGGCAGGATGGTCAGCCACGGCTCGGTCGATGCGCCGGGACGCGCCGTGTTGGCCCGGTCCAACACGGCCTCGGTGTCGATGCCGTCGGGGTGGACGGCCAGGCTGGCTACCAGCGAGCTGCCGGGAGCCGCCCTCGAGCGCAGCCCGGCCAGGAGACCGAGGATGGTCGCCTGGTCGAGGTAGACCAGCAGCCCCTCGCAGATGAAGAGGGAGGGAAGGTCGGCATCATGACCGCCACGGGCCAGGACTGCGGCCACGTCGTCGGAGCGGAAGTCGGCTGCCTCCAGGGTTACCTGGGTGAGGTCGGCGCCCATCCGCCGCAAGCGCTGGCGCTTGTCGGACTGGGTGGCCGGGTGGTCGAGCTCGAAGTAGTGCACGCCGGGTGATCGGAAGCGCAGGGCCCGGTCGTCGTAGCCAGCACCGAGGATCACGATCTGGCCAGTGCCGCCTCCGATGGCCCTGACCACCTCGTCGTCGACGAATCGCGTCCGGGCGACCAGATGGGCCCGTAGCCGGAGTGACCGGGTCGGCGCCATCCCGGCGCACAGCCCGACCTGGGCCGTGCTGTCACCGCCCGGGCTGGAGGGCCGGAGGAACTGCGAGCGCAGGGAGGCCACGGACTGGCTGGTCCGCGAGGGAGCGGGACGGCCGCCTCCGCCACCGGCCGCTCGCATGGTCACCTGATCGGTCGTCTCCTGGTCCATGGCGTCTTGATCCGGGTCCGATCAGGCCAGCACGATGGCGCCGTCGACGGCGTCCACGGTGACGGTCGAACCCTCGGGGTACCGGCCCTCGAGGAGGGCGAGCGCCAGCGGGTCCTCGACCTGTCGTTGGATGACCCGGCGCAGTGGTCGGGCCCCGAAGTCGGGGTCGAAGCCCGCATGGGCCAGCCACTCGTCGGCGGCCGGCGTCACCGACAGGGCCAGCCGCCGCTCGGCCAGCCGGCTGCGCAGCCCGTTCAGTTGGATGGACACGATCCGCTCGAGATCGGTCTCGGTGAGCGCATGGAAGCGGACGATCTCATCGATCCGGTTGACGAACTCCGGCTTGAAGAACTCGAGCGGCTCGCCGGGGATGTTGGACGTCATGATCAGGACGGTGTTGGTGAAGTCGACGGTGCGACCCTGGCCGTCGGTGAGACGACCGTCCTCGAGCAGTTGCAGGAGCGTGTTGAACACGTCGGGGTGGGCCTTCTCCAGCTCGTCCAGCAGCACCACGGCGTAGGGGCGACGCCGAATCGCCTCGGTGAGCTGGCCGCCCTCCTCGTAGCCCACGTAGCCGGGAGGTGCGCCCACC
>DASZGT010000218.1:0-8194 GCA_035938575.1 Acidimicrobiales bacterium
CCGCAGTTCCGGATAGGAGGCGAAGTCCTTGATGGTCGAGAGATCGGTGGCCTTGTACCTGGTCGACAGGATCCAGCCGACGTGGCTCCACCAGAAGCCGTCCCGCGGTGAGTGCACGTCGTCGTCCAGATCGGTGTAGCGGTGGTGGAGGCGGTGGTGACTTGCCCACCAGAGGGGGCCCTTCTGCACCGCGGTGGTGCCACCGAAGGCCATCAGGAACTGCGCCACCCGGCCCATGCGATAACTGCGATGGGAGAAGTAGCGGTGGTACCCGGCGGTGATGAAGAACATCCGGGTGAGGTAGAGCAGGGCGCACAGCACCCAGTCCTGCCAGGTCACCACTACGAAGAGTGCGGCCAGGGGAGCCAGGTGGACGCCGATGAACGGAATCGACGACACCCAGTCGGTCCGGTCGGCGGACCCGTCCACTGCGTTGGGTTGCGAGGTGCCGGCCGGCACAGGGGTGGTTGCGGTCATGGGAAGGCGCCACCGGCTACCGACGGCAACCCCGCAATGGTAGCCCGGCAGAACCGGAATGGCGGTGTCATGGCGGCACCCGACGGGACCCGGCCGCTGGTCAATTGGTCACGTAGAGATTCCCGTTCGATCCCCTGATCACCTTGATCGCCGTCAGCCCGGAAGTGGCTGGGCCGTTGCGGACGTTCCCGGTCCGGGGATCGAACGTCGACCCGTGACAGGGGCAGGCGATGATCCTGGCCGATTCCTGGTAGGCAACCGTGCAGCCCGCATGGGGACAGATGGCGTCGAAGGCGACGAAGTCGTCGGCGACCCGCTGGATGACCAGGGCCGGATCCCCGCTGGACGGGTCGGTGAAGCTGGCCGACCCGCCGACGGGCACACTCGAAGCCGATCCGATGGCGGTCCCGGCCGGTGTTGAGCCCGTCGTGGGGGTGGTGGAGCCACTCGGACCTGCCGGGGAGGTCGTGCTGGTGGTGGAGCCACTCGGTCCGGCCGGGGAGGTCGTGCTGGTCGAACCCGGACCACCCCTCGTGAGGGTCCGGGTTCCACTGGCCGAGGCGGCAGTTCCGCCCACGGCGCGACCGAGCAGAGCGGCCAGCCCGCCCGTGAGCACGACGACACCCGCGGCGACGGCGGCAAGCGCCCCGTGGGAGAGCACCGCCCGTCGGGGCAGGGCGCCCTTCGGGGACGGCGCCACCGGTTGGCGCTGGGCCAGCCAGGTGTCGAACGCGGGAGCGCCTGCGGCACCGCCCAGCACGAAGGGGGTCCAGGCGAAGAAGAAGACGATGTCTGAGCCTGTGAAGTACGGGGATGCGTGGAAGCTCACGGTCAAGAAGAGCCCGAGCGACAGGGCCATGCCCGCCACGGCGGCCACCCGGGTCAGCAGGCCGACCAGGACTCCCAAGCCGATGGCCACCTCGCCGATCGAGATGAGCAGGCCCACCGTCGAGGCCAGCGGTACGAGGTGGCTGGCCAGCCCATGGATGGGGCTCGAGTGGGAGGCACCGACCAGCTGGGCATGGATCGACGAGGCGCTCGAGGTGTTGAAGAACTCCGGATTGGCCAGCTTCTGGAGCCCGGCAAAGAGGAAGGTGATCCCGAGGAACAGCCGGAGCGGTATCAGGAGCCATCCGGCTGCCACCGTGCCGTCGGGCCCGGTCAGCGACCACATGGGATTGGTCGATGGTCCAGCACCGTCGGGTTGGGGCCGCGGATGGGCTGAGCGCGGGCGTCTGGGCGCCCTCACGTCATCTCGGTTCCCATTGCCGGGCACGATACAGGTCGCGTCGCTGGTTGAGACGTCGCTCCGCCGACCGACCCTTCGGCCACTCCACGGCTCGCTCCGCCGGCCGCTCGGCATCGGATCCGGCCTCTCATCGGTAAGGCTCAGGCGGATCCAGAGCCCGGGCCTGCTGGTGGGTCGCCGGGCTGAGCACGTACCATGGGCCCGTGGACCAACTGGCGCTGGCGCCGAACCGGCCGACCTCTTCACCCCCGACCTCGAGGGCCGATGAGACCATGCGGCGGCTACTGCGAATCCCGGGCGACCGCGCTCCCATCGACGAATCGGAGACCCACCGGATCTTCAGTGCCTCGATCCTGCTCTCGGCCCTGCGCTGCCTGCTCACGTATGTCGTGCTCCCGTTCGTCCTGCCGGCCATCGGCGTGGCCCGGGGCGTGGGTCCCGCCATCGGCATCCCCGTCGGGATCGTGGCCCTCACCTTCGACTATGTAGGCATCCGTCGCTTCTGGTTGGCCAACCACCGCCAGCGATGGGCCTTCACCGCGCTCTACGCGGTGGTCGGGGCCATGGTGCTGGCCCTGGTGATCGTGGACATCGTCGACGCGGTGCGCTGAGCGAGCCACCGCATCCTGCCCCTCCTCATGTGACCCTCGTCGTCCGCCTGGTGGTCATCCCGCCCGGTCGGCCCCGAGGCGGTTGGGGGCCACCGTGTGACGGCGACGGCCCGGGCCGCCATGCCAGCGTTCCACCCTTCACCGTCGCACCCGGCACCGTCCCACCCCGTGCCGTCCCACCCAGCACTGTCCCACCCACCGCCTCCGACCTGGGCGGACTCAAGAGACACCCCGCACCGGACGATACCTCTGGTGATGACGGCGCACGCCCAGCAGGGGACGACGAGCGGGGAAGGCGGCGAGCGGCTGCTGCGCGCCGTCGTGGCCGTGGCGCTGGTGTGGGGGACGACCTACCTCGTGTGGCGGCTGGTCGACACCCGGCAGGGGTCCCAACCGGTGCTCTTCGTCGTGCTGTTTGCCTGTGAGGTGTTCGGCCTGGCCGCCCTGGCGTCGTTCGCCTTCCTGGCCTGGCGGGTTCCCACCCCCACCCGCCCCGAGATCGGATGGCGGCCGACCGTCGACGTCTTCGTCTGCACCTACGACGAGGGCCTCGATGTCCTGGGGGCCACGCTGGTGGGATGTGACCGGATCACCTACCCCCACACCACGTGGGTCCTCGATGACGGGCGCCGTCCCGACGTGCGGAGCCTGGCCGAGCGATTCGGGGTGCGCTATCTCGCCCGGCCGACCAATGAGCATGCCAAGGCGGGGAACATCAACCACGCGCTGTCACACACCACCGGGCAGGTGCTGCTGATCCTCGATGCCGATCACGTCCCCCAGCCCGACATCCTCGATGCCACGGTCGGCTACTTCGACGATCCGGCCGTGGCCGTGGTCCAGACCCCCCACGACTTCGGCAATCACGACTCGTTCCAGCACTTCGAGACGGGGCGCCATGACCAGAGCATGTTCTTCGAGGTGATCATGCCGGGCAAGGACCGCCATGACGGCGTGTTCTGGTGCGGCTCGGCCGCCCTGATCCTGCGGCACGCCCTCGAGGGCATCGGGGGAATCGCCACGGAGACGATCGCCGAGGACTTCCACACCACCATCCGACTCCACGGTCAGGGGTGGCACTCCCGCTATCACCACGAGACGCTGGTGCAGGGTCTCGCCCCGCACGACCTGGCGTCGTTCCTGCTGCAGCGTGACCGGTGGGCCCGGGGCAACCTCGCCGTGCTGCGCACGCCGGAGAACCCTGTGATCGCCGCCGGCCTGACGCTCCGGCAGCGGGCGAGCTACCTGGCCTCGCTGCTGGCCTACTTCGTCCCCCTGCAACGACTGGCCATGCTGGCGGTGCTGGTGGTCATGTTGGTGACAGCCCGCGTCCCCCTCCACGCCACCCTCTGGCAGTTCGGTGTGTTCTGGCTCCCCTGGATGGCCCTCGACCTGGCCGCCTCGGCCATGCTGTGCCGGGGTGAGGCCAGTCTCCGGGACGGCTCCTACACCACCGTGCTGACCACAGGGATCTTCGTGCGGGCCGCCTTCGCGCTCGTCCGTCCCTTCCGGAGCTCGTTCAAGGTCACGCCCAAGGACGGAATCGATGGAGGCGGGTGGTCGGCGGTCAGCCAGCTCCGCCTGGTTCTGGCCGTGGTCGTCGTGGTGGCGCTGGCCGTCATTGCCCGCTTCCTGGGATTGGCGGGTCTCATCCCCATCCCCCCGCTCCACGGACTGGCACTAGTGGCCGGACTGGCCTTCGCGTCCTGGGAGCTGACCCTCCTGGGCACCGCGCTCTACAAGGTGGGCCGCCGCCACCAGGTGCGGCACCACTACCGGGTGCCGGTCGAGGTCGCCGGAGTGCTCAACGGGGCGCTGGTACGGATCGTCGACCTCACCCCTGGTGGCGCCGGCGTGATCGGCGCCGCCCCGATCGACGTGGGCTCTGAGGTCAGCCTCCAACTCGACCTTCCCGGTGTCGACGGTGGCGTCCACACCGTTCGGGTGCGGTACACGATCTGCTCCTCCCGTCCGGCCGAGGGCCACGGTTGGCGGATGGGGGGCACCATCACCCCGGTGGACGAGGCCGATGGCGAGGCCCTCGTCGAGCACTGTCACGTGGTCAGCTCGCGCACCCGTCTCACCGAGTCCGGACGGCTGTCGCCGACGCCCGCGGTGGTGGCAGGTCAGGCGGCCCCCGGGGACCGGGACACTCCCCGCCTGGCTGCCCACGGCTGACACTCACCCATCGGCGGTGGTCGTTCCCCAGGGGGACCCCGATCAGGGCGGCGTCGGACTCATGCGAAGTAGACCGCGGAGGAGATGCCGACCACCAGGCAGTAGATGGAGAACGGCCACAGGGTCCGGGTCCGGAACCACCGGATCAGGAATCGAACCGAAAGATAGGCAGCAACCCCCGCGGCCGCGCTCCCGACCAGGATCTGCCCGCGCACCCCGTTGCCCAACGGTCCGACCAGATCGGGCACCTTCAAGACCCCGGCGGCCAGGATGATGGGCGTGGCCAGGAGAAACGAGAACCTGGCCGCTTCTTCGTGGTCGAGGCCGCGGAGGAGCCCGGCGGCCATGGTCACACCCGAGCGGCTGATGCCGGCGAACAAGGCGAGGATCTGGGCCACGCCGATGCTGAGGCCCTCGGTGAGCTTCAGCGTCGCCAACCGCCTCGTGACCGTGCTGGCGGCCGGGTCGGCGCTGGCGGCGGCTCCGGGGGCCGGAGACGGCTCGGACACCGATGTGGTCCGGCGTCGGCGGAGCAGCTCCGCCCCGGCCAGGATCGCCCCGTTGATGGCCAGGAAGATCCCCGCCAGCTGCGGTTTGGCGAACAGGGTGCGGAAGCTGTGCTCGAAGAGGAAGCCGGTGAGGCCGACAGGAATGGTGGCGACGACCAGCAGCCAGGCCATGCGCTCGTCGGCCGTCTCGATGGTGCGGGTGCGGAACGTGCGGACGAAGCCACTGATGATGCGCACCCAGTCCCGTCGGAAGTAGATCAGCAGGGCGATGGCGGTGGCCACGTGCAGTCCGACCACGAATGCCAGGTAGAACGATTCACTGGCCGATTGGTCGTTGACCAGGTTGTGCCACCCGAAGATGGCCGGAACCAACACGCTGTGGCCGAGGCTCGAGACCGGGAAGAGCTCGCTGACGCCTTGCAGCAGGCCGATCACGATGGCTTGGAAGTAGGACAAGGACAACGATCCTTCCGTCGGGGTAGCGCCCGGAAATGGCCCGGAACTCCGGTCGTTCTAACCCATCGGGGGCCGGCCGGCCGATCCATCGAGGGCCGGCCGGTGGGTACCGTAGGAATATAGGGGCCGGCCGCACAGGTGGGCGATTCGAGCAAGGGGGGACGATGGATCCAGGTGTCGCGGATGGGTGGTCGACGTCGGGGGCGGACTGCCCGAACCGTCCCGTCGTCCGGATCAGGCACGCCGGCCCGGGCCGGGTCTCGAGCGGGGAGCAACCCTGATGGCTCGCCGATTCGATCGCCGGCAGCTCGTCGACGCCGCCTTCGAGAAGGCCTCATGTGACGATCTGGGCGATCCCACATGGCAGGAGGGACTCGACCGGGTGCTGGACGACCTCGGGAGCACGGCCCAGCTCAACGAGGTCGGTGCCACCATCGCCGAGACCGAGATCATCAACCTCCTGGCCAACCGGTTGGGCATCATCGCATGGAGGGGGTCCCACCCCCAGGTGGTGAAGGGGACCATCACCCAACCAGTGGTGATCTGCGGCCAGCCGCGCACCGGCACGACCATCCTCTACGACCTCCTGGCCCTGGATCCCACCTACCGCGCCCCCCTTACCTGGGAGGTCGACAATCCCTGTCCCCCGCCGACCACCGCCACCTACGAGACCGACCCCCGGATCGCCGAATCGCAGGCCTTGTTGGAGATGGCCGACGTGCTGATCCCCGGGTTCAGCGCCTTCCACCCCATGGGGGCCCGCCTGGCCCAGGAGTGCGTACGCATCACGGCCGGCGACTTCCGTTCCATGACGTTCTCGATCCAGTACGAGATCCCGCACTACAACCGGTGGCTGCTCCACGAGGCGGATATGGCTCCGGCCTACCGTTGGCACCGCGCCTTCCTGCAGCATCTGCAGTCCGAGCACGATGCCGAGCGATGGCTGCTCAAGTCGCCGGCGCATCTCTGGCATCTCCCGGCGCTGATGGCCGAGTACCCGGACGCCGTGCTCATCCAGACCCACCGCGACCCACTGCAGGTCATCGCTTCGATCAGCGCCCTCGCCGCCCACCTGCGCCGCATGGCCAGCGATACCAGTTCGGTGGCGTCGGCGGCCGTCCAGTACTCCGCCGACGTCTTCGTCGGGCTGGACCGGTCGATGGCGGCCCGGACCGACGGGACCCTCCCGGCCGGACAGGTCATCGACGTCCAGTTCGAGGACTTCACGGCCGATCCGTTCGCAGTCATCGGCGGCATCTACGACCGGTTGGGCCGGGAGCTCACCACCGAGGTCGAGGCCCGCATGCGGGAGTTCCTCGAACGCCACCCCGGGGACGGTGGCGGGGCGGGCAGCCGGTACCGCTTCGCCGACACCGGGCTCGATCCCCGGGCCCTGCGCGAGCGCGCCCTCGGGTACCAGGGGTACTTCTCGGTGCCGTCCGAGGAGATCGTCTGACCCGATCACCGCCGGCCTGCGGACCCGGTGGATGTGGACGCGCCACCGACGGCACACCCCTAGGGTTGAATGCTGAAGTGGTTACTACTGCCCGTACCTACTCGGCCGATGCACAGCCGTTGCCGCTCGACTTTGACGCGCCCGGCAAGGAGCAGCCGCCCTCGTTGGCCACCGCGGCCACGCTGGCGGGGCTGGACGACCTGCCGGAGGACTCGATCCTGCGCAGCTTCCACCCGGCGGTGGCCAGCTGGTTCCGGCGCCGCTTCCCGGCCGGGCCGACGGAGCCGCAGCGTGCCGCCTGGCCCCGCATCGCCACCGGTGTGGATGTGCTGGTGGCCTCTCCCACCGGCACCGGAAAGACGCTGACCGGGTTCCTGGTGGCGATCGACGCCGCCTATCGGGCCCACGTGGAAGGGGATGCGGAACCCGAGGCACCGCGATCAGGCCCCGGCGTCATCTACGTCTCCCCCCTCCGGGCTCTGGCGACCGACGTCCACCAGAACCTGCAGCTCCCACTGGTGGGCATCGCCGACGAGGCGGAACGGCTCGGTCTCGCGGCACCGGATCTCTCGGTGGCAGTGCGCACCGGCGACACTCCGGCGGCAGAACGGGTCGCCATGCGCCGGTCACCGCCTGACCTGTTGGTGACCACCCCCGAGTCGCTGTACCTCCTCCTCACCGCGCCCTCGTCGAGGGCCATCCTCCGGGGCGTGCACACGGTCATCGTCGACGAAGTGCACACGCTGGCTCGAGACAAGCGGGGGGCCCATCTCGCCCTGACCCTCGAGCGCCTCGACCACCTGGTGTCGGCGGCCGGGGGCCGGCTGCAACGCATCGGGCTGTCGGCCACCCAGCGCCCCCTCGAGGTGGTGGCCCGCCTGCTGTCCGGATCGGATCCGGCCCGGTCCCCCACCGCCGTCGTGGACTGCGGCCACCGGAGGGACCTCGACGTGGCCATCGAGCTTCCGGACAGCGAGCTCGAAGCCGTCGCCAGTGGCGCCCAGCTCTCCGACGTGCTCGACCGCATCGCCTCCCATGTGCTCGAGCATCGGACGACGCTGGTCTTCGTCAACACCCGCAAGATGGCCGAGCGGGTGGCGCACCAACTGGCCCTGCGCCTCGGGTCCCCTCCGGAGGAAGGGCCTGGCACCCCGGAGGTGGCCGGCCAGACGACGGACCCGATCGACGCCGCCCTCCAGGTGGCCGCCCACCACGGCAGCCTCTCCTCGGCTCGCCGGCGGATCGTCGAGCAACGCCT
>DASZGT010000219.1:0-3315 GCA_035938575.1 Acidimicrobiales bacterium
GGCGTCGGCTGTCTGCTCGGCCGGGGCCACCGGTCAGACCGCCAGCTTGTAGCCCATGCCGCGGACGGTGATGATGAAGCGGGGATTGGCCGGGTCCGGCTCCACCTTGGTCCTGAGCCGGCGCACGTGCACGTCGACCAGCCGACCGTCGCCGAAGTAGTCATAGCCCCACACCCGCTCGAGGAGGTGCTCGCGGCTCAGCACCTTGCCCGGGTGATCGGCCAGCTCACAGAGCAGGCGGAATTCGGTGCGGGTGCAGTGGACCTCCACCCCGCCGCGGCGCACGACGCCGGCGTCGGGCTGGATCTCCACGTCCCCGAAGCTGAGCATCGAGTCCCCGGCGTCGTCGGGTCTCGACCGCCGCAGCAGGGCCCGGATCCGGGCCGCCAGCTCCTTGGCCACGAACGGCTTGGTCACGTAGTCGTCCGCCCCGGCCTCCAGGCCCGCCACCACGTCGTGGGTGTCGGATCGGGCCGTCACCATGATGATGGGCACGGTGCTCTGGCGCCGCAGGGTCCGGCAGGTCTCGAAGCCGTCGATTCCCGGGAGCATCAGGTCGATGAGGACCAGCTCGAAGGGATCGTCGGCGAAGCGAGCGACCGCGTCCTCACCGTTGGCCACGTCCTCGACCGCGTATCCCTCGTCCTCGAGGGCCAGGCGCATCGAGGAGCGGATCCGTTCGTCGTCCTCGACGACCAGGATTCGGCTCATGGCCCGATCATGGCACGACCAACCCGCTCGCCGGGAGCAGGTGGGTCGCCCTCGATCAGGAGTTCAGCCAGATCTGGGTGGGCCACACCGCCCCGGTGATGAACCCGAAGGCCTTGCCCCCAGCCGGGGTGGTCGGATTGTTGAAATTCTGCACCTTGGCCTGCGCTCCGACCGCCCAGACGGTGCGGTCCGTCCAGATGTAGGGGATGTCCGAGCCCATGAGCTTGCCCACCTCCTGGTAGGCGGCGGTCCGATCGGCCTGGTTGGGGGACTGGCGTCCCTTGATGAGCGCCGCCTGCATGGCCGGGTTGGGGTTGCGGGCCATGTTGATGGAGAAGACCGGGTTGATGTTGGTCGGGCTCCAGAAGATGTAGTTGAGGTCGGGGTCGACCGCTCCGAACTGGCGCCACACCTGGGCCTGGAAATTGCCGGTCAGGGCGGTGTTGATGATGTTGGCCTGCTGGACGGGGCTGAGGCTGACCGTCATCCCGGCAGTCTGCAGTTGTTGCTGCAGGAACTCGGCGATCTTCGTGGTGTTCGAGTCGGGCACGTGGTTGATGGTCAGCGACACCGACTGGCCGGACTGCTTGACCTCTTGGACCAGCTGCTTGGCCATGGTCGGGTTCGGCGCGGGATAGCCCGTGGGGGCGAAATAGGGGGAGCCGTTGACGAAGACACCGTTGGACGTCGGGGAGACCCCCTTGTCGATGACCTGGGCGTACTCGGCTGAGCTGATGGCCATGGCCGCGGCTTGGCGGATCTTGAGGTTGTCGAACGGGGGCTTGGACAGATTGAGCAGGAGGCAGTTCATGTCCGGCTCACCGGCCACGTGGACCGAGTCGTCGATGTAGGCCAGGGAGGTGTCGGCCCGGAGACTGCTGGTGACCGCGGCGGTCGAGGTGTGGATGATGTCCACGCCTCCGGACTGGAGCGTGGCCAGCAGCTGCTGGCTGTCCGGGATGGGCCGGTAGGTGATGCTGTCGAGGTAGGGGTAGCCGGGCCGCCAGTAGTGCGGGTTCTTGGTGGCGGTGAAGTGGTCGTTGGGGTTCCAGGTCTCGAACATGAACGGACCGGTGCCGATCGGGTTGGTCTGGCTGCCCGTCTTGAGCCAGTTGGGCTCGGCGATGAAGGCCACCTGGCCTCCGATGCCGCCGGCCAGGAAGAAGTTGAACGGGACCCACGGCGACTTCATCTTCACGGTGACCTCGAGCGGTCCGGTCTGGGTGATCGTGTCGATGTTGGTCAATGCCGGGCCGGTGAGCAACGCATCCTTCTGCTGCTGCAGATTGGACGCAATGGCCGCCCCGTCGCAGGGGGCGTTGTTGTGGAAGATCACATTGGGGCGCATGGTGATGGTCCACACCGTGTAGTCGGTGTTGGGGGTGATCGACTGGGCCAGGTACGGCTGGACCGATCCGTCGGCACCGAGGATGGCCAGGGGGTCGAAGACGGTGCGGGCGTACAGGATGCCGGTGGTGTCGAACGTGCCCTTGGTGGTGCTGAACCCGACCTCCTCGGCCTCGGTCCCGAAGATCAGCGCACCGCCCTTCTTGGGGGTGGCGGACGTGACGCCGTTCGGATGGACAGAGCTGGCCGCCGACGAGGAGCTGGAGCCCGAACCCGAACTGCAGGCGGCCAACAGGCCGCCCGAGGTCCCGACCACGGCGAGGCCGGCCCCGGCAGCCGCCCCCCGTGCCAAAAACGAACGACGATCGATTCGATCGGACATATTCCCCCTTAGTGCTCTGACCGAGGCGGAACCGTCTCCTCGGCTGACGAACCAGCGCATTCGTCCCTCGTGGCCCTCCAAAAGAGACGATAAACGGCAGGTGACGCCATGACGATAGCCCCCGCTCCGACGTGATGGAGGAATTCTTGCCCGGTCGTGGAGGCGGCTGCGGGGGCGGTCCCGAACGAGGCCCGGTGTGCCCGATACTGTTTTCCCGTGCCCTGGCAGATCGAAGCGTTTCGCCGGTCGGTGGGAGGCCTGTCCCCGGCCTCGGTGCGCGCCTACTCCTCCGATGCCGAGCGGTTCGTCGAGTGGGCCGAACGGGGCGGGGCGGCGGGCCCAGCCGATGTTGACCGAATCGTGCTCCGGCGATACCTGGCCTTTATGGCCACCCGCCGGTACTCGAGGGCCACCATCGCCCGCACGGCGGCCTCGCTCCGCTCCTACTTCCAATGGTGCGCCAAGCGAGGCCTAGTCGCAGCCGACCCCTCGGCTCGGTTGTCGGCTCCCTCGCCCGAGTCCCGCCTGCCCCGGGTGCTCGGCCACGGCGAGCTCCACCAGCTGTTGGAGCCCCAGGCCGGGGCGGCACCCGGGCTGCCCGAGGCCGTCGACCGACGGGACGATGCGGTTCTGGAGCTGCTCTACGGCAGCGGTCTCCGGGTGGCCGAGCTCTGCAGCCTGGACGTCGGCGACGTCGACTTTGCCCGTCGGGTGGTCACCGTGACCGGGAAGGGATCCAAACAGCGCCAGGTCCTGATCCACGCCCGCTGCGCCCGGGTGGTGCGGACGTGGCTGGACGGCCCGCGGGCGTCGCTTGCTGGCGATGAAAGCCCAGCTAGCGCCCTATTTCTCAACCGTCGGCAGCACCGGCTCGG
>DASZGT010000220.1:0-6129 GCA_035938575.1 Acidimicrobiales bacterium
CGGTATCCGGGTCAACACCGTGCAGCCGGGGATCGTCGACGACGAGTTGATGGCGCCGATCACCGCCGGGGGGCCACTGCTCGACGACTATCTGGCGGAGATGCCGATCAGCCGACTCGGGACGGTGGAGGACATCGCCTCGGCAGTCAGGTTCCTGGCCGGTCCGGAGTCGTCGTGGATCAGCGGGGAGAGCCTGGCGGTGGACGGCGGGCACCACCTGCGTCGTGGGGCCAACTACGGGTTGCTGTTCGGCGAGTAGTCCCGTGGCAGTGGGTCGAGGCCGCCTCACGGGCGCTGGCGTGGGGATTTGGCTAGTGTGCCTGTGCCAGTGGAGGTGCCGAACGGGAGGCATCTCGTCGGGGGGTGCACGTCACGCTCGTCGCCGGAGCCTGTTGCCGGGTGCGTCGTGGGTGCGGGACCGTGACGATCGGGGGGAACGTGACGCACGACGGACACATCATCGGGGTCTCGAGCCGACAGAGGAGTGCCCGGCATTGGCTGGCTGTCGCAACGCTGGCCTGCACCCTCGTTTCCCTCGCCGTTGCCGGGAGCGTAGGGGTGGGGCCTCACGCCGCCGGCGCCACAACCGCCCGACTCACGGCCGGTGTGGTGCCCACCGTCCTCACCGATCCCACCGGCGGCAATCACGGCTATCGCCACGGAGCTGTCCCACGGATCGTGTCGTCCATCCCGGCGCCGGCCAGCGCCAGTCCTCGAGCGCTCCCCGCCATCATCGCTCCTGCCGCCTCGACCAAGCTGCTGACCTACGGGGGCGGGCTCACCGCCGGGGGCCTGGTCGATGCCGGGGTGACGACGGGGCCGCCACGGGTGTACCTGGTGTTCTACGGCAGCCAGTGGGGCACGAAGGGCACCAACGGTGCGGGCGATGCGACCTTCTCCCACGACGCGGCCGGACTGGCCCCTGCCCTGCAGACCCTCTACGCCGGACTGGGCACCAACGGCGAGCAGTGGAGCAACATCGTCACCCAGTACTGCGATGGTGTGGTGGTCGGGGCCACCTCCTGCGCGGGATCCAGCCAGCGCGTTCCCTATCCGACCGGCGACGTGCTGGCGGGTGTCTGGTACGACGCCTCTCCGACGGCCACCAACGGGGCGCAGGCCGGGGCCACCGGGCACCAACTGGCGACCGAGGCCGAGGCTGCGGCCGTCCATTTCGGTCACTCCGACCAGACGTCGAACCGGAACACCCAGTACGTCGTGGTCTCGCCCACCGGAAGCAACGCCGACGGCTGGAACGACCCGGTCAACGGGTACTGCGCCTACCACGACGACACCCATGACGCCAGCATCAGCGGTGGCGGAGCGGTGACCGGCCCCATCGTGGCCTTCACCAACATGCCCTACGTTCCCGACGCCGGCGCGGCCTGCGGAGCCGGTTCGGTCAACAGCCCCGGGGTCCTCGACGGTGCCACCGAGGCCGCCAGCCACGAGTACGCCGAGACCCTCACCGACCAGTTCCCCGAGGCCAATCCCCCCGGCGGATGGTCCACCAGTGCCGGCAAGGAGATCGGCGACCTCTGTGCCTACATCGCCGCTCCCCGGCCTGGCGCCTCCTACGACCTCCCCCTGGCCACCGGATCGGTGGCCGTGCAGGGGTTGTGGTCCAACGGTGCCAAGCGAGGCCGGGGCGGGTGCGTGCAGAGCTCCGTCCCCGCTCCGGCCATCGCCTCGGTGTCCCCGGCGTCGGGCCCGAGGGGCTCCTTGGTCACGGTCACCGGCACCGGTCTGAGCGGGGCCACACGGGTCACCATCAACAACAAGCGGTCAGCGATCATCTCGGACACGGCAACTCAGATCGTGGTCGCGGTGCCGGCGCGTGCCACCAGCGGTCCAGTCGCCGTTCGCACCCCGGCCGGGACTGCTGTCAGCGCGTCGGCCTTCACCGTGACCTGAGGCCGGGCGGAGCCCCGACCGCATGGTTCCGATGATGCCGGGGCTCACATGATTCTGGCCGCCCCGGACAAGTTCCGCGGCACGGTGACCGCCCGCCAGGCCTCCGAGGCCATGGCGCGAGGTGTCGTGTCCCGTGGAGGGTCGGCTCGCCAACTTCCGTTGTCGGACGGGGGAGAGGGCTTCATCGACGTGCTCGACGTCCTCGGAGGAACCCGGGAGCGCGTCGAGGTCACGGGACCGCTGGGCGTGCCCACCGGGGCCGACTTCCTCCGGGTGGGCACTATGGCCGTCCTCGAGATGGCCCACGCGTCCGGCCTGGTTCTGGCCGGCGGCGCCGGGGGCAACGATCCGCTGGCGGCAACGACCAGGGGCACGGGCGAGCTCATCGTGGCCGCGGCCCGATCACTGGCCCGCCGCCCCGGAGCAGCGGTCGTTGACGCTACAGCCGCGCCCTCCCATGACCGACAGCCGACCGGGACGGTCGTGGTCGGGCTGGGCGGGTCGGCGACCACCGACGGAGGTCTGGGGGCGTTGCAATCCATCGAGGAACTGGGCGGGATGGGTGCGGTGGAATTGGTGGGTGCCTGCGATGTGACGGTGGGGTTCATCCAGGCGGCGGAGCGATTCGGCCCCCAGAAGGGCGCCAACGAAATGCAGGTGGTCGAGCTCGGGGAACGCCTTCTGCGATTGGCCGAGCGCTACGAGGCCGAGTACGGCGTGGACGTCCGGGCGGTGGAGGGAGCGGGCGCGGCCGGCGGGCTCGGCGGTGCGATCGTGGCGCTCGGTGGGCGCCTGCGGCCCGGGTATGAGGTGGTCACCCAGTTGGTCGGGTTCCGCGACGCGCTGGAGGGGAGTTCGTTGGTGGTGACCGGCGAGGGTGGACTGGACTCGTCGTCGTTCTCCGGCAAGGTGGTGGGTTCGGTCGTCCGGGACGCCGCGGAGGTGGGGGTCCCGTCGCTGGTGATTGCCGGGCGAATTGCTCCCGAGGCAGTCGGAATGGCGGAACGGCTCGGCTCCGAGGTGGTGTCCCTGAGCGAACGGTTCGGTGAGGTCGCCGCCCTGACGGACACCTCGCGGTGCATCGAGATCGCCGTGGCCGAGCATCTGGATGCCATGGGGTGACGGGTAACGGGTGATTGGTGACGGGTGACGGGTGAAGGGTGAGGGGTGACGGGTGACGGGTGAAACGCTGGGGGATCGGGCAACCGTCTGCATCGGACGAGCGAACACCCTCAGCTCGCAGGGGAGGTTCCGGTCTCGGGCCGGTCCGGCCTCAGTCGCCCGACCAACAGCCCAGGATGACGATGCCGACGGTGACGGCGATGGCGCCGGGGTTGGTCGGGGGGTTCCCGAACTGCGGCGGAAGTCCCGAGGCGTCCACCAACAGCACCTTGTAGTCCTTTCGCACCACGACGGACCCGTTGGTCGTCTGGTAGGCGCCCTGACCGAGATTGGCGAGTGGCCGCGCCACCCCCAACTGCGTGCCGAGCGCCTTGTAGTAGGCGGTCGTCTCCGCCACGCTGGAGAGCTCCTTCACCGAGAGGGTCACGGTGGCGTTGGGATAGACGTAGCGGCAGGTGTAGAGATGGTCTGACCAGGTCGGCGCGGTGACGGTCGCCTTCTCCCCCAAGGCCAGGCCGACGTCGTGCGGGGCCTCGCTGGCGCAGACCATCTTGGACACCTGGGAGGGATACCGCCCCGCCGGCAGGGGCCTCGTCGTCGCCGTGGCCTGCGGACTCGAACCGCAACCGGCCGCCAGGACCAGGACGGTCGCCAGGGCGGCCACCACCGGAGCAACGCCGAGCCTCGCCGTTCTGGCCGTCACCATGCCGTCGACCGGGCCACGGGGTCGTGCCGGGCCGTCATTCGAGGCCGGCGGGCAGGTAACCGGACGGCAACCAGAGGGATGTGTTCTCGATCAATGGGTTCCCTGCCCCGAGTCGTCATTGTCGCGGCGCGGGTGCTCTTGAGTGTTGGTGAAGACAGGGGAACGATAACCCATGGCGAAGTCGTCCAATCGGCGGGCCGGTCCCTTGACCGCAGGCGGCAGGCTGATCGGTTGACCCTCCGCTATCTGGGGATGCCGGCGGCTATCTGGGGATGCCGGCCCCGCCCGCCACGACCAGGAGGGTGAGCACCGGCAAGGTCGACGGGGCCCTCATGAACCCCTCCCGAGATGGCGGATGACCCGAGCCGGATTGCCTACCGCCACCACGTTCGGGGGAATGTCGCGGGTGACCACGGCACCTGCGCCGATCACCGAGTCCTCGCCGACGGTCACACCGGCCAGGACGATGGCTCCGCCTCCGAGCCAGACATTGTCGCCGATGACGATGGGTCGACCGGACTCCCATTTGGCCCGTCGGGCTTCAGCGTCAACAGGATGGGTCGCCGCCAACAGTTGGACGTTCGGACCAATTTGCACGTCGTCACCGATCACGACGGGAGCCACATCGAGTACCACCAGGCCGAAATTCGCGAACGTCCTGGCTCCGACCCGCAGGTTGTAGCCGTAGTCACAGTAGAACGGTGGCCGGAAGTTGCTCTCCGGTCCGAAGGCCGCGAGCAACCCGTCCAGCATCCGTGCCCTGTCGGCTGGCTCGCGTGCCAGCCTGGCGTTGTAGGCCTCGAGCACCTCCATGGCATGCAGGTGCCCGGCGACGAGCTCGGGATCGTCGGCCACATAGGCATCGCCGGCGATCATCCGCTGGCGCTGCGTCCTCTCGTCTCTGCCCGCCCCGGAGTCGGCCACCGGGTCAGTCTGCCCGATGGGGGTCCGGGCCCCATGCGAACCGATTGTGGATCGCCGGGTGGGCGCTCCTAGGCTTACCGGGAGGCGGCTGGCGCGGGCCGGCGACCGGCTCCCGCCGGGCGGCACCGAGAGGACGGCAAGGAGAAGCGACCATGAACGAGCACACAACGACACCGAGCACGGTTCCTGCCCTCACCCTGAACGACGGCCGGACCATCCCGCAACTCGGATTCGGAGTGTTCCAGATCGCCCCTCGGGATACGGCTGCGGCCACCGCCGAGGCCCTGGAGGTCGGCTACCGGCACATCGACACCGCCGAGATGTACGGCAACGAGAAGGAAGTCGGACAGGCGGTGGCCCGGTCGGGACTCGCCCGGTCCGACGTGTTCGTGACCAGCAAGCTGAACAACGGCTATCACCGGCCCGACGACGCCCGCAAGGCCTTCGACCGGACGCTGGGCGAGCTGGCCTTCGACTACGTCGACCTCTTCCTCATCCATTGGCCACTGCCGACCCTGTACGACGGGGACTTCGTCTCGACATGGGAGACCCTCATCGAGTTCCACCGCGACGGTCGGGCCCGATCGATCGGCGTCTCGAACTTCCAGCCCCACCATCTGGAGCGGCTCCGAGCCGAAACCGCCCACGTCCCGGCCGTGAACCAGATCGAGGTGCACCCCTACCTGGCCCAGGACGACGTCCGCCAGTACGACGCCGATCATCAGATCGCCACCGAGGCGTGGTCTCCGATCGCGCAGGGCTTGGTCCTCGACGATCCGACCATCGTCGCCATTGCTGCCGAGGTGCGCAGGACGCCGGCACAGGTGGTGCTGCGCTGGCACATCCAGCGCGGCGACATTGTCTTTCCCAAGACCGTGTCGCCCGCCCGCATGCGGGAGAACTTCGAGCTCTTCGACTTCGAGCTGGATGCCGACGGGATGCAGAGGATCACGTCGCTCAACCGGGACGAACGCACCGGACCCGACCCCGACACCTTCGACTACATCCCGGCCTGACGAGGACCCGGGCACTCGGGATCCCCGCCCCGGACGGTGGCCTTGCCGATGCGCCCCGTCGTGGGCGACCGGCGGTGCTAGGTGAATTCGAAGGCCGCAGGGTCGGGTACCTCCATCGCCTGGCGGAATCGCACGAATGACCAGGGCCACACGGCCGGGAGCCCGCGGTCATCGAGATACCAGCTGCGACAGCCGGTGACCCACACCGTGTGCTGCGCGGCCTGCTCGCGGGCTCGCTCGAATTCAGCCAGCGCCTCGTGGGTGGCGGAGACCTGGCGGCAATCGCCGGCCCGGATGCGCTCGACCAGGTGCAGGATGTATCGGACCTGGAGCTCGGCCACCTCGATGAGTGAGAAGTTGCCGACGGGCCCGTTAGGGCCGTTCACCATGAAGAAGTTCGGGAACTCGGGCATCGAGATCGAGAGGTAGGCCGCCGGTCGGGGGCTC
>DASZGT010000221.1:0-5300 GCA_035938575.1 Acidimicrobiales bacterium
GTCGACCGACCCGCCTGGGCCACCCAGGTGCGGCACCTGGGTGAGGATCTTCTCGACCTCGTGGCCGAGCGCACCGGCATGGCCCGACCCCTCCGGGTGGAGGTCCGGGTCCGCCGGTAATCCGGTCCGGCGACACCGCGACCATCGGTCACGTGGGTCACACCTGGGGACTAGACTGGGGTCTTGGAATCGGGGGACCGCCGCCGTCGGCACAAAGCGCCAGTCGCCCAGCTGACAGCCCCGTTGCACCGGTTCCCGCTCAGTCAAACGATGTTGGAAAGGGCGCGCCTGTGGCGCTGAAGACAGAGAACGAGCCGACGGTGGGGGAACCCACTTACACCGCTGAAGACATCACTGTTCTGGAGGGATTGGACCCGGTCCGGAAGCGACCGGGGATGTACATCGGATCGACGGGACCGACCGGGTTGCACCACCTGGTGTGGGAGGTCGTCGACAACGCGGTGGACGAGGCCATGGCCGGATTCTGCTCGCAGATCGACGTGACCCTGCTGGCCGACGGGGGCGTGCGGGTGGCCGACGACGGAAGGGGCATCCCCACTGGCCCGATGAAGGAGCACAAAGGGAAGTCGGCCGCCGAAATCGTGCTGACGGTGCTCCACGCCGGGGCAAAGTTCGGCGAAGGGGGAGGGTACAAGGTGTCCGGCGGCCTGCACGGGGTCGGCGTCTCCGTCGTCAACGCCCTCTCGAGGCGGCTGTTGCTCGAGATCGACAGCGACGGCGAACACCACGTGCTGGAGTTCCTCGACGGAGGGAAGCCCACGGGAAAGCTCGAGATCACGGGCCGGGCACCCCGGGGAAGGACCGGCACCACTGTGACCTTCTGGCCGGACCCGACCATCTTCGAGGAGGTCGAGTTCCGGGCCCAGACCGTCGTGGAACGTCTGCAGGTCATGGCCTTCCTCAACAAAGGACTCGAGATCCGCTTCGTCGACGAACGGCCCGAGGCCAGGCCGGCGCAGACGTTCAAGTACAAGGACGGGATCATCGACTACGTCCGCCACCTCAACGCCTCGAAGGAGGCGCTGTTCCGCAAGGTCGCCTCGCTCGAGCAGCAGGAGGAGACGATGGAGGTGGAGATCGCCCTCCAGTGGAACACCGGCTTCTACGAGAGCATCCATTCCTTTGCCAACGGGATCTCCACCATCGACGGGGGCATGCACGAAGAGGGCTTCAAGAAGTCGTTGACCAACGTGGCCAACAAGTACGCCCGGGCCCGCGGCGCCCTCAAGGAGAAGGACGACAACCTGCTCGGCGAGGATATCCGCGAGGGCTTGACCGCCATCATCTCGGTACGCCTGCAGGATCCGCAGTTCGAAGGCCAGACCAAGGCCAAGCTGGGCAACGTCCCGGTACGTTCGTTGGTGGAACGGGCGACTAACGAGAAGCTCGCCGAATGGTTCGAGGAGAACCCCCGCGAGGGTGGACAGATCATCCAGAAGGGCCTACTGGCCGCCCGGGCCCGGGTGGCCGCACGCTCGGCCCGGGACCTCACCCGGCGCAAGTCCTCGCTGGACGGCGCCGGACTGCCGGGCAAGCTGGTGGACTGCTCGTCGCGGGACCCTCGCGAGAGCGAGCTGTTCATCGTCGAGGGGAACTCTGCAGGGGGTTCGGCCAAGGACGCCCGCAACCCGCGGACCCAAGCCATCCTTCCCATTCGCGGGAAGATCCTCAACGTCGAGCGCGCCCGCATCGACAAGATGCTGAAGAACACGGAGATCCAGGCCCTGATCGCGGCCATCGGCGCGGGCTTGGCCGAGGACTTCGATGTCACCAAGTCCCGCTATCACAAGATCATCATCCTGGCCGACGCCGATGTGGACGGCTCGCATATCCGCACCCTGCTGCTCACCTTCTTCTTCCGGCAGATGAAGCCGTTGGTCGAAGGGGGCTTCGTCTACGTGGCCCAGCCACCGCTGTACTCCACGTTGGTGGGCAAGGAGAAGGTGTACCTCAAGGACGATCAGGCGAAGGCGGCGTTCATGGCGGAGAACCCGAACCACAAGGCGGACTTTCAGCGGTTGAAGGGGCTGGGGGAGATGGACTTCGGAGAGCTGCGTGACACCACCATGGACCCCGGTCGGCGGTCGCTCCTACAGGTCGCGGTGGAACAGGCCGCGGTGGCCGACGAGGTCTGCTCGGTACTCATGGGGGAGGACGTCGAGCTGCGACGCCACTTCATCCAGACCAACGCCAAAGACGTGCGCTTCCTCGACATCTGAGGAGGCGATTCGGGTCCGTCCCCGCCACAGGCGCACGGACTCCCAGAGACCAGTGAGAAGGACAGGGACAGAGCATGCCAGGACGTGACAACGACGGTCGGGGCGGTGCAGACACCGACCCCGACGTCTCGGGGTTCATCGAGCCCATCGAGATCCAAGAGGAGATGGAGCGGTCTTTCCTCGAGTACTCGATGTCGGTCATCGTCTCCCGTGCGTTGCCCGACGTACGCGACGGCCTGAAGCCGGTGCATCGTCGGATCCTCTACTCGATGTACGACCAGCGCCTGCTGCCGGACCGACCCCACACCAAATGCGCCAAGGTGGTCGGCGACGTGATGGGCTCGTACCACCCCCACGGAGACTCTTCGATCTATGAGGCCCTGGCCCGGATGGTCCAGGAATTCTCCATGCGACACCCGTTGGTCGACGGCCACGGGAACTTCGGGGGCACCGGCCCCGACGAGGGGCCCGCCGCCATGCGGTACACCGAGTGCCGGCTGGGTGCCCTGGCACTGGAGCTGATGAGCGGCATCGACCAGGAGACGGTCGACTTCGTCCCCAACTACGACGCCACCTCGGAGGAGCCGACGGTCCTGCCGGCCCGCTTCCCGAACATCCTGGTCAACGGCTCCCAGGGCATCGCGGTCGGGATGGCCACCAACATCCCGCCTCACAACCTCGGCGAGGTCATCGACGCCACGACGCACCTGCTCGAGCACCCGGAGGCCACGTCCGACGATCTCATGCAGTTCGTCAAGGGCCCCGACTTCCCGACTGGGGGGTTGATCCTCGGCCGGCAGGGGCTCCTGGACGCCATGCGCACGGGCAAGGGCTCGATCAAGATGCGGGCGGTGGCGGAGATCGAGGAGGGCCGGGACGGTGCCACCCGCATCGTGGTGTCGGAGATGCCCTACCAGACCTCGGTGGCCACGGTCGAGAAGAAGATCTCCGAATTGGTCCGCACCGGTGATATCGACGGCATCGCCGAGGCCCAGGACGACTCGTCCGGGGGCAAGACACGGCTGATCATCCGCTTGAAGCGCGACGCCAACGCCAACGTCGTACTCAACAACCTGTTTAAGCAGACGCCGCTTCAGACCTCGTTCAGCGTGAACGCGGTGGCGCTGGTCGACGGGGTGCCCCGCACGCTGAACCTGGCCCAGATGCTCACGCACTACATCGCCCATCAGGTCGATGTGGTCACCCGCCGGTCCCAGTTCCTGCTGGCCAAGGCCCGGGCGCGAGCCCACGTGGTGGAGGGCCTGCTCAGGGCCATCGACATGCTGGACGCGGTCATTGCCGCCATCCGCGGCTCGGACGACCGTCCCGCCGCACTGGAGGCATTGCGCACCGCCCCCTTCGAGTTCTCCGAAGAGCAGGCCAACCACATCTTGGACATGACCCTGGCTCGCCTCACCCGACTGGGCCGGAGCAATCTCGAAGACGAGATGGCGAAACTGCTCGAGGAGATCGCAGAGCTCGAGTCAATCCTTGCCGACCCGGCCAAGTTGCGCGGCGTGATCTCCTCGGAGATGGGCGAGATCCGCGACAAGTTCGCCAACGACCGCAGGACCGTCATCACCCACGATCCCGGCGACATGAACGTGGAGGATCTGGTCGACGACGAGGAGATCGTCGTCACCATGAGCCGGGCCGGCTACATCAAGGCGGTCTCGGCCGATGCGTTCCGCACCCAGGGTCGCGGTGGGCGCGGCGTGCAGGGGGCGAAACTCAAGGAAGAGGACCTCATCGACGATGTGGTCCATACGTCGGCGCACGCCCACCTGCTGTTGTTCTCCAACCGGGGCCGGGTCTTCAGGCTGCGGGCCCTCGAGATCCCGATGAAGGAGAGGACCGCCCGTGGCACCGCCGTCGTGAACCTGCTCCCCCTGGCCCCCAATGAGGTCATTCAGGCCATTATCGGCACCCGCGACTTCTCGCCTGACAACTACCTGGTGTTCAGCACCAAGTTGGGTCAGATCAAGAAGACGTCGTTCAGCGAATACGACAAATCCCGCCGCGAGGGCTTCATCGCCATCAATCTGCGTGACGGCGACGAGCTGGTCAGGGTGGTGGAGACCCATGGTGATGACGACGTGTTCCTGGTCACCCGGTCAGGCATGACCATCCGCTTCTCCGAACAGGACGTAAGGGCCATGGGCCGCGACGCGGCCGGCGTGCGCGGCGTCCGACTCAAGGCCGACGACGAGGTGGTCTCGTGCGACATTGCCCGGGACGAGGCCGACATTCTGCTGGTCACCGATGCCGGGTACGGCAAGCGGACCAAGGTCGAGCGCTTCAACCGCCAAGCCCGCGGTGGCCAGGGTGTGCGAGGAATCCGGCTCACGGCCAAGCGGGGACGGGTCGTGGCGGCCTTTATGGCCGGGCTGGAGGACGAGATCCTGCTCATCTCCACGTCGGGCGTGGTGATCCGCACCGCAGTGCGGGAGATCGCTTCGCAGGGCCGGGACGCCACCGGGGTACGGGTCATGAACCTCGACGGGGGGGATGCGGTGGCGGCCGTCGCCGCCGTGGCCGGAGAGACGGCTGGAGAAGGGTAACTGACCACGGTGGAGGCGACCGTCGGATAGCGCTCGCTCAGGAATCGAGTGAGCGCGGTGGTGTAGCGTCGTGCACCGGTTTGCGGGGCTATAGCTCAGTCGGTTAGAGCGCAGCACTGATAATGCTGAGGTCGCAAGTTCGATTCTTGCTAGCCCCACCATCATCACCGCAGGTCGCAGGTGGTGTCCAGCGCAGTGAACACCGGCCGAATAGTCGACCGTGACACGAGGCTGACACAACGGGTTCAGATTGCCGTGATGGTGGCCGTGTCCTCTGAGGTGGCGACAGCCATGGCATCGAGGGCGTCGTTGACCTTGTCCTCCGAACCGGGGAACAGGTGGCCATAGCGGTCGAGGACCGTGAC
Source organism: Acidimicrobiales bacterium (assembly GCA_035938575.1). Lineage (GTDB taxonomy): Bacteria > Actinomycetota > Acidimicrobiia > Acidimicrobiales > RAAP-2 > Bog-756. Next base: position 5,167 of record DASZGT010000221.1, read on the forward strand.
CACGGAACTGTGGCCCGCACGCACCGCTATCTCTTTCGGACTTGCACCCGCGTCGTCAGTCGGTCGGACCCTCTGGCCGGCCGAGGGGCGTGGGATGCGGCACCAGCAGCTCGCCGTCGATCGCCGGCCCCTCC
>DASZGT010000222.1:0-8205 GCA_035938575.1 Acidimicrobiales bacterium
CGTGTTGAGCGATGGGGATGTACATCAGGGCCACCAGGATCTGTCCCCCGACGCCGATGGGGATCCCGATCAGGTCGGCCCACCGGAAGCGGAGACCCAGGTCCCGCACGAAGCTCTTGGTGCCCCTCACCCCCGTGGCCATCCACCCGGCTCCGAAGAACCCGGTCCACAGGCCGAACAAGGTGGAGACGATGTACCAGGTCGGGGGCTCGTCGAGCCGGGCGATGGTCGTGAGCGAACTCAGCTTCCCCTCGACGGCGGCTGTGATGGCCACGAACACCGCCGCCAGCACCTGGCCGCCGACGAATCCCAGGGCGGCGAACAGGAGCCACATCCAGGCCGACCCCCGGCTGTCCGGAGCTCCACCCGCAGCCAGCTGGCGACCGAGGGAGAGGCCGGAGCCGTCCGAGACATCGCTCCGTGGCGCGGCACTGACCGGAGGAGGCATCGGACCTGGTGACGAGCCTTGCCGGGGCACCCATCCGGGGGGTGGTGGTGCCCATCCGGGCGGGGGCGGGGGCGGGTCTCGCTGGACGACCTCCGGCCGCCCGACCGGTCTGCCGACGGCGGCCGGGCCCGAGTCCGCTCCCTGTTCGGACCGCTCGATCACCCTGCCACGATACCGATCGAATCCCGATCGCAGGAGGCGGTCCGGCTGATGACCCCGGGCGATGCCTCAGATGACGCCCGGCGCGAATAGCATGAAGACGTGACCCCGCCCGACCCGAACGCACCCGGTGGCCCTCCTGCGCCTGGGGGGCCCGGACAGGAAGTCCCCGGCCAGAACAAGAACCGACTGGTGCTGTATGTGGTGGTGGCCATTGCCGTCCTGTCCGTGCTGATCATCCCGAACCTGCTGCACAAGACCACCACCAACACCCTCAGCTACAACACGTTTCTGACTGACATCCAGGGCAAGCAGGTCAAGAACGCCACGGTCGACACGACCACCGGCGTGATCACCGGCACCCTCTCCGACGGCCGGGCCTACACCGTCAACGGGCCGAACCCGGTCATCGACTCCGAGGTCAACGCCCTCCACCAGCTGGGATCCAACTACAAGCTGGTCACCCCGACGTCGAATCCCCTGGTCGGAATCCTGGGCTGGATCCTTCCCTTCGCCCTCATCGGCGCCGTCTTCTTCTACATCAGCCGGAAGGCGCAGGGCCAGATGGGAAGCATCATGTCCATCGGCCGCTCCAAGGCCAAGCTCTACTCGACGGAGCGACCGTCGACGACCTTCGACGATGTGGCGGGCTACGACGGGGTCAAGCTCGAGATCAGCGAGGTCGTGGACTTCCTCAAGACGCCCGCCCGCTTCAAGGAGATAGGGGCGCGCATCCCCAAGGGCATCCTGCTCGTCGGGCCCCCGGGCACGGGCAAGACCCTGCTGGCACGGGCCGTCGCCGGGGAGGCGGGGGTTCCCTTCATGTCGGTCAGCGGCTCCGACTTCATGGAGATGTTCGTCGGTGTGGGCGCCAGTCGGGTCCGGGATCTGTTCGCCACCGCCCGCAAGCAGGCACCGGCCATCGTGTTCATCGATGAGATCGACTCGATCGGTCGCAAGCGGGGTGCCGGGCTCGGCGGCGGGCACGACGAGCGCGAGCAGACCCTCAATCAGATGCTGTCGGAGATGGACGGGTTTGATCCGACCGAGGGGATCGTGGTGATGGCAGCCACCAACCGGCCCGACATCCTGGACGCCGCCATCCTGAGGCCCGGCCGCTTCGACCGGCAGATCGTGGTGCCCCTTCCCGACCTCGACGAGCGCCTCCCCATCCTCCAGGTCCACTGCAAGGACAAGCGGGTCGACCCGAGTGTCGACCTGGGAACCGTTGCCCGCGGCACTCCGGGCATGAGCGGAGCCGACCTGGCCAACCTGGTCAACGAGGCAGCCCTCCACGCCGTGCGCCGCGGCTCGAAGGTCATCCAGAACGTCGACTTCGAGGCGTCGCGTGACCGGGTCCTGATGGGTCAGCGACGCGAGAGCCTGGTCCTGTCCGGCGCCGAGAAGGAGCGGGTGGCCTTCCACGAGGGCGGGCATGCCGTGCTGGCCTACGTGCTCCCCGATGCCGATCCGGTCCACAAGGTGACCATCCTTCCGACCGGAATGGCCCTCGGTGTGACCATGCAGCTCCCCATGGAGGAGCGCCACATCCACCCCCGCCAGCACATCGAGGACTCGCTGGCCGTGCGGATGGGCGGTCGGGCCGCCGAGTTGCTGGTCTACGGAGACCTGTCCACCGGGGCCAGCAACGACCTGGTGGGCAACACCGAGCTGGCCCGGAAGATGGTCCGTGAGTGGGGAATGAGCGACAAGATCGGCCCCATGGCCTGGGGATCGCAGGGCCAGGTCTTCCTGGGCGAGGACCTCATGCACACCAGGGACTATTCGGAGCACACCAGTCAGATCATCGATGACGAGGTGGAGATCATCCTCCGTGCCCAGGAGGAGCGGGCCCTCGAGGTGCTGGCCCGCCACCGGGGCGGGCTCGATGCCGTGGCCCGGGCACTGCTGGACGAGGAGACCATCGACGGCGAGACCGTCGGTCGGCTGGTCGACATGGCCTATGGACGGCCGGTCCACGAGCACGGCGTGAAGACCGTGCCGCCGATCTTCGTCGCCTCCCAGCACGGCCCGACCGGATCGGACAACGTCGACGGCCCGCCCGGAGACGCCACCAACGGAACCGCGCCGGGGGAGGCCGTGGCGACCGGTGGGTCGGCGGCGACCGGCGCTCCGGACAACGTCGGGTCCGACACCAGCGAGGCGCCCGCTGACGCCGAGGTCTCGGGAGCCGCGCACGCCGCTGCGAATGAGAGCACGACCCCGTCGGCCGATGGCGGACAGGAGACGGGAGAGGGCCAGGTCGGCCCGTCGCCCTGGCCGCCCCCTCCTCCCCCAGCTGGGCACTGGCCCCCGGCTCCTTCCCCGTTGCCGACCCGGCCGGCACCGGGTCATTGGCCCGCCAAGGCCCCGTGGCCGCCACCGCCACCTCCGCCGGCCTCCCGCTAGCCCGGCAGCGAGGGCAGTCCGGCAGCAAGGGCTGTCCGGCATCCGGCACCAGGACCACCGGCGCCTCCGTCCCTCTAACGGGCTCCGTGGCCACGTCCAGGTGCACACCTAGGCTGTGACCCGATGGACGCCGTCGTCGAGGCCCTGGCCGACCAACACGCTGAACTGGCCGGTCTCCTGAACGACCTGGCGGAACCCGGTTGGCATGCGGCCACCCGCTGCGCGGGTTGGGATGTGGCCGACGTCGTGCTCCACCTGGCGCAGACCGACGACATGGCCATCGCCAGCGCCACCGGTCGGTTCGCCGAGGTGACCGCGACGCTGGCTGAAGGTTTGCCCGCAGCGGCCTCGATCGACGAGGGCGCGGCGTTGATGGTGGCACGGGAGCGAGGGCTCCCGAGCTCTCGGTTGTTGGCGCGCTGGTCAACAGGCACGACTCGCCTGCTGGATGCGCTCAATGCCATCGACCTCTCCACCCGGGTCACCTGGGTGGCCGGAGACCTGTCGGCCCGGACGCTGGCCACCACCCGGCTGGCCGAGACATGGATCCATACCGGCGACGTGGCCGGCGCCCTCGACGTCGAGCTGGCACCAACCGACCGCCTGCGACCGATTGCCCGGCTGGCGTGGCGGACGCTTCCCTACGCCTTTGCCTCCGCCGGCCGCTCGATGGCAGGCCCAGTGGCGTTCCGCTTGGAGGCCCCGGGCGGTGAGGACTGGGACTTCGTGCCCGACGAGCCGGTGGCCACCACCATCTTCGGTCCGGCATCCGAGCTGTGCGCGGTGGCAGCCCGCCGCCTCGACCCATCCTCCACGTCCCTGCGAGGGAATGGGCCGGATGCCGCCGACGTCCTGGCCCTGGTGCGCACCTACGCCTGATCGCGGCCCGGACACGCCGCCGCAACGACTGGGGCGGGCACCGCCCCGAGCGTCCGGAGCCTGTCGACCCGGGTCACAGGTCAGCGCTCGGTGCCGGCGCCCACTCGTCTCGGAGACCGCTGACGAACCGCATCACGAGGGCGCCGGCCCGCCGACGCTCGGCCTCCGGTCGGGACGAGGCGGCGACAGCCAGCCCTGCCTCCGACATGGCCGCCAGCAACATCCGGGCCGTGAGGTCGCCGGAAGGGAGCGCGATGAGCTGGGCCTGGGCGAGGGCCCCGAGGGCGCCGGCCACCAGAGCGAGGAAGTACTGCTCTTCGATCTCCTTCCACCGGGCCCATCCCAATGCCGCGGGGGCCTCTTGGATGGCGATGCGACGGAAGTCGGCCTCGCAGCATTCGGCCAGGAAGAGGTCGACACCGGTCGCCACGAGCTCGAAGGGATCGTCGATGCCGGACACTCCGGCGGTGACCCTGGCCAACAGGCGCTCCTCCATCACCACGAAGACCGCCTCGAACAATTCGGCCTTGTCCGTGAAGTGGTGGTAGACGGCACCCTTGGTGACCCGTGCCGCCTCGGCCACGTTGTCCATGGTGCTCCTGGCGAACCCCTCAGAGGCGAACTGCTCGACGGCCGCCTGCACGATGGCGGCCCGAGTCGTCTCGGCGTACTCCTCCCGACGGCTCTTGACATTCATCACCCTTGATCTTACAGTCACATACTATGAGTATTTCACCCACCCTTAGTATGTACGCCCGACGGGCCGTGGCGACCGAGTTCGGCGACGTCTCCTACATCGAGGCCGGGAACGGCCCCGCCGCGGTGTTCATCCACGGAGTCTTTCTCAACGCAGACCTCTGGCATCACCAGCTCGAAGGCCTCGCGGATCTGCGACGATGCCTAGCTGTGGACCTCCTGGCCCACGGCGGGAGCGTCTACCTCGGGACCGAGGACCTCACCATGAGCCTCCAGGCCGACATGATCGTGGCCTTCCTGGACGCCCTCGACCTCGACACGGTGGATCTCGTCGGAAATGACAGCGGTGGGGCCGTGGCCCAGCTGGTGGCAACGACGATCCCCGGTCGGATCAGAACCCTGACGTTGACCAACTGCGACACCCACGACAACTGGCCGCCCGCGGCCTTCGCCCCCATCGTCGACCTGGCCCGCCAGGGCGAGCTGGTCGCCGCCCTCAGAGCCCTGGCCGCCGACCCGGACAGCGCCCGGGCTTCGCTGTCCTCGGGATTCGAGCATCCCGAGGACCTCTCGGACGAGGTGATCGCGGGATTCTTCGACCCGATCGGCAGCTCGGACGCCCGGGCCGCGGCCATCCAGAGCTACGTCGCCGGCATGGACAACCGCGTGACGGTGGCCATCCGGGACGACCTGGCCGATTTCCGGTCTCCGACCCTGATCGTCTGGGGAACGGACGACGAATTCTTCGATGCGTCGTGGGGCGAATGGCTGGCGACGACCATCCCTGGCACCGTGCGTCGCGTCGAGCTGGAGGGGGCGAAGCTCTTCTTCCCCATGGAACGGCCGGCGGCCTTCAACCAGGAGCTCCGGGACCTCTGGACCAGGCCGGAGGTCGGCGCCGCCACAACCCGCCCCGACCCCGCCTAGACCAACCCGGAGGGCGACACCACCGGAGAGGGCCGGACTCGTAGGCTCACCGCTCGTGACGCCACCGAGGGCGCTTCTATCGAGGATCCAGGCATTCCGGTTAGCCACCACCTGGGCGGCGCTGTTCCTCATCGTGAGCGGCGCGGTGGCGGCCGGTTGTTCGACAACGTCCCACAGCAGCGTCAAATCGCCGACCACCACAGTGGCCGCGCCCACCACGACGATCCCCCCGACGACCACGACCACCACCGAGCAGCCGGGGTGGACGCCGGTGTCGACGGTCAATGGCGCCATCGCCGTGGACACCCAGTCGGTCACCGAAGCGACCGGCCACGTCGTCACCGTCTTCCGGTTCCGGACCGGGCAGACCCGATTCGGGCTCCACGTGGGCAGCTCGGACCCGCCGACCGGAGCGGCGACCGTGTTTCGTGACAATGGATCCAGCATCGGGCCCGATGAGGCTCCCGCACTGGTGGCCGCCTTCAATGGGGGCTTCAAGGCCAATTCCGGTGCCGGCGGCTTCGAACTGAACGGCCAGGTGCTGATCCCCCTGGTGGCGGGGACAGCCAGTCTGGTCATCGACACCAGCGGTGCAGCCAGGGTAGGAGTCTGGGGCCGTGATCTGCCGGCCCCGGGCGAGCAGGTGTCCAGCGTCCGACAGAATCTCGCCGCTCTGGTCATCGCCGGCCAGCCGGCCGGTCGGATCGCCGACATCGGCGCGTGGGGGTCCACACTGGGCGGCGGAGCAGTGGTGGCGCGCAGCTCGCTGGGAGAGGACACAGCCGGCAACCTGGTCTACGCGGCCAGCATGGGGGCAGTTCCGAGCGATTTGGCCGGCGCGCTCATCGGCGCAGGCGTGGTCAGCGGGATGCAGCTCGACATCAACCCACAGTGGGTGCAACTGGCAACGGCACCGACCCCCGGTGCACCGTTGGTCGCCGGCATCCCCGGTCAGAACCGTCCCGGCAACCAGTACCAGGTGGGCTGGACCCGCGATTTCGTCACGGTGCTGGCGGCTCACTAGCGGGAGCGACCGACTCCTGAGAACTGCGGGCGGCGGACCGGGCCCCTCGATCACTATGGCCGCATCGTGGTCGGTGCGGGCTACTCCCGGTCGGTGCTCGACCTCTGCCACTCGGGGTCGCGCCCCAGACGAGCGAGGAGCACCGATTGCGCGTCCCCATGGGACCGAACATTGCGCGGAGGGCCGTACATCCCTGTCGCCACCAGGGCTGCCGGATCAGTTGGCAGCTGACCGAGGAACAGGGCGCAGAGCTCTGGTTCCAGTCGGTCCTCCGCGCCAACGGCGCGGGCGAGGTCCCACGTGTGCACGAGCACATCCAGACTCAACAGCCGGAGCAGAGGGGCGGCGTCGATCTGCGTGGGGGCGTTGTTACCGATTGCGGGAACATCGACCGAGCCGGCCAAGAGCCCCGGTCGCTCCAACAACGAATGCAGGGCCTCCATCGTGACGACCCAGCGCCCCTGGGGATCGTCCCTCGGGCGCCCGGGTTTGGCGCCCAATGGTCGCAACAGCAGCACGTCGTGGAACCCGATCACGTGTTCGAGCACGTCCCTGGCGTCCCAGTCGGTGCAAGGAGAAGGGGCATGCCATTCTCCGTTGGCAGCCGCCACCGCTTCGCCGAACCGCCGGCAGACGAGGAGGTGCCGATCAGCAATTTGATCGCCAGGCTCACCCGCCGTCATGAGATCTCATTCGACCATTCTCAAGACCGGCGGTAGCCGCACTGGCCGGCAACCCCTGGTCGAGCACGGTCACGGATCGCCGGGTTGGTAGGTGCCGGGTACGGGGTTTCCCGTCGTGATGGCCAGTCGGTTCCAGGCGTTGATCTCGACTATGAGATACAGGAGCCTGGTGAGCTCGTCAGGAGTGAAGACCGAGGAGACCTCGTCGATCAGGGCGTGCGGGATCTCCGCTTGGGCGATGAGGGTGACCGCCTCGGTGAGACCGAGGGCGGCGCGTTCGCGCCGCGAGAAGAAGGGCCCCTCCCGCCAGGCGCTCAACGCGTAGAGGCGCTGCTCGGTCTCACCCAGTTTTCGGGCATCTTTCGAGTGCATGTCGATGCAGTAGGCGCAGCCGTTGATCTGGGACGCCCGCATCTTCACCAGTTCAAGCAGCGTCGGCTCCAGCCCGGAGCCTCTGACAGCCTCACTCAGGAGCTGGAGCGCCCGGTAGCCGTCCGGCCAGGGCCCGAACGTCCCTTGGTGCTCGGCAGCCATGGCCATGAGCGTATCCAACCACCTCGTCCGCCCGAGGGAAGTCACGGACCGACAACGGCCCGACCCCGGCGTGCCGCCCCGAGCGAGGACCCTCAGAGCCCGTCGAGCACCTCCGCGAGACGCTCGATGGGCCGGGCGATGACCGCCCGATCGCCGGCGACGACGATGGGCCGCTGCATCAGGTCGGGGTGGACGAGGAGGAATGCGATGACCTCCTCGGCACTCCGGCAGGCGCTCGGGTCGACGCCGAGCTCGATGAATCTCTCGTCGGTCGTCCTGATGAGTTCGGGTGCCGGGTCCACCAACTTGGAGACGATCATCGTCAGTGTCTCCCGGGAGGGCGGCGAGACGAGGTAGTCGACAACGCGGTAGTCGACGGACCGTTCGTTGAGCATGTCGAGCGCGCCTCGGCTCTTCGAGCAACCCGGGTTGTGGAAGATCGTCAC
>DASZGT010000223.1:0-2698 GCA_035938575.1 Acidimicrobiales bacterium
CCAGGAGGACGGCGCCGATGTCGAGGCCTACCGGTCGGCGTTGGCCGAGATCCAGGCGACGCCGGGCAACGACGTGCTGGTGGCCGAGGTGGGCGGTGAGCCGGTGGGCATGTGCCAGCTGATCGTCTTCCGTCATTTCCAGCACCATGGAGGACGCAGCGCGGAGATCGAGTCGATGCACGTGCATCCCGGGTTCCGCTCCATGGGGATCGGCGCCCAACTCCTCGAGGCAGCGGTGGGGGCCGCTCGTCGAGCGGGGTGCTACCGGGTCCAGTTGATGTCGAACGTCCGGCGCACCGAGGCCCACCGCTTCTACGAGCGGCAGGGCTTCGTGCCGAGCCACCTCGGGTTCAAGCGCTGGATCGAGCCCGAGCCGTGAGGGGGATCGTGGCGCGCCATCGGCGGCGAGCGTAGGAACGTCGATCCCCGCGTGGTCCTTTCAACCCAGCAACCGCATGCGAAAGCCCAGTCGGTGCGGGGCCGGGAGGCGGTCGACGGCTAACTCCGGCCGCCGCCTGCGGGTTGGAGGAGAACGACGGGAATCTGGCGATCGGTCTTTGTCTGGTAGCCGGCGTATCCCTTGGATGCCGCGGTCACCTGCGGCCAGAGGGCCGCCCGCTCGCTCTGGGTGGCAACCCTTGCCTTCATCGGCTTCGACGGCGCGCCGGCGAACGCCACCTCCACGTCGGGGTGGTCCCGCAGATTGAGGAACCAGGCGGGGTGGTGGTCGTCGCCGCCGCGGGAGGCCACGATCACCAGGGTCTCGCCCTCCTGCACAGGCGACGCCAGCATCACCGTGCGCCTTTGGCCGCTCCTGCGTCCAACGGTGGTCAGTTGCAGGATCGGCATCCCGCCACCACGCCATCCGAACCGTCCGCCGGTGATCTTGAGCAGACCCCGATGGAAGGTGTTCATGACCTTGAATTGCAGATCGGACGGCATGCCACAGCACATTAGGACCCTGCCGGCTGTGGCGCCGTGGTCACCGTCACCGTGGGCCCCGTCGGGGAGGCCTCAGTCCTTTCCCGGACTGATCCGATACTCGCTCAGCGTTCGGGCCTTGGCCGCCTCGAACTCGGCCCTGGTGAGGATCCCGGCCTGGCAGAGATAGGCGAGGCGGATGAGCTCGTCGGACAGGCCGGTCTTACGGGCGGTCGTCGGGCGCATCGGCGCCGCCCCCAAGGATGGGGTCTGAGGACGTGCAGATCCGTTTCCGGACACCCGGCGCTCGTTGAGGGTCTTGCGGGTCGACTTCGCCACCCGGCGTTCACACACGGAGTCGTATCGGCGGTTCGAACCGGTGACTTGAGGGAGCCGGGTGATCGGTGGTGGCTCAGATCGGATCCGGGCGGAAATACCGGCGCACGGCGATGCCGGACCAGATGAACTCGACCACGCCGAAGGGCCAGGCCCCTGAGAGGAACCCATAGGCGCTGGACAGCAGACACCCGAAGGCAAAGAACAGGATGAATTGCCTTCCACGCCGCTCGAGGGCGTACATCACCATCATGAAGGAGAGTGCGCAGACGCCATAGATGGTGACACCCACACTCGACATCCCTTCAGTCAACCAGACCGGCAATCCCTCACGGCCGGCGCACAGCCGCTGACCGCATGGGCTTGACATCGCCTCGCGGCCGGACGGCGGGAGATTGGATAGCCTCGTGATTGAGCCCGATCCACATCAGGAGGACCGCGATGGGAGCCGAAGAGGATGCCGAACGGGTCGTGCGTGACTTTTGTGCCACGTTCGAGAAGCATGATGCCGAAGCCTTGCGCCCCTTCTTCACCGACGACGTCGTCTACCACAACATCCCCATGGACCCCGCCGTCGGTGTCGACGACGCCGTGGCGTTCATCGCCGGCTTCTTCGCCATGTGCGAGAGCATGGTCATCGAGACCCTTCATCTGGCCGTGCGGGGCAACGTCGTGCTCACTGAGCGGGTCGACACGTTCACCGTCGGGCAGATCGTGGCCCCGTTGCCGGTCATGGGTACGTTCGAGATCCGCGACGGCAAGATCAGCGCGTGGCGTGACTACTTCGATCTGACCCAGATCACGAAGGCACTGTCAGGGGACGGCTAGGCCCCCGCCGGCGGGGGAGGAGCTACGCCGACTCACTGGACTAACTGGTCCGCCCATCCCGCCGATCGTCCCGCACCGCCCGAAGATCGACGATCTTGGCCACGGTGGGACGGAAGAGGGCCTTCACCGTCGACAACCACGAGGGCCGGGGCGGGCTGGCCTGTGTGGGCGTCTTCGGGATCGTCACGGCCCGGCCGAGCGCGTCCGCCAGCACGGCGATCAGCGCCGGTACGTGGCTCAGTTCGATGGGAGTCGACGCCACGCAGACCCCGTCCCGCCAGTGGCTCACGACCACCTTCCCCTGATCGGCGTGCCCCGTCACCCTGAGGTTCGCCCCCCCGCCCCTGGCGTCGGGAATGCTCAGGCGATTCGGATGCCCACCCATGCCCATGAGTATGCCCGTCGATCACCGAAGTGTCGAGGAGACGCCGACGGCCAACGTTGCGGTGGATCGCCAGGGCGGAGCCGGCGCCCTGGCCGATCCCGTGGGCTAGATGAGGTCGGAGTGCTCCTGGCGCTCGAACTGGATGCGGTAGAGCTCGGCGTACTGTCCCCCCGCCGCCAGCAACTCGTCGTGTCGTCCCCGCTCGACGATGCGCCCGTGGTCGAGCAC
>DASZGT010000224.1:0-7244 GCA_035938575.1 Acidimicrobiales bacterium
GCCGTCGGGAGAAGGGAGGAACTTGAAATAGAAGTCGGTCCGCGTCTCGCGGTCCGGCAGGTCGAGCTGGCGGCCGACCGTGCCGTCGATGGTGACGATCTCGGTCCCCATGCGGGCGAATGTGCCGGTCACCCGGTCACCCTGACGGAGCAGGTCGACCGAGCCGAGCTTCTTGGGCTCGCCGAAGGTCTCCCGGCCGCCGATGACCGACTGCTCCGTGGTCATGGGCATGAGGAGGGCATAGAAGCCCTCGGTTCCCTCGTGGCGGGCACGCACGGAGAAGCTGCCCGCTCCGAACGTCGGGTAGCCGGTGATGTCGACGGTCGCCACCGTGACCTTGACCACCGGCTCCGCCCCGGGCTCGATGGGGGGCGGCAGGACGGCGGCGATGACCTCCGGGTCGGTGAGGTAGGTGGCGACGAGGGTGGTGGCCCAGACGTCCACCGATGTCGCCTCCACCTCTCGGTTGCGCAATTGCTCTTCGGATCGTGCTCCGTACCTGACGTTGGCCATGACGCTCCTTTGCGGTTGATCGAACTGACGGATGAAGGCTGTTCAACTGGCGATCCCGGCGAAGGCCGGGCACCGTCCGGCTCCGCTGGGTATCTCGTCGGCCCCCAGTGGTCGACCGATCTCCTCGTGGCTCGGGCCCACCCGCCCGGCCGCGTCGCGCAGGCTGTCCAGATCGAATCCGAAGAGCTGGGCGGCGTTCCCTCCGAGCATCTGCTGGACCTCGACAGGGTCGATCCCCGCAAAGGAGAGGCGGAGGGCCTCGGTGCTGAACGGGTAGCTCGACTCCCTGTGCGGGTAGTCGCTGCCCCACATGATCTTGTCCACGCCGACCGCATGGCGCATGGCCGCCTCCGCCGGCCGCATGAAGCTGGAGCCGACATGGCACTGTCGCGCCCAGTACTCGCTCGGTCGCATCGAGAGCTCGGAGACGACGGCCTCCCCCCATTCGCGCTCTTGTGACCCTGATGCCGTGCCCATCCGGTCGAAGAAGAAGTCGAGGGTGGCCAGGGTCTCGGGGATCCAAGCCGTGCCTTGCTCGGTGAAGACGAACTGGAGGCCGGGATGGCGCTCGAGCACCCCGGCGAAGATGAGATGCCAGAGGGAACGGTGGGCCCACCAGGTGACCTCCAGCATGAACATGACCTTCTCGATGTCCTGGTCCCCCAAGGGCGGGACGGCACTGCCACTGTGGTGGTTGACGGGAAGGCCCGCAGCCTCGCAGGCCCGCCACAAGGGGTCGTAGGCCCGCGAGTAGAGCGGCTCGAGCCCGGAGCCGGGAGGAGCACCGGGGAGCAGGACCCCGGCCGTCATGCCGGCCTCGGCAGCCCACTCCACTTCGGCAACCGCCTCGGGGACGTCGTGCAACATGATCTGGACAATGCCGAGGCGCCGCCCGGGCGCTGCGGCGCAGAAATCGGCCAACCATCGGTTGTGGGCCCGGAGCCCCTGCCAGCGGAGCTTGAGATCTCCCTCGCTCGCCCCCGGGGTCTGCACTTTGAGGGAGGGCTCGGGGTAGAAAGGAGGGATGGTGTTGGGGAAGATGACCTCGGCCACGATCCCGTCCGCCTCGAGGTCGGCCAATCGCCGGTCGTGATCCCAGTTCCGGCTGGCCTCTTCGCCCATCAGGTCGTCGAACGGGATGCGGTACTGCGTGGCCCAGTCGTCGAACTGGGCATGGAGCTTGCTCGGGAGATAGCCGCGGTAGTCAAGGAGATCGCCACCACCGTGGCAGTCAGCCGAAATGATGGTGTAGTGCCCAGTGCCGGACATCGCTTGGCCTCCCCCTTGCGCTTCGAACCGGATCCACGGGCAACTGAGGCTCGTGCCTGTAACATCGTTACATGACGACCGGAGCGGGTCAAGCAGCGCCCGGGCGGGGCTCCGGTGTGGGACTGTCCCGAAGCCAGGTGCTCGACGCCGGCATGCAGATCCTCGAGACCGAGGGAATCGACGGCCTGACCATTCGCGGGCTGGCCGGGAAACTGGGTGTGGCGGCGACGGCCATCTACTGGCACGTGGGGGACAAGCAGGCCCTGCTCGACGGCCTCGCCGAGCGGGTCATCGGGGTACTCGGTGCGGTCTCGGTCCGAGGCCGGGATCCCGTGACCCGGATCAGCTCTGTGGCCCGCTCGTTGCGAGCGACCCTCCTCGAACGACCCGACCTGGTGGCGCTGGTCCACCGCCAGGGTCGAACTGCTGCACTGTTCCAGCCGGCGCGTCGTGTGCTGGTCCGCGAGCTCACCGCGGCCGGCGTCGACGGAGCCAGCGCCGCCTTGGCCGTGCAGGCCGTGCTCAATCTGGTCATTGGCTCGGTCCTCCTCGACCGCCAGGTCGAGCGACAACCGGCCCAGCGTGAGACGCCCGAAGAGCTGTGGTCGATCGCCGACGCACCCGACGCGCCCGAGCTTCTCGAGCACCTCTCCCATCCGATCGACGAGGAGGAGTTGTTCGACTACACCTTGGCCGCCGTGGTCCGGGCCGTCGTCCAACACTGATCGCCATCACATGGCGGACCAGCCCGGGCATCGGGGCGGGCGACGCAGAGGCCAGTGTGCAGGGAGTCGGCTGAGCCCCTGTCGGTACTGACACCTGACGGTGACTCAGCTAGCTTCTTCGCAGCATGACCATGATCGACGGACCCAGCGGAGAGCGCCCCCAGACGTCGACCCGCGACTACGACCAGCTCCGGGCGCAGCTCGAGGCCTGGTTGGGCGACCGGGTCCCGGGGGCTTCGATCTCAGAGCTGATCGTGCCCGAGTCGAACGGCATGTCGTCGGAGACCGTGCTGTTCGACCTGACCGTGCCGGGGGAGCCCGAGCCCCGCGGGCTGGTGGCACGCATCGCCCCCGACCCGGCGGCCGACCCGGTGTTCTCGGTGTACGACATGGAGCGCCAGTTCGAAACCATGCAGATGGTGGCCGACCACACCGACGTGCCCGTCCCGAAGGTGCTGTGGCTGGAGGCAGGGACGGACGCCATCGGCGTGCCGTTCTTCATCATGGAGCGGGTCACGGGCATCGTCCCCCCGGATGTGCTGCCATACACCTTCGGTGACAATTGGTTCTTCGACGCACCACTGGCCGATCAACAGCGGCTGGAACGTCAGGCGGTCGAGGTGGTGGCTGCGCTGCACGAGCTGACAGCCGAAGGACCCGCTCGGTTTCTGGCCGGGCCGGACGACGGTGAGAGCGCGCTGTCCCATCACGTCCGGGGGCAGCGGGCGTACTACGACTGGGTGGCCGCAGACGGGGTCCGCTCGCCTCTCATCGAACGCGGATTCGAATGGCTTGAGGAGAACTGGCCCGCCAACGCCGACGACGCCGTCTTCAGCTGGGGCGACGCCCGCATCGGCAACATGATGTTCGAGGACTTCTCGCCGGTGGCCGTGCTCGACTGGGAGATGGCCTCGGTGGGCCCCCGCGAGATCGATCTCGGGTGGATGATCTACATCCACCGGTTCTTCCAGGACTTGGTGGAGGACTTCGGGATGCCCGGGATGCCGCACATCCTTCAGCGCCCGACTGTGGCCGCAATCTACGAGGAAGCCTCGGGTTACCGGGCCAGGGACCTGGATTTCTACACGGCCTACGCCGCGCTACGACACGGCATCGTCATGTTCCGCATCACGCGACGCTCGATCCGGTTCGGTGAGGCCGTCATGCCTGATGATCCCGACCACGCCATCCTCCACCATGCCCACCTGCGCAAGATGCTCGACGGGGTCTACTGGTCCGACAAGTAACCCGGCGCGCCTGCGGACCTAGGGCGCCGGCTCCCGGTCCATCAGACGTCACTCCTCGGGAGAGACCGGCACCGGCACACGCAACAGAGCCTGGTAAACGGAACCACCTGGCCGGGGTGAGGACCGGTAGAGAACGACTTCCCGCACGTCGAAACGGGCGTCGAGCGGTATCCCGGCCAGGTCGGCCGGGGGGGACCCGGGACCCCGGAACCGGGCCAGCGTGACATGGCCGGCAAAGGCCGGTTCTCCGGAGGGGCCCCACCTCGAGGTGGCCTCGAGCACCGCCCCGGCCAACGCCTCCACCCCGGTGACAGGGATCTGGAGTACCCGGCTGCGGGCAAACCACGCCGACGCCGGCCCCAGCGCGGCCTCCACCCTGTCGACCTCCAGTCGGGGGGGAATGACACAGAGGGCCTCGGCGACAGCCTCCGGTTCGTCGACCTCGCCCAGAAACCGGAGGGTGACATGCCACTGGGCCGGGGTCGTCCATCGGAGGCCGGGCCGGGCGGGGTGAGGCAGTGCTGAAAGAAGGCGCCGGACGGTGACCGGGAGGTCGGCGGCGACGAACAGGCGCACGGGACCAGTGTGGTCCAACCCGCTCCGGCGCGCGCCCTTCCGCCCTGTTCCGGCGGACCTCGCTCACGCTACCCAGGTCCGGGAGCGATCGTGACCGACCTCATGGAGGCGTACGGAGACTCGCGGTCCCGTAACGCTGCTCGGCGGCGGTGACGGTGTGCTCGATGAGGAGGGCGATCGTCATGGGCCCGACACCTCCCGGGACCGGAGTGACCAGACCGGCCACGGCGGTCACCTCATCGAAGGCGACGTCGCCGATGTTGCCGGGGTTGTAGCCGGCGTCTACGACGACGGCTCCGGGCTTGATCCAGTCACCCCGGACGAAGTTGGGAATCCCGACGGCGGCGATCACGATGTCCGCGGTGGCGACGATCGCGGCCAGGTCCCGGGTATGCGAATGGCAGTAGGTGACGGTAGCGTCGCCAGCGAGCAGGAGCATGCCCATCGGTTTTCCGAGGATCGGGCTGCGACCGATGACCACGGCGTGACGGCCGGAGACATCGACACCGTACGCATCGAGCAGCCGTATGATCCCCGCCGCCGTGCACGAGGGGAACCCAGGGAGGTCGAGGGCCATGGCGGCGAAGGAGTGGGCGGTCACCCCGTCGACGTCCTTTGCCGGCGCGATGGCCTCGAATACGCCCCGTTCATCGACGTGGGAGGGGACGGGATGCTGCACGAGTATCCCGTCCACGGTGGCATCGGCGGAGAGCCCGTCCACGGCCGCGACGACCTCGGACGTGCGGGCGGTCGAGGGAAGGGCCACGAGGCGGGACTCGACGCCCACGGCGCGGCTACGCGCTCGCTTCATCTTGACGTACGTCATCGATGCCGGATCGTCGCCGACCAGCACCGCGGCCAGGCACGGCGGACGACCGGCCGAGGCAGCGAATGCACTGGACCGCTCCGCGGTCTTGGCCAGGATCCTCTGAGCCAGCGCAGCTCCATCCATGAGCTCGGCAGTGGGGGAATCGGGCATGGGCACTCCTGGGGGTCGGTGGCTTCGCCCAGGCGCACGGCTCGTGACGGACAACTCGTACCGCCGGGCCGCTCCCTGGTGGTACTCCACCCACAGCGCCAGTTACAGCCCGTCAAAGACTACCGGGACGGCCTCGGATGCCCACCCCGACGTCTCGGACGGACCTGCGGGCCGGGATCGTTCTTCGGCCTCAGAGCAGACGTTCCAGCCTGGCCGACACCTCCCGGTAGCGGGCGGTCGGGATCAGATGAACACCGTCGAAGGCACGGGACTCCCGGATGGCGCCGATCAGTTCGACAGCCAGCTCCACTCCGGCGTCACGATCCCGATCGAGCAGGCTGATGATGGCCTCGGCAATGGCCAACTCAGGGATGTCCGCCGAGAGCTTTCTGGCCATGGACGCACTCGGAAGGACCATGACGCCGGCGAACACCGGTCCGCCGAAGTCGATCGAGTCCCGCCACTCCAAGAGTGCCTCGATCGAGAAGGAGACCTGAGCGAGGAGGAAATCGGCATCGCGCTTCCAGGGTGGTAGCGGGCGGGGTCCTGATGCCACACCCAGCCGCAGCGGCCCAGCGACATCTGACCTGCCCCCGAAGCGGCGGGCCTCGGCCAGCATCAACCGGACCGTCAGATCGTCCGAGCGAGCACCCGCCTCGGGGCGATCTCCGTAGACGAAGAGGAATTCATCGACCCCGTAGGCGGCAGACGTCAGAAGGTCTCGCTGAAAACCGAGGATGTTCCGGTCGCGTGCATTGATGCAGGCGATGGATCGTCCCCCCATGAGCCCCACTTCGTGAGCCACTGCGATACTCGAGACGGTGGCCCGACCGATGTGGTTGTCCGGAATCAAGAAGGCGTCGGCGACGGTGCTCAGCACGCCGATCTGATGGCGAACATGCGTGAGGTCCGGCCGGGTCGCCGGCTCGATTTCGCACAGGATCTCGAATTCGGCTGGGGCCATGGCACCACGTTACGCCGCGCCTGGTTCGCACCCGCCCCTCATCCTCCGTGGGATCATGACGCAGTGAACGGGTTCGACACGGTCGAGGGTCGCTGGATCGACCAGCTGGGTACCCTCCGAAATGTGATCCGCCAGGAGATCATCGCCCGCCAGCTGGCCGATCTCGTCCGGCCGGGAATGCACGTTCTGGACGTCGGCTGCGGGCAGGGAACCCAAGTGATGGGGCTGGCATCGGCCGGTTGCCATGTGACCGGTATCGACCCCTCTGAGGCTCTCCTGCGACTCTTGGCCGAGAGGGCGTCCGCCTTGGGTGTCGAGATCGAGATCATCCGGGGCCGCGTCGAGGACCTGGATGAGCTCGTCCCAGGGCGCCGGTTCGACCTCGTGTGCTCGCACGGTCTGCTGATGTACCTCGAGGATCGGGACGTGGCCCTGTCAGCACTGGCGGCGCGCACACGGCCCGGGGGCAAGCTCTCGGTGACCTTTCGCAATGGGCACGCCCTGGCCATGCGTCCCGGCCTGCGGGGCGATTGGACAGGGGCCACGGCAGCCTTCGAGTCGAGCCTCTATATCAACGAGCTGGGCACTCGGGCCGCCGCAGATCGTCTCGAAGACATCGAGTGTTGCCTCACATCCGTCGGGTTGGGCATCGTCCGGTGGTATGGAGTCAGGGTCTTCAACGACGCCATACCCGCCGACACGGGGGTGCCGGGGGAGGAAGTGCTCTCGTCGCTGCTGGACGCCGAGGAGCTGGCCGCCCGCAGCGATCCGTATCGATGGGTGGCCTCGCAGATCCATGTGATCGCGGAGCGGAGCCGAGCCGGCGATGCCCTCGGCGCAACCTCGAGCTGAGTGACGGAGATGCTCATGGTGGCAGTATTCGATCTGGATGACACCCTGATCGTCGAAGAGGCGAGCGCCAGGTCCTCGTTGACCGAAGTGGCGGGTCTGGTCCCGGGCGCGGAGCCCGA
>DASZGT010000225.1:0-3577 GCA_035938575.1 Acidimicrobiales bacterium
CCCGACCAGCGCGTCCACGGTGACAAAGCCCGCAGCCCGGTGATCTGGATGGAGCCGGTACCGTCGCCACGGGTCGTGGCCCAGCACCACAGTCGGGCGGACCAGGCGGATGATCCGGGCCACCTCCCTCCGCTCCTCGATACCGTTCTCGAGCTCGCCATCGACCCGTTGGAGGAAGAAGACCCGGTCCGGTGACGGCGTCGTCGTTCGGTGCTCCGTACCGTCGACTACCGCGGCCGCGTCGTGACACTCCTGTTGGCGGTCGGCCACCAGCTGGCGGATATCGGCGTCGGGGCGCCAACTGCCCTTCGAGCCGTCGGTGAGCACGAGGTAGTGGAGCTGCGACCCGGCCGCGGCCCACTTGGCCAGGGTGGCGCCACATCCGAATTCGATGTCGTCGGGGTGGGCACCGACGGCCAGCACGGCAGCGGGCACCGGGAGATCGGCCGTGACGGGCTCGGCCGCCAGGAGATCGCCCACGGGAAGCCCGCTCGGACCCCGGTGGTGATCGGTGGCGCCGTCAGGCCCCGTCACAGGGCCGAATCACGGCTGGCGGCCACGGGGACGACGTCACCGGGCTCGTCGATGTCAAAGGCCAGGTCAGGACGGTCGAGCACCCGGGTGGGAAGCCCGATCCGCTTCGCTTCGGCGGTGTGTCGGGCAAAGGAGCCCGGACCATAGGAGAACTGGAACCCAGCATCGGCCGGCAGCGCGATCACGTTGGTGCCGTTTCCATACCGGTCGGGCACCAGGGTGATGCCTGGGGCATCGCCGACGCCGGCCAGGTCGGAGGCACGGGGGAGGTCGGCGTGGGCCACGGTCACCTGGGTCACTCCTCCGGCCCGCAGGTGCTCGACACCCGCTTGGACGGCGCCGTTGAGGCCGCGCCCCGGTTCCCACACCACCAGCGCCCCCCGGGCACGGGCCCAATCGGCCACCTCGGTGTCGTCGCAGACCACCGCAACCGGCAACGGGTGTGCGGCGCTGACGACCCGGTCGGCCATGGCGCGTGCCAGGTCGGCGCGCTGCCCTTCGTTCAGGGCCAGATGGAGTCGGCGCTTGGCCTGGTCGAACGCTTTGACCGGGATGAGCACGGCGCGGGGCCCGAAGCGTAGGGGATGGCCCGGCAGCGATGACCGGAGAGGGGCGGCTGCCACCGCGACAGTGTAGGTGGCCACCCGCCGATCCTCCCCGACGGCGCGTCGACCTAGGGTGTGATCGTGTCGAACCAGGTCGCCACCGAGGGCCAACGACGAATCGAGGCCCTGGCCCGGGTCCGTTCCCTTCTCCTCGACTTGGGATGCACCAGAGAGGAGATCGACCGGGCGGTGGCGGACGATGTGCTCGACCTCCTGGTGGTCGACAGGATGCTGGCCCCGGCAGGGACCCGCTTGACTCAGGCCCAGGTGGCCGAGCGAACGGACATCCCCATCGAAGTGGCCCGGCGTTTCTGGCGCGCCCTCGGATTCCTCGATGTCGATGAGGATGACCCCGCCTTCACCGAGATGGACATCGAAGCCGTGCGGCTGTTCCAGTCGATGGTGGCCATGGGCCTCGTCGACGTCGACTCCGCCGTGCAGATGGCCAGGGTGATCGGGTCGTCGATGGCCCGAATCGCCGAGGCCGAGACGGGAGGGGCCACGACCCCCATCCTGGCGGCGTCCGGCGACAGCATCATCGACGCCGACGAGTTCGCCATGCAGGCGGGGGAGGCGCTTCCGGCCATGGCCCGCCTCCTCGAGTACGTCTGGCGCCGTCATCTGCAGGCTGCGACGCGGCGGGCCATGCTGCTCCGGGCCCGTGCGTCCGAAGAGGGCATCAGCCCGGTCATGACGGTGGGATTCGCCGACATGGTCGGCTTCACCGTGCTCAGCCAGCATCTGGGTGACGAGGACCTGGCCGCGGTGGTGGCCCGCTTCGAGGAACTGGCCCACGACACGGTGGTGGCATTGGGTGGTCGTGTGGTCAAGATGATCGGCGACGAGGCGATGTTCGTGGTCCCGACGGCCACCAGTGCCGCCGAGATCGGGTTGAGCCTGGCCGAGGCGTACTCGAGTGATGAGCTCCTGTCCGACGTCCGGGTGGCCCTCGCGGTCGGACCGGTGCTGGTGCAGGACGGAGACTTCTACGGTCCGGTGGTCAACCTGTCCAGCCGGCTGGTCGGTGTGGCCAACCCTGGGACTGTCCTCGTCTCCGATGCGTTCCGCACGGCGCTTCAGGCCGAGGGGGCGGAGGGCTTCACCACGCGGGCGCTCCGCACCCGCAACCTGAAGGACATCGGCCGGGTGCAGGTGTGGAAGCTGTCCCGGGCCGGCACCGAGCCCGGGGCCGATCGCCGCAGGAACGTGAGGTGGGAGCGACTCGGCGAGGTGCTGCGGGAGCTGGATGAGCTGCGCGATCGGGGCGAGCAGCTGGTGGTCCGCGCCTCCCGATCGCCTGCCGGGGAAGCTGACCAGTCGGAGCCTGCCGGGGAAGCTGACCAGTCGGATCCGCCCCGACCAGAACCGGATGCCGGGGTCTCAGTCCCCGGACAGTCGGGCCGTGGCGATGCCATGGGCCCGCAGCTCGAAGCCCCCCTCGAAGGGGGAGGCCGGCCCGCCCCGTAGGTCGACCAGCCAGCCGGCCCGCCCCGGAAGTTCGACGAAGGTCGGCGTCGACCGTGGATTGAACACCCGCACCTCGAGCAGTCCTCCCTCCCGACGGACCGACGAGACCTCGGCCCCTCGCACGGTGAGGGCCGAACCACGACCGGCCCGGTCGCCGCCGCCGAAGGACGCCGTGGTGGCCAGGGGCACCAGCACGTCGTCGGCTGCCTGGTAGGGATCGACGGCGCCCATCTGAAGGGCGTAGCTGACCTCGATGGGCCCGATGAGCTGTGGGCCCTCGAGCGGCGTCATCGGCCCGGCCGGCAGGGGCCGGGTACTCATTCCCAGCCGGGACAACATGCCGGTGGAGCGCAACAGCGTGAGCGCCAATGCCCGGGCCTCACCGGCCCCCCCGGGCCCGGTCCCCTCGATGTCCACCAGCTCGTACTCGAGGAGCCCATCATGGACGACGGTCAGGCCGCCGCTCGACACGAACCGTCGCGACGGGAAGGTGGGTGTCGGGAATTCGTCGGCCCGGCCTTCGGCGGTGAGGCCGCGCTGGACGACGGTGAAGGCGCACTCGGCCTGGGACGTCGCCGCCGGCTCGGGAAGGGGGAGGTGGACCCGCACCCGATGGTCCCTCGACGGATTGTCGAAGCTGGTGATCACTCGGACGAGCGACTCGTCGGCCCGGAGCTCGACGGTGGTGACCACCGACACCTGGCGCTTCCCGACCCTGGCCTTGGTGTCGTGATCCACCCGATCGGGCCAGGTGAACTCCGACGTGATGGTGGCGGTGGCCCGGACCGGGCCGCGATCGACGATGGCCACCGACACCGAGTCGGGCGAGGAGACGGCGTGATCGATCCGGGGCGGTGAGTAGTTGTAGGTGTCGCCGTAGTCGCCGCTGTCGACCAGGCGCCCGTACCCGGGGACCCCGTTGAGCGAGAACGTGCCGTCGCCCGGATCGATGGCCACCGTCACCAGGCCGT
>DASZGT010000226.1:0-3000 GCA_035938575.1 Acidimicrobiales bacterium
GCCCGTCGGTGACCGCCTTGGCCACGACCGCCGGCACCCGCGCTGCCCCGTCGAGCATCGAGAACTCGGTGTGCGTATGCAGATGGACGAATGACTTGCTCATCCGCGCCGAACCTCTCCTCCGCGGCCTCCCCATCGGCACTTGTCCCCAGGTCACGCATCGGCCTGTGGCCAAGCTGTGGACGAACTACACCGACGTGATTTCCCAACCTACCGCAGTCGCGCGCCGCCGCGCGCAGTCACCTACAGGTAGGTGCCGGGCCTGCCGTCCGGGCCCTCGCCGCCTTGGGGGAGGCCCCGCTGGCGGATCTGCTGGAGCTGGTTCTGGGCGGCCACCTGCTGGGCGAAGAGGGTCGCCTGGATGCCGTGGAACAGGCCCTCGAGCCACCCCACGAGCTGGGCCTGGGCCACCCGCAGCTCGGCCTCGCTGGGCACGCCGTCGCCCAGCGGCATCGACAGCCGGCTGAGCTCCTCGCGCAGGTCGGGCGACAGTCCGTCGGCCAGCTCGCGCACCGAGGTCTCGTAGATCTCGCCGAGGCGGCTCCTGCCGGCCTCGTCCAGCGGCGCCTGGCGCACCTCTTCCAGCAGCTGCTTGACCATCGAACCGATGCGGAGGAGCTTGGCCGGTCGTTCGATGGACTCGGAATTGGACTCTTCCGCCGGGCGCGGCTCGACCGTGCCCTGTGCCGGGTCGGCACCCACGGCCACCGTCAGGGCGGCCGGGCCCTCGCTGCCGCCGGGGCGGTCCACCACCTCGGGACGGAGGGGTCCCTCGTCGCCGGGGCCGGGGTGAGTCGCGTCGCCATCCACCATTAGATGTTGCCACCTCCTGTCAGGGCCACCAGCGGGACCAGCATCTCGTCTCGTGTCAACGACCCATGCCGGCTGTGCAGACGGTTTTCGCCGGTGTCGGCCGGGTCGACGAAGGCGATTGACGTGTGGGGGATCAGCGCCACATCGCCCAATCGGGAGACGACCCCCTCCCGCAACGGGCCGCCGAACACTCCGTCGTCGATGAGCTGGTCACGTCCCCGTGCCCACGTCGAGTCGCCGTAGCGCTCGACGACGGCCTCGAGAAGGTCGTCGGCCGCGCCCGCCCGGGCGTGGAGCCAGCGGAAGCGACCCTCGCCCGACATGAACCGCACCGAGGCCATGACGTCGCGCCCGAGGAGCTCGACCTGTGGACCGACATCGATCTGGCCGTGGTCGGCCGTCACCACCAGGACCGCCCCGGCCGGGAGCTCTGTCACCACATCGGCCACCATGCGGTCGACTGCCCTGAGCTCGGCGTCGTAGAGCTCGCCCAGACCGCTTCCGTGGGCCACTCTGTCGATGCCGTCGTAGTAGGCGTAGACGAAGGGCTCGCCCCCGCGCAGCAGGTGCCCGACCTCGACGGGCAGGGACGAGATCACCCGGTAGCCGCGCAAGGGCGAGTTGCCGAGGTGCGCAGCCGTGAACCCCGTCCCGCCGAATTCGGACTTGGACACCACCGGCACCGGCCGGGCTGCGCCCGGGAAGGAGGGGCACGGTTGGAACTGGCGGGCCGGCACCGTCCGCCGGGCATCGCGGGCTTGCCCGCTGCCGATCGACCAACGCAGCGCATTGAGGATGTCGTCATCGACGGCCAGACGGTATCCGAGCAATCCGTGCTCGGACGGGCGGCAGCCGGTGGTGATCGAGGTCAGAGCACAGGCGGTGGTGGTGGGGGCCACCGAGGTGATGGCGCGGTCGATCCCTTCGGCGGCGGAGAGGGTCGGGGCCAGGGCGGCCCGGGCGCGCAGCTGGTCCCAGCCCAGACCGTCCACGACCAGGAGGACGATCTGGGTGGCATGGCGGGCGGCAGCAGGTAACCAGTCCGGATCGGTGGCGCGCCCCGGTGACCGGCCCAGGAGGGCGGGGACGACATTGCTGATGCAGGCACCGCCGTAGTCGGGGAGCATTGGGGCCAGACCCTGGTCGGGCTCGGAGGAAGCGGGCACAGGTGCCGACTGTAGGCGACCACCGCGGAGGGCTCAGCCCCGCGGCAGCAGGGCGCGGACCGTCTTGTAGCAGTGGCCGTCCCGCGGCGTGGAGATCGAAGCCACGAGGTAGTGGGGCTTGAACCCCAGGGCGGCCGAGAGGTCCTTGCCCATGAGCCGGTCCCGGCGGGCCACATCGAGCGCCCGCTCGGCCCGGGGATCCTCCACCGGCAGCCAGTTGTCACTTCGGCCCCAACCGAAGCGGACCCACACCGACCGATCCTCGAGTCGGCGGAAGAGGACCGGCCCCTTGCTGGGGACGACCAGGGCCAGTGAGGGACGGAATCCCCGGAACTCCCAGTAGGGAGCCGAAGCCCCGGGGAACCCGAGGACGTGGTCCTCGACCGGCGCCACCAGCGCGTGGAGGAGGCGACGCACCCGGCGGCCGTGGAGCGTCCCGAGCTGCCGGGGAAGGCCGGTGGCCGTGACCGCTTCGGGTTGGGCGAGGTCGTCACGCTCCGGCTCGTCGGCCAGCTGGGCCTCCACCACATCGAACGGGGCCAGGTCCGGTCCGTGGTCCTCGGGCCAGGGCACCCTGACCCGGACCAGGGTTCCGGAGGCCAGGTCCACGCCGGTGGTGTCCTCGACATGGGACGCCAGCACGAGCAGGGTGAGCGAAGTGCCTCCGGCGACCTCGATCCGCGCCTTGGACTTGATCGAGCGGGCGATGTCCTTGGCCGTGCCGCTTCGCGGCGTCCGGGTCGATTCCTTGCTCACCGGTGGTCCTCCGACGACAGGGACATTCCGGCCAACTGTGACCCCAGGGTCTCGGTGTCGGCGGCCGGAAGACGGCACGCGTAGTTCCGGCACACGTAGGCGCGACCGGCACTCCGCTCGAACCAGAGGGGTGACGAGGTCGGTTCGCCCCAGGCCAGCACGACCCCGGGCCTCCACGTGCTGCGCACCACCTCCAACAGATCGGGGCGATCCCCGGCGACCACGACCTCCGTGAACCCGCCCAACAGGAGATCGGCCGTGAGCA
>DASZGT010000227.1:0-14642 GCA_035938575.1 Acidimicrobiales bacterium
CGGAGGGGGGCGCAGACCATCCGGGAGTCGAGGACGGCGTCGGCGGTGACCTCGGATCGGAACATGGCATCGGGGTTGGCCGAACCGTGCCGACGGTTCTTCACCACCACCGCGGCGAGGTCCTCCTCGGTCACCCCGGAGGTGAACATGAGCCGCTGGGCCCGCAGGGCGAAGTACGCGGGCGTGGCGGTGAGCCCCGCGGCTTCCTGCCACGGCTCGAAGAACGAGGAGCGGATGATCCCTTTGGGCATCTTCTCGACCCCAAAGGCCAGGACCGTCTCGTACTGACCGCTGCGAATGGAGGCGGCGGCCAACATCAAGGCGGCCGCCCCGCTGGCACATCCCGCTTCGACGTCGATGATCGGCATCCCGGTCAGCCCCAAACGGCCCAGGACGCGATGTCCGGAGGCCACGCCTCCGTAGGCCGTGCCGCAGAACGCGGCTTGCGGGGAGGTGGCCGAACCGGCCTCGGCCAGCGCGGCGCGGACGGCGTCGACGCCGAGGTCGGTCACCGTCTGATCTGCGAAGCGACCGAACGGGTGGATGCCGACCCCGGCCACCCCGACGTCGATCATGAGATCTCCGGGGCGAAGGCCCAGGACAGCACGGGCTCTGCCGCGCCGTCACCGACATCGTCGAGGACCAGCCGCATGGCCTGCCCGGGGTGCAGCGCGGCCGGGTCCGGCTCGGTCAGCCGGGTCACCACGCGGATGCAGTCCCCGAGCTCCACCACGCCGAATCCGTAGGGGACCGCGCCGTGGTACCCGGGCGGGGGAGACGTGACCGCGGTCCATGCCCACAGGCGGCCCACGGCGGGCAGATCGCAGGGGTCGACGGCGTCCGCTCCGCAGTAGGGGCAGGTGTCGGTGGCGGGGAAGTGCTGGCGCCCGCAGGCACGACAGCGGGCCCCGATGAGGTGGGGATCCACCCCCTCGGCGAACAGGCCCTCCTGTACGGCGGTCACGGGTCGGGAGCGTAGCAACGACGACGACCCCGCCGAATGGCCCGGGATCCGGGCATCAGAGGGCCATCAGATGATGCCGGCAGCCATGAGGGCCTCCAGTTGGTCCTCCTCCAATCCGACCAGATCGCACCAGATCTCGCGATTGTGCTGGCCGAGGGACGGGGCGGGCGCCGGGGCCGCGGGCCTCTGGTCGTCGAGGCGGGGGAACGGCGCCTGCTGGAGGTGTGGTCCGGCAAACGGATCATCGACCTCGACCAGGTCGCCGCGGGCGATCACGTGGGGGTCGGCGATGATCTCCGACGCATCGTGGGCCACCCCCACCGGGACACCGTGGGCCACGCAGACCTCCTCGACCTCGCGGGCGGTGCGGGCGGCGGCCCACTCGGCCACCAGGTCGTTGATGGTGTCAGCGTCCGCGACCCGGCGGCTCAAGGTCGACCAGCGGGGGTCCTCGGCCAGGTCCGGGCGTCCCATGGCGCGGCACAGCCGCTTGAAGTTGGCGTCCGAACCTCCGACGATGCATACGTAATGCCCGTCCGAGGTGGCGTAGTTGTCGAGTGGGGCCGAATTGGAGAGCCGGTTGCCCTGGCGCTGGCGGGTGATCCCGAGCCGATCCTGGCCCGCGATGGTCCATTCGAGGATGCGGAGCACCGCTCCGTAGAGGGGTGCGTCCACCACGCCCCCCCGCCCGGTTCCCGTGCCGGGACGATCACGGCGATAGAGGGCGGCCAGCACCGCTTCGGCGGCAAAGGCCCCGGTCAGGTAGTCCGAGATGGTCACGCCGGGCCGGACGGGGGGCCGGTCGGGATAGCCGGTGATGGCCAGCAGCCCGCCATAGGCGATACCCATGCGGTCCAGTCCCGGCCGCCCGGAGTACGGGCCGTCCTGGCCGAAGACGCTGATGCGGGCCCAGACCAGGCGGGGGTCGCAGTCATCGGGGCCGACGTGCCACCCTTCCAGGGTGCCGGGTCGGAAGTTCTCGCACACCACGTCGGCGGTGGCGACCAGGCGTCGGAAGAGATCCTGTCCCTGCTGCTGGCGGAGATCGAGGGTGATCCCCTTGCGACCCCGGCCCTCGACCGCCCACCACAGTGAGTAGTCGTGGCCGTCCGCATCCACCGCGAAGGGCCCGATGGTCCGCATGAAGTCGCCGCCGTCCGGCTGTTCGACCTTGATGACCTCGGCACCCATCTCGCCCAGGAGCCCGGCACAGAACGGGGCACTGATCCGGGTCCCCACGTCGATGACCCGCAGGCCCGAGAGGGGGGCGTCGGGCGCCGCCTCCGGCACCCCACCCGGGCCGGGAGGGACCGCGTCGGTCAACGCACGCCGGGGAAGTCGGGCGAGCGGCGCTCCTTGAACGCCGCCATCCCCTCCGCCATCTCGGGAGAGGTGGCGGCCATGGCCTGGGCCTGGCCCTCCCGCTCGAGCGACTCGGGCAGCGATGTCTCGAAACTGGAGTTGAGCAGCATCTTGGATAGGCCGAGGGACCGGGTGGGGCCCGCGGCCAGGCGGACGGCCAGGTCGGAGGCTGCGGTGGCCAGCTCGTCCGGTGTGGGGACGCACCGGTAGGCGAGGCCGAGGGCCACGGCATCCGCCCCGCCCACCTTGTCGCCGAGCATCACCATCGCCTTTGCCGTGGGCAGACCGACCAGACGGGGCAGGAGGTAGGCGCCACCGGCGTCCACCACCAGCCCCCAACGGGCGAAGGACCAGACGAAGGTGGTCTGCTCACAGGTCAGTACGAAATCGCACGCCAGGGCCAGGTGGGCCCCCGGGCCGACGGCCGTCCCGTTGACGGCGGCCACCGTCGGCTTGTCGAGCTCCCACAGTTCGCGGATGAAGGCCTGCACACCCACCCGAAGGGCCTCACTGGTGGTCCGGGGATCGAAGCCGGCGCCGCCGGCGGATCCCACGGTCGACTGCCGGAGGTCCATGCCCGAGCAGAAGGCGTCGCCGACGCCGGTGATGAGCAGCGATCTCACCCGGCCGTCGGCCCGGGCGTCACGCACCCGGGCCACGATGTCGTCGCGCATCTCTACGCTCAGGGCGTTCTTGGCCTCGGGTCGATCGAGGGTCAGCCGGGCGACATGGTCGTCACCGACCTCGTAGCGGATCATGGCGTCAGTGTAACGACGCCGACTTTCACGAATGAGGTGGTCGGCTCAACTACGGTCTGCGCCTGTGCGCCAGAACCCTGCCCGCTCATGAGTTCCCCCCTTGTCTCTCTCGAGGAGGCGGTGGGGCGGCATGTGGAGGCCGGGGACGCCATCCACGTGGTGACCGGGCACTCGCGTTGGACGGCGGCGGCGCGCGAGGTCGTCCGGCAGTGGTGGGGTCGCGACCCACAGTTCACCCTGGTCATGCTCAGCCTGTCCAGCCTCGGAGCCGTGCTGTTCCGGGGCAGGCTGCTCAAGCGGGTGGTGACCGGCTACTCGGGCGACGTCTTCCCCAACTTCACTCCTAACAAATGGTTCGGGGACGCCTACCTCAGCGGGGAGGTGGAGGTGGAGCACTGGTCGTTTCTGACCTTCCTCCAACGCCTGGAGGCGGCAGCCCGCGGGTTGCCGGCCGTCACCACCCTGTCGCTGCAAGGCTCGAGCATGGAGGGCAACGAGGGCTTCGCCGTCGTCGACTCGCCCTTCGGCGGCCAGGTCGGGTTGCTGGCTCCCTACGCACCCGACATTGCCCTCATCCACGCACCCCTGGCCGACCGCCACGGCAACGTCGCCCTCAGCCCTCCGCTCCTCGAGGGGGTCTGGGGCGTGCTGGCGGCCCGGCGCGGCGCCATCGTGACCGTGGAGCGCATCGTCGACGACATCCGTCCCTGGGCCCACCTGGTCAAGGTTCCCGCCCACCGGGTGCTCGCCCTGTGCGAGGTGCCACTGGGCGCTCATCCCGGTGGCCTGTACACACCCCACCTCCCAGTCGAAGCGTATGGTGAGGACCTCGAGTTCTGGGAGGAGACGCGGGAGGCCAGCCGCGGGGCGGACTTCGACGCCTGGATCCGACGCTGGGTGCTGGACCCGGCGAACCAGACCGACTACCTCGAACAGCTGGGCCAGCCCCGGATCGCCCGATTGCGCCGTCGGGCCGATCCGGACTCGTGGCGCGACGACGAGGACGCCCATCCGCCGGACCTGGACGCACCCGTCGGAGCCTGGGAGAGGGCCGCTGTCTTCGGAGCCCGCCATGTCGCCGCCAGGGTTTCGGACGGCGGATTCGACGCCGTGCTGGCCGGGGCCGGCGTGGCCAACCTGTCGGCCTGGCTGGCCATCCGCACGTCCCACCGGGACGGGTCTCTCGCCGTGCTCACCGCCGAGCTCGGATTGTGGGGCTACGAGCCCACGCCGGCCGACCCGTTCGTGTTCAATCACCGCAGCTTCCCGAGCGCCACCATGGTCAGTGACAGCGAGACGGTGCTCTCGACACTGACGGGAGGCCCCGGCACCCGCCTGCTCGGCTGCCTCGGGGCCGCCCAGATCGACCGGCACGGCAACATCAATTCGACGGTGATCCCCGGTCGGGCCTTTTTGGTGGGGTCAGGAGGGGGCAACGACGTGGCCACGGCCGCCGACGAGGTAGTGGTGGTGGCCACCCTGGCCCCCCGCCGCACCGTGGACGACGTGCCCTACATCACCTCACCGGGTGTCAGGGTGCGGGCCCTGGTGACCGACCTGGCCACCTTCGAGCGCGGGGAGGGTGCCTTCGTGTTGACCGCCGTGCCCGAGGGGCCCGAACCCCTCGACGAACGCATCGAGAGGGTCCGCCGGATCTGTGGTTGGGAAGTCACGGTCGCCGACCATGTGGCCGAATTGGGGAACCCGACCGAGGAGGAGGTGGAGGCCCTTCGTCGCTGGGATCCACAACAGCGCTTCCTCCGCCCCGACCCGCCCGGCTGAGCGGGCGGCCGAACCAACCTGGTCGGCGAACCCAGGCCCCGTTGGCCGGTCCCCTGCTGAGCGGGGTGGTCGGCAAGTAGCATGCCGACGTGTCGCTGTCCTCAGGTGCCGATCCCATGGGCGAGGACCCGGACCAGAACGCGCTCCGGGAGCTGGCCCGCCAGATCGGTGGCCGCGAAGTGGGTCCGCGGGCGGGGGAGAGCGACGAGTCGGGCGAGGTCCCCAGGGAGGCGATCAAGGCGCTGGCGACGGCGGACCTGTTCCGGGTGACCATCGGCACCGAATGGGGAGGCTTGGGGCTGGGCGACGTCGAGGCGGCGATCGTGCTCGAGGAGATCGCGCGCTTCGACGTGTCGACCGCCATCTGTTGCCAGTTGGCCTACAACGGACCGAGTCGGGGGATCGAGCACCTCGGCGGCCAGGCCCTGAAGGAGCGCTACCTCCCGACGGTGGCGGCGGGGGATTGCATCATCAGCATCGGCATCACCGAGCCGGACGCGGGCTCGGCTGTGCAGAACATGCGGGCCGCCTTGCGGGCTGACGGCCCCGGGCGGTGGCGGCTCAACGGCTACAAGAACTACTCGACGCTCGGCCATGTCGCATCAGCGGTCCTGGTGTGGTGCCGCTGGCCGGACGGCGACGGCGCCAAGGGCATCGGCGCCGTCGTCGTGCCCATGGACCGCGACGGAGTGAGTGTGACCGGGCGCCATCGGGGCATGGGCATCCACGCCGCCACCGAGGCCGAGATCGCCCTCGACGACGTGGCCATCACCGAGGAAGACGTGCTCCTGGCCGGCGACCCGGGGTCGACCGAACCGTTCAAGACGCTGCTCGCGCACCTCAACCACGAACGCTGCGGCAACGCCGCCATGTGCATCGGTGCCGCCCAGGGGGCCATGGAGCTTGCGGTGAGCTACGCCCGTGACCGGGTGGTCGGCGGACGTCCGATCGCAGAGTTGCAGGGGATCCAATGGAAGTTCGCGGACATGGCCGTGGCCCTCGAGGGAGCGCGTCTGCTGCTCGGCCGGGCCGTCCGGCTGGCCGGGCCGGGGGGCACGCCGCCCCCGCTCGAGACGGCGATGGCCAAGACGGCAGCGAACCTGGCGGCCAAGCTGGTCTGCGACGAGTCCATGCAGATCCACGGGGGCTACGGCTACAGCCGGGAGTATCCGCTCGAGCGGGCCTATCGGGACATCCGGGGCCTGTGCTTCGGGGCGGGCACGGTGGAGGCCCAGAAAAACTTCATCGGCTCCAGTGTGGCCAAGGGGAGGGCCACCAGCTCGCCGGGGTGGAGGGATCAGACGAACGGTTGACCAGGCGAACCGGACGTCAAACGTGTGGTCGCCAAACGTGTGGTCATCGCCACTTCCAATCGGGCCGGCGCTTCTCGGCGAAGGCCGAACGGGCCTCGGCGGCATCGTCGAACCGGGACAGGCGGGCCGTGTAGTCCTGCTCGGTTCGGTACGCCTCCTTGAGAGACAGGTACTCGACGCGGTTCATGCTCTCCTTGGCCAGGCGGAGGGCGATGGGGCTCTTGGCCGCCAGCTCCTGGGCGAGCGCCTGAGCGGTGGCCAGGAGGTCCTCACGGGGCACCACCCCGCGCACCGCCCCCAGCCGGTGCAACTCTGCCGCGCTGACTTCCTCGCCGGTGAAGTACATCTCCCGGGCTTTGTACCGGCCGACCAGCATCGAGACATGGGCACTGGCGCCGAGCAGGCCGAGGTTGATCTCGGGCGCACCGAAACTGGCCCCTTCGGCCGCCACCAGCATGTCGCAGCAGGCGGCGAAGGCCAGGCCGGCACCCAGCGCCGGGCCATTGATGGCTCCGATGACCGGCACCGCACAGTCCGTGATCGCCCACATGGCATCACGTGCCACCCGCGGCGGATCGGTCACCAGGGTGGGCGCCACTTCGTCCGCGGGGCCGGCCGCCTGTCCGACGGATCGCAGGTCGACCCCGGCCATGAAGGCTCGGTCCCCGGCGGCGGTGAAGATGGCGGCCCGAACCTCCCGGTTGTCGTCGAAGCTCCGAAAGGCGTCGCGGATCTCCGCCATCGTCCCGCGGTCGATGGCGTTGACGGGTGGACGGTCGAGGGTCACCGTGGCGACGTGTCCGAGGATCTCGATGGTCAGGTCAGGCACCGTCGCCCGGCCTCTCCGCGGTGGGGGCTGGTCCGACCCGGCCACGTCCTGCCTCGTCCCTGGTGACGGAGTGCATCCGACGAGGTTACCGGTGGCCGGCGTCGGCGGCTGGTACGCCGGTGGCAGTGGCCGGACGGAGGTCCGGGGCCGAGGCGGGCCGAATCGGTAAACTCCGTGATCGCTTCGCCGCTGTCGGCGATGGGCCTGAACGAAGGGACCTACATGGAGTCGCACGCCTCGGACGTCGCTCTCTTGTTGCTCAGGGTGACCGCGGGCGGGATCTTCCTGGCCCACGGATTCAACCACGTCTTCGGGGGAGGCAAGATCGCCGGGACGGGGCGATGGTTCGAGAGCCTGGGGATGCGCCCGGGATGGCTCCATGCCTGGACCGCCAGCCTCACCGAGATCGGCGCTGGGTTCCTGCTCATCGCCGGGCTGCTGACGCCGTTTGCGGCCGCGGGCGTGGTGGGGGTGATGCTGGTGGCGTGGATCACCAACCATCGGGGAAACGGCTTCTTCATCTTCCGCCCCGGCGAGGGTTGGGAGTACGTGATGACCCTCACCGTCGTCGGGGTGGTGATCGGGATCCTCGGCCCGGGCCGGTGGAGTCTGGACGACGTTGCCGGACTGCTCGGGCTCGGCGGGTGGACGGGCTGGTGGATCGTGCTCGCCCTCGGGGGTGGGGGCGCGGCCCTGCTCCTGGCCGGTTTCTGGCGGCCTCCGGTCAAGACATCGGCGGCCGAATAGCGAACTGACCAGGCCGGAAGCGAAGGCAGGCCTTCCGTCCGCTGGCGGCGCTCAGTTGAATTCGGGCATCACCGTATCGGCGAAGAGCTCGAGGGTCCGGGGGTCGGCCCGGTCGTGGGTGAAGAAGACGAAGAGGGAGATCCCCTTGTCCGCCAGCTCGGCGATCCGATCGCGCACCATAGACGGAGTGCCCACGTAGCCGCCCGCCTCCATCCCCCAGCCTTCGCCGCCGTAGCGCCGCTCCGCCGCGGCCCGGGCCGTTCGCAGGGACGACTGGTCAGGGGCTAGAACCAACACCGCCTCGTGGGATCGGCGGATGGTCGCCGGGTCCCGACCGATCCGGGCGCATTCCTCTTCCAACCGCTCCTTGCTCGCCTCCCATCCGGCGAGTCCGTAGGTGGGGATGTTCCAGACGTCGGCGTAGCGGGCGACCAGCGGCAAGGTGCGGAGGGGCCCGATCCCCCCGATGTGGATCGGCGGATGCGGGGTCTGGGCCGGGGCCGGCAGGTTGGGCAGGTCGGTCACCTGGTAGTGCCGACCGGTGAAGGTCGTGGTGGCCTGGGTGAACATGCGGGTCAGGATCTCCAACGTCTCGGCCAGGCGATCGGACCGCTCGGGGAAGGAGCCCCAGGGCATGCCGGCCTGCACGTGCTCGGCGCTCACCGAGCCGCTGCCGATCCCGAGCTCGAGCCGTCCCCCCGACAGGACATCCAGGGTGGTCGCCATCTTGGCCAGCAGGGCGGGGTGGCGGAAGTTGTTGCAAAGGACGAGATGGCCGACCCGCAAGCTGGTGGTCTGGGCCAGGAGGTAGGAGGCCAGCGTCCATCCTTCGAGGGACGCCAGCTCGGGCTGACCGGGGCTGTAGAGGTGATCGTAGAGCCAGAGGGAGTCGAAGCCCACCCCTTCGGCCACGCGGGCCCGCTCGAGCATCTGGGGATAGGTGAACGAGACCTGGGGGACGTAGACGCCGAACTCTGTCGTGGAACCTGGGGTCATCCGGTCAACCGGGCAACGACCTGCCGGCGTAGCAGTTTGCCCGTTTCGGTCCGGGGGAGCTCCGGCCAGAACTCAATGGTCTCCGGGGTCTTGGACGAGCGGAGCCGTGCCCGGACCACCTCCCTCAGCTCGTCCCCGCTCATCGATCCGCGCTGGCTCGCCACCACCACGGCCACGAGGCGCTGTCCCCATTCGTCGTCGGGCAGGCCGACAACCACCGCGTCCACGATGCCGTCACACGCCAGGAGCACGTCTTCGATCTCGTCCGGGGCGATGTTCTCGCCCCCCCGGATGATGGTGTCGTCGGCGCGTCCCTCGATGAAGACATAGCCGTCCTCGTCGATGCGCCCCCGGTCACGGCTGGAGAACCACCCGTCCCCGTCCAGCAGGCTGCCCCCGGCGTACTCGCCGGAGATCTGCTCGCCTCGGAGGAACAGGAGACCGAGGTGTCCGGCGGGGAGCGGTTCGCCCGCCTCGTCCCGCACCTGCAACTCGATCCCGGGCAGCAGCCGTCCGACCGATCCCAGGCGGGCGCGCACCGCCGGATCCTCACTGGTGAAGGCGGCCCGGTGATCGTCCGGCCCGAGCAGCGCGATGGTCGAGCTGGTCTCGGTCAGGCCGTAGGCGTTCACGAACCCCGTGGTCGGAAAGAGCTCCATCGCCCGACGCAGCACGGGGGTCGGCAAGCGGGCCCCGCCGTAGGACAGGGCATTCAGGCTGGGCGTGTCGGCATCACCGGCGCCCTGGAGGTGGGCGACCACCCGGGCCAGCATGGTAGGGATGACCATCGCCTGGGTGACCTTGTGGTCGCGCACCGTGCGTAGCCAGAGCTCGGGATCGAACCGGTCGAGATAGATGATGCGACGGCCTGCGTAGACGTTGCTCAGCAGGTTGGCCACCCCGGCGATGTGGTAGGGCGGGACGGACACCAACGAAATCTCGCGCTCGTCGGCACTGGCGAATTCGACGGTGCCGAGCAGATAGGACATGAGGTGACGGTGGCGCAGGATGGCGGCCTTGGGGGCGGCCGTGGTCCCACTGGTGTAGAGCAGCACGCACGGTAGGTCGGGATCCTGCGGCGGCGGCGGTTGTGCCCCAGTCCCGGACAGCGAGTCGGCGAACTCTTGACAATGGGCCGAGCGCGCGGGATCCGAACCCGCCGGCGGCTCGGTCCCGTACACGATGAATGCGCCGGGGTGGGCATCGATCTGGGCGGCCAGCTGCTCGGCGCCGAGTCGGTAGTTGAGCGGGATGAAGGGCACTCCGGCGCCGGCTGCGCCGAACAGGGACAGCGGGTAGGCGACATGGTTGCCTCCCAGGTAGACGACGGCGGGCACCCCGAGCTCGAGGAAGCGGGCCGATGCCGTCCACGAACGCTCGGCCAACCGGGCGTAGTCGACGCTGTCCCCATCGGCGGTGAGCGCGGTCCGGCCCCCGTAGCCGGCGTGGACCATGTCGAGCACGAGACCGAGGTGCATGGCCGCGGTTCAGTCCGAGGAGGGGAGTGGCTTCGCGCTCTTCAGCCGGAGCGGGAGCCCGTCGACGGCGAGTTCGCCCTCACCCGGCTTCGTGCACAGGAGCTCCAGCGTGTCGGACTCGTCAACGTAGCGCTTGCCGAGGACCACGGAACCTTCGTGACCCGGTTGGATCTCCCCTTTCGGGGAGTCGTCATCGCCGCTCAGAACGGGCAGGCCGCCGCACGTGACCGTCACGGCTCCGCCCTGGGCGCGGATCACGATCACCTCCGCGTCGCTCACCGCGCTGCGCAACCGAGCCCCTACCGTCAGCTCCATGAACCAGTCCCTTCTCCGTTGCATCTCATCTGTCGGCCCCCGATGGAAGCGGCAGGCCTCTGCCGGCCATCGGTTGAACGAACGCTGACGTGGCACCATCCACCCACCGGGCGGCTGCCGGGCCTGCGGTGCCGGATCCCCCTCGGAAGACTCTGCCCTCACTCCGACGATCGAGCAATTCGGCGACATCGTACCCTGACTGCTCCCACGACTGGCCAGGTGGGCTTGTGGGGATCTGGCCCTGCATCGACAGGGCCTCGCTAGTGTCGTCTGCGTGCCGGTCCTGCCTGCCCCTTCCGAAGGAGCGTCCACGGCGGCGGACACCGTGGGCCGGCTGGTCGCCGGGCTCCGTCGCCGCGGGATCGCCGTGGCCCCCGATGTGAGCGACCTCGCCAATGCGACGGGACCCGCGCCCTGCCCCGTGCTGCGGTGGGCGGCGTCGGGAGCCATGTCCTTGACGGGGTGGCCGGGCGAGGCTCCACAATGGCCGACCGGTGACGTCATCGGACGGCTGGATGGTACGGCCCGCCTCCTCGGTGTCGTGGCCCGAGGGTTCGGGGCGGACCTGGCACTGGACATCGCTGCCCTGCTGACCCAGCGCGCCGCCGCCCGGGGTGCTGCCCGCTCGGGGGCCGTCTCCGTGGGTGGGCGCTGCCAGCTCGTCCGTTCCGGTGACGGCTGGGTGGCGGTCAACCTGGCTCGCCCCAGCGATCTCGAGCTGCTCCCCGCCTTGACGGGCGGCACGGTCCCGGCCTGTGCCGACGCAGACCGTCCTGGAGAGGCAGACCGTCCTGGAGAGGCAGACCTTCCCGGAGAGGTGTGGGACGCACTGAAGGAGTTCGTGAGGCGCCGGCCGGGGGACGAGGTGGTGGCGAGGGCACAGTTGCTCGGTCTCCCGGCGGCCCGGCTGCCCGCCTCGGCACCAGGCCCCGGACTGCCGTGGGCGATCCAACGGTTGGGCGAGAGGGCGCCGACGCCGACCCGGGCGCCGGTGGTCGTGGATTTCTCAGCCATGTGGGCGGGCCCACTCTGTGCTCATCTCCTGGGCCGGTGCGGCGCCCACGTGATCAAAGTGGAGGACGTCGGCCGCCCGGACGGGGTCCGCCGGGGAGACCCCTGGCTGTTCACCGAGCTCCATCGGCACCACGACCAGGTGCTGCTCGACTTCCGGAGCCCGACCGACCGGCGTGCCCTGCGGAGGATCGTCGACTGCGCCGACATGGTGGTCGAGAGCTCCCGCCCGCGGGCCTTGGCCACCCTCGGCTTCAGCCCCCAGGAATTCCTCGGGGCGCGGGCCGGACGGACCTGGGTGTCGATCACCGGTTACGGCCGGGACGGGCCCCGGTCGAATTGGGTGGCATTCGGTGACGACGCCGCCGTGGCCGGCAGACTGGTCGGCTCCAGCGGTGCGCGCTCGCCCGTGTTCTGCGCCGACGCCATCGCCGATCCGGTCAGCGGACTGTGCGCGGCCACGGGGGCGGTGGCCTCCTTCGCCGCCGGTGGGGGCCACCTCGTCGACTGTTCCATGCAGGCCTCCAGCGCGTTCGCCAACCGGGACGGGAGCTGCGCCGGTGAGCACCGGGTCGAACGGCACGGTTCGACGTGGTCGGCGTACCACGGTGAAGCATCACAGAGGGTCGAGAGTGCGGCAGATCCGCGGGGCCGGCTCCCGGACGAGCCCCTCATCCCGGTGTGACCCCGTCATCGCCGGGGGCGCCGCCGGAGGCCCTGCCGCCGCTGGTGGTCACCGACGTGGAGATCGAGGGCCGCCGGGGCCAGACGGTCGTCGCCATCGGTGGCATGGTCACGTTCGTGGGCGGCGGAGACGAGGCCCGCGGTGAGGTGCTGCGGCACCGGCGGGACGACACCGTGGTCACCGTCGAAGGCCGGGGTGGTGCCCTCCTTCCGGGCCTCCACGACCACCACCTCCATCTCCTCAGCCTGGCCGCACGAGACGGCTCGGTGGACTGCGGCCGACCGGCCGTGCTGGACCGCGCCGGGCTGGGTCGGGCCCTGCGGACGGCGGCCGCGGGGCGCCCACCGGGCCAGTGGGTGCGGGGTTACGGATATGACGAGTCCACCATCGGTGCCCTCGACGCGGCCGGACTCGACCAACTGCTGGGGGGCCTTCGTGGCACCCCGGTGAGGATCCAACACCGAAGTGGCCATCAATGGGTCCTGAACACGGCCGGGGTGGCCGCCGTCCGCCGCGTGGCCGCCGCGGACGGATCGCCGGGCCCCGATGGCCTGATGTCACCCGACGGCGTCTTCTCCGATGTCGACGGGGCCCTCCGTCCGCTGTGGTTCGCAGCACCGGGACCGGAGCTGGCGGGAGCCGGTGCCCGGCTGGCTCGTTTCGGGGTCACCGGCGTCACCGATGCCACGGTCACCAATGGCGTGGCCGAGCTCGAGCTGGTGGCTGCCGAGCAGCGGAGAGGCGCTCTCGGCCAACGGGTGCACATGCTGGGGGACGGGCTGCCCGCCCGCTCGGGGTCGATGCTGTGCACCGGGGCCCGCAAGCTCGTCCTCATCGACACCGAACTCCCATCACTGCACGAGTTGACCGCGGCCATCGTGGCGGCCGGGGCCCGGGGCGTCGCCCTGCACTGCGTGAGCCGCCAGTCGCTGGTCCTGGCCGCAGTTGCGCTGCGGGAAGCAGGCGGAGGTCCTCATCGCATCGAGCACGCCAGCGTGGCCCCTCCCGAGGCCATGGCGCTCTTGCGTGGCCTCCCGGTCACCGTCGTCACCCAACCCGGGTTCATCACCGAGCACGGTGACCGCTACCGCCGCGAGGTCGAGCCCAGCGATCGGACCTGGCTGTACCGACTGCGCGCCTGGACCATGGTCGGCGTCCCGCTGGCCGGGAGCACGGATGCGCCGTTCGGCGATCCCGACCCCTGGGCGGCCATGCGTGCCGCGGTGTCTCGTCGGACCGCTGGTGGCGCCGTCATGGGTGGCGAGGAGCGGCTGAGTGAGGAGCAGGCCTTCGGCCTGTTCCTCTCACCGCTCGAGGATCCCGGGGGTCCGCGGCGTCGAGTGACGGTGGGGACCCGCGCCGACCTCTGCCTGCTCTCCGTGTCCTGGCGCGAGGCTCGTCACCAACTCGACCATCACCTGGTGCGAGCCACCTTCGTCGGGGGCAGGGTCATCTGGGGCGGATGAGTCCGGCGATCCGCCATCGAGGCCGCCGTTCGATTGGGTGGGGGGCGGAGGCGGCGGGATAGCATGCGGGGACAGCACACCGGCGGCTCCACGCAGTGGCCCGACCGCCGCCGACGACGGGGGAGAATCGATGACCGTAACGACCAATGGCACCGGGACCGCGTCCGGTGAGCAACGGATGCTCATCGACGGAAAGCTGGTGGAGGCCAAGTCGGGAAAGCTGTTCGACAACGTAAACCCGGCCACCGAAGCGGTGCTCGGCCAGGTAGCTGACGCCGGCCACGAGGACGTCGAGGAGGCCATCGGTGCGGCCCGGCGGGCGTTCGACGAGTCGGACTGGTCCACCGACAGGGAGCTGCGTCAGCGATGCCTCCGTCAGCTCCAGACTGCCCTCGAGGAGGAGCAGGAACTGCTGCGGGCCGAACTCGTGGCCGAGGTGGGGACTCCGGTGCTGCTCACCTATGGTCCTCAGCTCGACGCCCCGCTGGCCGAGGGGTTCCGCTGGCCGACCGACTTCATCGATGACTTCCAGTGGGAGCGCGACATCCCCGAGGGTCGCGCCTTCGGCACCAGGAGTTGGCGCAAGGTGACCAAGGAGCCGGTGGGCGTGGTGGCCGCCATCGTCCCCTGGAACTATCCCTTCGAGGTGACCGTCAACAAGCTAGGACCGGCGCTGGCCACGGGGAACACCGTGATTCTGAAGGCGGCGCCCAACACGCCGTGGAACGCCACCCGCATCGGTCGCCTGGTGGCGGAGCGGACGGACTTCCCCCCTGGCGTCCTCCAGGTGGTGACCACGTCGGACAACGCCGTGGCCGAGGACCTGGTCACCGACCCCCGCGTCGACCTCATCTCCTTCACCGGGTCCACCGCGGTCGGGCGCCGGATCATGGAGAAGGGCGCCCCCACCCTCAAGCGTCTCTTCCTCGAGCTGGG
>DASZGT010000228.1:0-4339 GCA_035938575.1 Acidimicrobiales bacterium
GACTCCGGTGAGGAGAGCGGCGAGCCGTACCTGGTACTGGAGTACCTGGCCGGCGGCAGCCTCCGCCAGGTCTACGACACCGGCGCGCTGCTGACCCCGGAGCAGGCGGCCCAGGTGGGACTGGAGGCCGCCACCGGTCTGGACTATGCCCACCGCCGAGGGCTGATCCACCGGGACATCAAACCGGCCAACCTGCTGTTCGACGCTGACCGGCGCTTGCGGATCGCCGACTTCGGACTGGCCCGGGCCCTGGCCGAGGCGGCATGGACCGAACCGGACGGCGCCATGTTGGGAACCGCCCGTTACGCGGCCCCCGAACAGGTGGAAGGGTGGGTGCTCGACGGGAAGGCCGACGTCTACGCCCTCGCCCTGGTCCTCTACGAAGGCGTCACCGGAGAGGCCCCGTTCATCGGGGACACCACCATCTCGACGCTCATGGCCCGCATGGACGCGCTGCTGCCCGAGCACGAGGCGCTGGGCCCCCTCCACGACGTGCTGCTGTGGGCGGCCGCCCCCGACCCGGCCGAGCGCCTCGACGCGTCCCAGCTGGCCCTCCAACTCGACGAGCTGGCCCACGAGCTCCCCGGGGCCGCCCCACTGCCCATCGTCGACGCCGTTCCCGTCGAGGAGCTCGGCGACATCGACAACGCCCTGGTCCGCCCGGTCCGTCCACGACAGCGCCCACCCGATGGGCCCGACCTCACCGAGCTGGGCGTGCCCACGCTGGTCACATCGGCCAAGGAAGCCAGAAAGCCCGCACCCAAGGAAGCAAGGAAGGCCGCACCGAAGGAAAAGGAGCCGGGGGACCAACCGGCCTCGGTCCGGCGGCGGTGGCCCTGGATCGCCGCCGTCGTGGTCCTGGCCGCCGCACTCGTCGCCGCCGGAACGGTGTTCGCCACCAAGAGCAAGATCTTCACGCCCAGCCATCCGATCCCGCTCCTGGTCGGCAAGTCGCTCACCCAGGCCGACCAATCGGTCCGGGCGGATCACTTCAGGGTCCACCAGACCGGCCAGGCCTACAGCATCACCCTCGGCCCTGGCCTCATCGTGAGTCAACAGCCGACTCCTCGGGCCGGCGCCAAGACGGTGAGCGCCAAAGAGGGATCGACCATCGGCGTGGTGCTCTCGGCCGGCCCGCCGCCGGTGGCCATCCCCAACCTGAGCACCTTCTCGAATTGCAACGACGCCATCCAGGCCCTGCTGGCGGTCCATCTGGTCGGGGTGTGCCCGGCGTCGGCCGCGCAGTACAGCTCGACGGTGGTGGCCGGGGCCGTCCTCGGCACCTCGCCCAACGGGACCGCCCCCTACGGCTCGAGCGTCACCATCATCACCTCTCTGGGCCATGCCCCTGTCACGATCCCGACGGTCAACGGGAGCGGTTCCACCTACGCCACCGCCTCGGCCGCCCTGGCCGCCCTCGGGTTCGTCCCGTCGCAGAACCAGGCCTACAGCCCCACCGTCCCCCCCGGGCAGGTGATCAGCACCACTCCCGATCCGACAGCCGGTCCGCAGCCCTTCGGGTCCAAGGTGACCGTGAACATCTCGCTCGGGCCCCAGCCGGTGACCATCCCCGACTCGGTGATCGGGGAGTCAGTCGACAAGGCCACCAGCACCCTGCAGGGGCTGGGCCTCCAGGTCGCCGGTCCCTACGGCCCGAAGGGTTCGAACAAAGTGCTCTCGACGGACCCGGCCCCGGGGACCTCGGTGCCCCCGGGGACCACCGTCAACCTCTACACCCTGTGAGCCAACCGGTCGCCGGGTGCGAGCTGTGCGAGGCCGCCCGCCTCACCGAGTGGTTCCACGAGGACGACATCTGCTGGGTGGCCGCCTGCGAGGTGTGCGACGTGCCCATGGTGGTGTGGAAGCGTCACGGCCAGGAGCCGCCGGAGGCCGAGGTGGAGCACATGCTGAGCCATCTGGGCGTGGTCGCCGATGCCCAGCTCGGCACGGGCGGCTGGTCCTTCGACCGCGTGATGCGCCAGATCCCCGACCACTTCCACGCCCACGCCCGCGACCCCAACTGGTGGTTCCGACGGTTCAGCCGCCGGTGAGCTCCTGGTGATCAAGTACCTGGGGTCCAAGCGTCGTCTGGTGCCGGCGCTCAACGTCCTGGCCGAGGCGTCGGGCGCCCGTACCGGGCTCGACCTGTTCTGCGGGACCACGCGGGTGGCCCAGGCCTGGAAGCGACTGGGCATCAGCGTCACGGCCGTGGACAGCGCCCGCTTCGCCCATGTGTTGGCCCTCTGCTACGTGGCCACCGATCCCGGAGCCATCCAGGGGTTGGCCCAAGAGGTGGTTGACGCTGTCGACCAGCTCAACGCCGTGGTGGGTCGGCCCGGCTACGTCACGGCCACCTTCTGCGAGGCGTCCCGGTACTTCCGGCCCGAGAACGGCGCCCGCATCGATGCCGTGCGCGACGTCATCGAACGCGACTTCGCCGGCACGCACCTCTGGCCGGTGCTGCTGACCAGCCTGCTGGAGGCCGCCGACCGGGTCGACTCGACCACAGGGGTCCAGATGGCCTATCTGAAGGAGTGGGCGCCGCGGGCCAACCAGCCCCTCACCCTCCGGGTGCCGGAGCTGCTCCCCGGGCCCGGTGCCGCGGTGCGGGGGGACGCCTGCCTCTTGGCCGGCTCCCCGGCGCTCGACCGGGTCGATCTCGCCTACCTCGATCCTCCCTACAACCAGCACCGCTATGACTCCAACTATCACGTGTGGGAGACGATCGTGGCGTGGGACGCACCCTCGCACTACGGCGTGGCGTGCAAGCGCGACGAACTGCGGGAGCCGGACCGTCGCAGTGCCTTCAACGGGAAACGGACCATGCCGGCCGCCCTGGGGGAGGTGGTCGCCGCCGTGCAGGCCGACGTGGTCGTCCTCTCCTACAACAACGAGTCATGGCTGAGCTTCGACGAGCTCATGGAGCTCTGTGCCGGACGGGGCCATGTGGAGGTCTTGGCCTTCGACTCGGCCCGGTACGTGGGCGCCCGGATCGGCATCCACAATCCCGCCGGCCGCAAGGTGGGCGCTGTCTCCCACCTGCGCAATACCGAATATGTGCTGGTGGCGGGCGACCGGGCCCGGGTCCGGTCGATGGTCGGCGCCGTCACGAGCGCGGGGCTGGGCGCGGCCGTTGAGCGACCGGTGCCCCTGGCGGTCGAGGCGTCCGAGGCGAGGTTGCCGGTTTGACCAGGGTGCAGAAGCCCTGACAACGTGGATGGAGACCAGTGGCGCCCATGCCTCGTGGGGTGTCGTGACCTGAGCGCAGCAGACAAGGAATCGTTGACATGGGAGCACTCGACGGGCGAATCGCGATCATCACCGGGGCCGGTCGCGGCATCGGGCGGGAGCACGCCCTCCTGTTCGCGGCTGAAGGCGCCAGCGTGGTGGTCAACGACCTCGGTGGTGCAATCGACGGCTCGGGCGACGACCGCTCACCCGCCCAGCAAGTGGTCGATGAGATCACGGCCGGGGGTGGGCAGGCCGTGGCCAACACCGACGACATCACCGACTGGGACGGTGGGAAGCGCCTCGTCGACTCGGCCATCGAGGCCTTCGGGGACCTCCACATCCTTGTCAACAACGCCGGCATCCTGCGAGACCGGGTGCTGGTCAACATGTCCGAGGCCGAGTGGGACTCGGTCATCCATGTCCACCTGAAGGGCCACTTCGTCCCTACCCGCCATGCTGCCGCCTACTGGCGGGAGCAGACCAAGTCCGGCCGGGAGGTCAAGGCGGCCGTGGTGAACACCTCCTCGACATCGGGACTGCTGGGCAACCCGGGACAGTCCAACTACGGAGCGGCCAAGGCCGGCATCGCCGCCTTCACCACCATCGCCGCCGAAGAGCTGGTGCGCTACGGGGTCCGGGTCAACGCCATCGCGCCGGCGGCTCGCACCCGCATGACCGAACAGACCCCGGGCCTGTCCGACATCGTGCAGGCCCCCGCCGACGCATCGGTGTTCGACAGCTGGGACCCGGCCAACGTCTCTCCGCTGGTTGCCTATCTGTCCACCGAGGGCTGCCCGGCCACCGGCAAGGTCTACTTCGTCCAAGGCGGCCGGATCCGATTGTTCCAACCCTGGACGATGACGGACACCCTCGAGAAGGACGAGCGCTGGACCGTGGCGGAACTGCAGGCGGAGATGCACCCGCTCGTGGGCTGATCGGTGTCCCCGGCGAGGGGACCCCGCCGATCAGGGGGTGACCAGGCCTTCGGCACCGACGAGGTGATCGAGGCCGAAGCGATGCTCAGCGGCACCGGTGCCGGTGCCGAGGGCGGGATCGTCGTCCCGTGGCCCGTCCTGTTCCGCCGTCGGATGCACCGCCGGGTCGCCGG
>DASZGT010000229.1:0-1811 GCA_035938575.1 Acidimicrobiales bacterium
CCCGACATGCAGCTCGTGCGGCCCCAGGTTGCCGATCGACCCGGGGCGCATGGTGTGCACGAGACCCTTGTAGTGCTTGGTGTCGATGACGAACACCCCGGCACAGGAGACGGCGATCAGCTTGATGCTGTCCCTCGATCCGGGAACGCGCCGATCGTCGAGGACGACGATCCCGTCGCCCTCGAGGAGGCGCAGTCGCGCCCGGGCCCGACGGTCGACTTCGGTACGGGTCACCCACTTGCGGGAGGCCGGCGCTACGGCGCTGAGTCGGTGCCTTGGATCACCGGCACGCGACCCGCCGTCGCTCACCGGACGGCTCGCCACGGGACTTTGCTGCCGCTCCGCCCGCTGCTCCTTCGGCGTCGCCCGGAAATCGAGGGCGCCCTGGGCCGGTGTCGATGCGGACGTCGTCTCCGTCCGTGGGCCCGGCTGCGATGTCTCCCCCATCGCCTTCATCGTAGAAGAAGGCGGCGCTGAAGTGGGGCTTTACTCGGGCGGCGGCGCCGTCCACCCGTCTTCGTGAGTCCCCCGCCCTGCGGGCGCAGCGGTGGTGCCCCCAGCTTGCGAAGTGATGCACAAGCCAATTGCCCCTGGCTATTCCTTTCTGTCGGGCGGAGCGCGATGATTTGCTAGGACACCGCAGTGGGTGGACCGCTGCACGTCTGCGAATGCTGTGCAAGGGGGAAGTCGATGCTCGTTTCGAACCTGCTCGAAGGAAAGGGAACGATGGTGGCCACGACCACCATGGCGGCAACGGTGGGCGACGTCGTGGCCGACCTGGCCCGGCACCGCATCGGGGCACTGGTGGTATCGCCCGACGGCCGCCAGATCGACGGGATCGTGTCGGAACGGGACATCGTG
Organism: Acidimicrobiales bacterium; assembly: GCA_035938575.1. GTDB lineage: Bacteria > Actinomycetota > Acidimicrobiia > Acidimicrobiales > RAAP-2 > Bog-756. Next base: position 862 of record DASZGT010000229.1, read on the forward strand.
CTGCACCTGAGCGACCTTCGCGTCGAGCCTCTGGCCGCACCGGTGGTTTCGATCATGTCGACCACTGTGCACACGTGCTCACCGGTCGACGACGTGGAGTCGATCATGAATCTGATGACCGAGCACCGGATCCGTCACGTGCCTGTGGTGGAGGACGGCCGACTGTGCGGGATCATCAGCATCGGGGACGTGGTCAAGAGCCGCATCCAGGAGCTCGAGAAGGACCGCAACGAGCTGATGGAGTACATCATCGCCCGTTGACGACGCCGCCGGCCGGAGCGGGCCCGCACGGCGAAGGTGGGGATTGCCCCTAGTCTCGAGCGGTGGTGAATTTCGTAGCTGGCGACCCCGCCGAGGGTGGGACGCCGCCGTCACAGGGACAGATCGGGATCGTGATCGTCGATCACGGGTCTCGACGCCACGAGGCAAACCGGCACCACGAGATCTTCGTCGAGGAATGGCGCCAACGGGGCGGGTTCCGGATGGTGGAGGCCGCCCATATGGAGTTGGCCGAGCCATCGATCGCCACGGCCTTCGACGCCTGCGTGGCCGGTGGGTGCTCGACCGTGGTGATCGCCCCGTACTTTCTGTGGCCGGGCCGTCACTGGGATCGCGACCTGCCCGACCTGGCGGCCGAGGCTTCCGGGCGTCACCCCGGCGTCCGGTACCTCGTGGCCGCCCCGCTAGGCCCTCATCCCCTGCTGGCGGAGATCGTTGAGCAGCGCGTCGAGCATTGCCTGGCCCACTCGGCCGGGAAGGCACCCGAGTGTGAACTGTGCGCCGGTACCGGCCGCTGCCGGCTGCGTTGACCGGGCCCTGCCGGCGCCGCCACTAGGAGCTGCAGCGGTCTCCGAGCCACGGCCGCTGGCCGTCGAGGGCATAGAGGGCCACGGCCACGGTGTCCTGATCGGCCTTGGAGGCGGTGTTCGGCGCCACACCGACCAGGTCGG
>DASZGT010000230.1:0-9891 GCA_035938575.1 Acidimicrobiales bacterium
GCGCCGACCGACGCCGGTTCGACCAGCACATGGTGGGGGTCGCCGTTCGTCCCCAGGGTGTAGACGTGCGGGTGCTCGAGCAGCAGCAGATAGTCGTGATCCGAGCGGCTGCTCATGGCGCGCTGCACCGTCCACGCCTCACGGTAGGGCACGCGGCCCAACCACCGGACTCTCATCGGCGATCGATCAGGAGGTCAGGGGGCGACAACGTGGTCGTTCTACAGCTCGCCGGCCCAGTCCCGCTCATTCAGGATCTGCGCCAATCGGGCCAGGTACCTCGCCACGTAGGCGCCGTCGACGGCCCGGTGATCGAAGGTCATGGCCACCAGTCCCACCGAGTGGATGGCAATCGACTCGGTGCCGTCGGGGAGCTCCACCACCACCGGCTTTCGGGCCACACCGTCAGTGGACAGAATCGCCACCTGGGGCTGGTTGATGATGGCCCCGGTGATCAGGGTGCCGAACGGCCCGGCGTTGGTGATCGAGAAGGTGCCCCCGCTGATGTCATCGAGGCTCAGCCGCTTGTTCCGGGCCCGGTCGGCCACATCTCGGATCCTGCGGGCCATGCCCCTCAGGTTGAGTTCCTCGGCATTGTGGACCACCGGGACGATCAGTCCTTCATTGTCCAGATCGACGGCGATACCCAGGTTGACGTCGTGGTGGACGATGAGCGCGTCATCGCCGACCGAAGCGTTGAGGTTGGGGTACTCCTCGAGGGCATCGACGCTGGCCCGTGCTGCGAACGGGAGGTAACTGAGGTTGAATCCCTCCTCCGCCCGGAAGCGCGTCCCATGGGCCCGCCGCACCTGCTCGACCCGCTCGTAGTCGATCTCCTTGACCATCAGCGTGTGGGCCGACGTGGCCTTGGAACGGACCATGTGCTCGGCCGTCCGGCGCCGGATGTTGGTGAAGGGGATCACTTCGTCACGGGCCTCCGTCGGAGATCCGGCCCGGCCCTCCCCGCGCCCCTCCTCAGTCCGAGTCGCCACGGGAGCCGCGGCAGCCGCAGGGGCACGTGCGGCCGCCAGATCAGGAGGCCCCGGCGAAAGGGTGTCGGGGATGCTCGGAACCGCAGCCGGTCCGACCGAGGCTCCCGACCCGCCGGCAGCGATGACCGCCTCCACGTCACCTCGGGTGATGCGCCCCCCGAGCCCGGATCCGGGGACGGTCGAGGGGTCGATGCGGTGCTCGCTCAACAGCTTGCGCACGACCGGCGACAGGACCAGTCCATCCACGGCGCCATTGAGCGGGGTGGGTCCGGGAGTCCGATCGGCACGCGGCGGCGACAGGCCAGGCCCGCGGGTCGAGGCCGTGGATTCTGGCATCGTCACGGCGGCCTCGACAGGCGGGGCGTTGCGGGCCGGCGCCACAGGCGCAACAGGAGCGACGGGCTCGGCAGGCTGGCCCAAATCCGACACGGTCGCGGTGGCCGGCACCGCCTCCACCGGAGCGGCGGAAGCGGGACCATCCCCGTCCGGCGAGGTCCCGTCGCTGATGACCGCCAGCCTGACCCCCACGTCGACGGTGTCCCCCTCCTCCACCAGGATGGCGGTGACCACCCCTTCGACCGGCGAGGGCACCTCTGAGTCGACCTTGTCGGTTGACACCTCGAAGAGTGGCTCATCCCGGGCCACCTGATCGCCGACGGACTTGAACCACTTGGTGATGGTTCCCTCGGTCACGGTCTCACCGAGCTGGGGCATCGTCACATCAGGCAAGGTGCAGACCCCTTCCGGTCAGGGCCAGCACCGTCTCGCCGAACGTCTCCGACAGCGAGGGGTGGGGCTGGATGAACTGGGCCACCTCCTCTGCCGTCGCCTCCCAGTTGACGGCCAGGTACCCGGCCCCGAGTTGCTCGGTCACCCAAGGTCCGACCATGTGCACGCCCAGGATCTTCCCGGTGCTGCCGTCGGCCAGGCGTTCGGCCACGACTTTCACGAGTCCCTCGGTGTCCCCGATGATGCGGGCCCGGCTGTTGCCCCCGAACGGGTCCTTCTTGACCACAACGTCATATCCGGCCTCGCGAGCGGCCGCTTCGGTGAGTCCGGCGAATGCCACCTCCGGGTGGCAGTAGATGGCCCAGGGTGCCCGGTCGTAGTCCACCGGCAGGACCGGCTCGCCCAGGATGCTCTTGATCACCACGATCCCCTCGGCGAAGCCGACATGGGCAAGTTGGGGCGTGTCGGCGACCACGTCACCAACGGCCCACACCCCGTCGGCGGCCGTGCGCATGGTCGCGTCAGCAACGACGAACCCCCGATCGTCGACCACCACGCCGGTCCCCGGGCCGAGGAGACCCTCGGTGCGCGGGCGCCGACCGACCGAGATGACGACGGCGTCCACCGCCAGCTTCCCGCCGTCGTCGTAGGACACGACGGTTCCCGTTCCAGACGGATCGGGCGTGTGGCCCTGAAGGCGGGCGCCCGTCTTGACGTCGATGCCTCGCCGGCGGAAGGAGCGGGCCACCGTCTTGATCACGTCATCGTCGCAGCCGGCGAGGATGGTCGGCAGGGCCTCGAACACGGTCACCGCGGTGCCGAGGTCACTCAGCAGGGAGGCGAACTCGCACCCGATGGCACCCCCACCGACCACGGCCACCGACGAGGGCAGCGACTCCAGGGCCAGGACCTCGTCCGAGGTCAGGACCAGCTTCCCGTCGACATCGAATCCCGGGATCGTACGGGGGACCGAGCCCGCGGCCAGCACGATATCGGTGCCGGTGATCTCGGTGGTCGACCCGTCGTTGCCGGCGATCTGCACGCGGTGGTCGGCCAGCAGCGTGCCGCTGCCACTGAACACCGAGACGCCGCGCCCCTTCAACAGCCCCTCGAGGCCCCTGAACAGCGTTTCGACCACCTGTTGCTTGCGGGCCTGGCTGACGGAGAAGTCCAACGCCGGCCTCGCGTGGTCGTCCTTTCCTGCGCTTCCTTCCGCGCCGATCCCGAACTGGCTGGAGCCGCTCACGGTGCGGTAGACCGCCGCCGTCTCGAGGAACTCCTTGGCGGGCACACAGCCTCGGTGCAGGCAGGTTCCCCCGACCTTGTCGAGTTCGACCATGGCCATTGACAACCCGGCCGCCGCCCCGTAGAGCGCGGTGGCGTAGCCCCCGGGGCCGGCGCCGATGATCACCACGTCGAAGGCTGAGTCTCCCGCCGTCCCCTTGTCGGCCCCCCCCGATGCCGTCTGTTCCTGTGATCCCTCGGGTGCCGTCAGAACCACCTCCATCGAGTGCGCGCCTTCCTGGCTGATGTGCTTCCAGACTACCGGTCCAAGGCCACGGGTCACCTCGGTCCCGCCCTTCGGCCCAGCGCTCTTCGGCCCCGCGGACGTCGGACGCGCTCCCTCCATTGGCCGGCGGTGGATGGCCCCCGAGGCCGTCGCGGCTACCCCTTTGGGCGCTGGCGGCCGATGCCCCGGTGCCGCCTTCTACTTCGGGGGCATCCTGATGCCGCCGTCGAGCCGGATGACCTCCGCGTTGAGGTAGCTGTTGGCGGCGATGTGGCTCACCAGCTCACCGAACTCGGCCGGGTCACCAAGGCGCTTGGGGAAGTTCACCGACGCTCCGAGGGCGTTGCGGGCGTCATCGGGGAGCATGGCCAGCAGCGGCGTGTCGAAGAGACCAGGGGCGATGGCCAGGACCCGGATGCCCACCACGGCCAGGTCGCGGGCGGCCGGGAGCGTCATGCCGACGATGGCACCCTTGGAGGCCGAGTAGGCCAGCTGACCGATCTGGCCGTCCATGGCTGCGACCGACGCAGTGTTGACGATGACGCCCCGCTCCCCGTCGGCCTGCGGTTCGACGGTGGCGATGGCCGAGGCCGCCTTGGTCATCACGTTGAACGTGCCGATGACATTGAGGTTCTGGATGAACTGGAAGGGGGCCAGGTCGTGGGGCGTCCCGTCCCGGTTGATGACCCGTCCCACCCAGCCCGTGCCCGCACAGTTCACCGCGATGCGCAGAGTGCCGCCCTCGGCAGCCTGATCGACCGCCTTCTGGCAGTCTTCCGGTTCGGTCACGTCACCGCCGATGAAGTTGGCGTCAGCCCCGATGTCGGCCACCACTTCCTTGCCCCGCTCCTCGTTGCGGTCGAAGACGGTGACCCGCACCCCCTCGCCGGCCAGCTTGCGGGCGGTGGCCTCCCCGAGGCCCGAGGCCCCCCCGGTGATGATTGCGGAACTTCCCTGGATCTCCATGCCCGCAGGTTACGGGAGGCGAGGACCCTAGCCAAAACGCGGTCGGAGGCGGCGGGCCGGTCGGCTACTGCAGGGCAGCGGCCTGCGTGGCCATCAGGTCGACCACGTCGTTCATCCGGTCTCCGGAGTGGCCCTTGACCCACTCGAAGGTCACCGGTCGTGAGGGGTCGAGGGCCAGGTCCAAGAGCTCCTTCCACAGGTCCTGGTTGGCCACCGGCTTGCCCTGGGCGTTGCGCCAGCCCCGCCGCTTCCAGCCCACCCACCACCGGTTGCGGAAGCAGTTGACCACGTAGGTCGAGTCGCTGACCACGTGCAGCGGCCCGTCCAGGGACTGGAGGGCCCGCAGCACCGCCGTCACCTCCATCCGCTGATTGGTGGTGCGGGCCTCGCCGCCGCTGTCCGAGGGCCCGCCGTCCACCGCCCACGCCCATCCGCCCCGCCCGGGGTTCCCGAGACAGGATCCGTCGGTGTAGACCACGGTCACCTGCTCGTCGGATGGCGCTTCGCTCATGGGGACAGCATGCCCGATCAGCCGCCTTGCCCATTCAGCCGGCGGCCCGATCAGTCGGCAACAGGCGTCATGTCCTCAGGCGGTGGTGGATGACTTCCCCTCCCGCACCGGCGGTGGAAGCATGGGTAGGTGCTGTTCGACGGAGTGAGCCATCAGCTTCCCGACGCGGATCCGGTCGAGACCTCCGAGTGGCTGGATGCCTTCGATGATGTCGTCGACGTCCACGGTCGGACCCGGGCCCGCTACCTGCTCATGAGGATCCTCGAGCGGGCCGGCCAGAAGCAGGTGGACTTTCCCGCCACAGTCTCCTCGCCCTACGTCAACACCATCCCGACCGACGAGGAGCCGGACTTTCCGGGGGACGAGTTCCTCGAGAGGCGGATACGGGCCTTCATCCGCTGGAATGCCGCGGTGATGGTGGTCCGGGCCAACGTCCGCTCCGAGGCCATCGGGGGGCATCTCTCGACCTACGCCAGCTCGGCGTCGCTCTACGAGGTGGGGTTCAACCACTTCTTCCGGGGCAAGGACGGGGGGCGGGCCGGGGACCAGGTCTACTTCCAGGGCCATGCCTCCCCCGGTATCTACGCCCGGGCCTTCGTCGAGGGCCGCCTCTCGGAGCAGCAGTTGGACAACTTCCGGTTCGAAGTCGGGACCGACGGGCTCTCTTCGTACCCCCACCCCCGGTTGATGCCCGAGTTCTGGGAGTACCCGACCGTGTCGATGGGGTTGGGGCCCCTCAATGCCGTGGCCCAGGCCCACGTGGCCCGGTATCTCGACGCCCGGGGGGTCGCCGACACGTCGGCCAGTCGGGTGTGGGGCTTTGTGGGGGACGGCGAGTTCGACGAGCCGGAGACCATCGGTTCCCTCGGGATGGCAGGGCGGGAACACCTCGACAACCTCACCTTCGTGGTCAACTGCAACCTGCAGCGGCTGGACGGCCCGGTGCGCGGGAACGGCAAGATCATCCAGGAGCTCGAGGCCCTCTTCCGCGGCGCGGGCTGGAACGTGATCAAGGTCATCTGGGGCCGCACCTGGGACGACCTGCTGGCCAAGGATGTCGACGGCGTGCTCCTCAACAAGATGAACGCCACCGTCGACGGCGAGTTCCAGAAGTACGCCACGGAGTCCGGTGCCTACATCCGGGAGCACTTCTTCGGACCTGACCCCCGGCTGTCCGCGCTGGTGGCCCACCTCTCCGATGAGGACCTCCAGTCGCTTCCCCGCGGCGGCCACGACTACCGGAAGCTCTACGCCGCCTACAAGGCGGCCACCGAGCACGTCGGCGCTCCGACCGCCATCTTGGCCAAGACCGTGAAGGGTTGGACGCTCGGACCCGAGATCGAAGCCCGCAATGCCACCCACCAGATCAAGAAGATGACCAAGGCGCAGTTGCTCGCCCTGCGCGACCGGCTTTTCCTCCACGACGAGATACCCGAGCGCGATCTGGACGCCGACCTGCCGCCCTACTATCGCCCGGCGCCGGACTCGCCTGCCGCCACCTACTTGGCCGAAGGCCGCCGGTCCCTCGGAGGACCGCTGCCCAGTCGGGTGGTCCGGACCCGGCCTCTTCCCGCTCCCGCCGAGGCCACGTTCGCCGACCTCCTGGCCGGGTCGGGCCGGCAGTCGGTGTCCACCACCATGGCCTTCGCCCGGCTCCTCCGCTCCCTGGTACGGGATCCGTCCATCGGCGAGCGGATCGTCCCCATCGTGTCCGATGAGGCCCGCACCTTCGGCCTCGAATCGCTCATCAGCGAGGTGCAGATCTACGCACCGGACGGCCAGCGGTACACGCCCGTCGATGCCGGACTGGCCCTGCACTACGCCGAGAGTGCTTCGGGCCAGGTCCTCCAAGAGGGCATCACCGAGGCGGGTGCGGTGGCGTCGTTCACCGCGGCGGCGACCGCCTATGCCACCTGGGGCGAGCCGGTGATCCCCTTCTACCTCTTCTATTCGATGTTCGGCTTCCAGCGAGTGGGCGACCTGCTGTGGGCCCTCGGGGACTGCAGGGGTCGTGGGTTCCTGCTCGGTTGCACGGCCGGCCGGACGACCCTCAACGGCGAGGGCCTCCAGCACCAGGACGGTCACTCCCTGTTGCTGGCGTCGGCGGTGCCGAGCGTCGCCGCCTACGACCCCGCCTTCTCCTACGAGGTGGCGACCATCGTGGAGGACGGGATCCGGCGCATGACCGGACCCGAGCCCGAGGACCGGATCTGGTATCTCACCCTCTACAACGAGAACTACCCCATGCCCGCCCTTCCGGCGGATCCGGCCGATGCCGGGCGCGTGCGCCTCGGAGCGGTGAGGGGCATGTATCGCTTCGAGGCCGGGGGTGGGGTGGGAGAGGGTGCCGGTGCTGAGGAAAGTCACGGTGCCGGGACGCCGGTCGGAGCGTCGGTGGGAGCAACACTGCTGTTCTCCGGCTCCGCCTGGCAGGCGGCGATGGAGGCCCGTCGTCTCCTCGCCGACGACTGGGGCGTGGAGGCCGACGTGTGGTCGGTCACCTCCTACAAGGCCCTGCGTGAGGACGCCATCTCCGTCGAGCGCTGGAATCGCCTGCATCCCGGCGAGACCGACCGAGTCCCCTACGTCACCGAGTGCCTGGCCGGGTCGAAGGGGCCGATCGTGGCGGTCACCGATTTCATGCGGTCGGTTCCCGATCAGGTCTCGCGCTGGGCGCCCCGCGCCTTCACCTCCCTGGGCACGGACGGCTTCGGTCGCTCCGACACCCGGGAGGTCCTGCGACGGTTCTTCGAGGTGGACGCGGCCCACATCGTGGTGGCCGTGCTCCACAGCCTGGTGGCCGAGGGCGCTCTCCCCGAGCGTTCGGTCACCGAGGCCATCGACCGCTACGGCATCGACACTGCGTCCCCTGACCCTTGGGACTCCTGAACGGCATCGGACCTCGGCTGGGATACCGGCCCGGCACCACTCCTACACTGGGGGGATGACACTGTTCCTCGCTGGTGAACCGGACGCCGACGCCCTGCTCTCGAAGGACCCGCTGGCCCTCCTCATCGGGATGGTCCTCGATCAGCAGGTCCCGTTGGAGAAGGCCTTCAAGTCGCCGCTCGATCTCCGGGAGCGGCTGGGAGGCACGCTCGACGTGGCCTCCTTGGCCGCCATGGACCCCGACGAGCTGGCAGCGATCTTCTCCGAGCGGCCGGCCCTCCACCGATTCCCGAAATCGATGGCCGGTCGGGTTCAGGAATTGTGCGCCCTCATCGTCGACTCCTACGGCGGCGACGCCGCCGCCATCTGGACTTCGGCGGCTGACGGGAAGGAGTTGCTGGCCAATGTGAAGGCCCTTCCCGGTTTCGGCGAGCAGAAAGCCCGCATCTTCGTCGCCCTGCTCGGAAAGCAACTCGGGGTCCGGCCGCCGGGTTGGGAGAAGGCGGCAGGGCCGTTCGGCGAGGCCGGATCGTTCCGCTCGGTGGCCGACATCCATTCGCCCGACACGCTGGCCAAGGTGCGCCAGTTCAAGCAGAAGGCGAAGGCTCAAGCCAAGGCCAAAGGTGCCACCGGTCCGGCCAAGGCCAAGACCAGGGCCAAGGCAGCCACCAAGCGTTGAGCGGTGCGGTAATTCGGTCGGACCCCTGGGGCCTGTGCGAGCGGCGACTCTATCTGTGCACACCGGACCGACCCGACCTCGAGCACTTCGTCGAAGCGTGCATCGAGGGCGGCGTAGACGTCGTCCAGCTACGGGAGAAACACCTGTCCGACGAGCGCCTGGCCACCAGAGCCGGGTTGATCCAGAGGGTCTGTGGCCATCACGGCGTGCCCTTCATCCTCAACGACAACCCCGACCTTGCCGCGGCCATCGGTGCCGACGGCGTCCATGTCGGCCAGGACGACGTGCCTCCGCCGACCGCCCGCCAGGTGATGGGGGACCAGGCCATCATCGGGCTTTCGACACACACCCCCGCCGATTTGGACGCGGCCATCGGGGCGGTATCTCCGGACAGCGAGCCGATCGACGCCGAAGCCGACTGGCGAGAGGCTCCGGTCGACTACATCTCCGCCGGGCCGGTCGTGGCCACGCCGACCAAGCCCGGTCGACCGGGGACCGGACTGGGCTACATCAGCGAGGCGGTGAAGCGGGCACCGATGTCGGTGTGGGTCACGGGTGGCGCCGACCCGATCACGGTGGTCGACATGATCGCGGCTGGAGCCAGCCACGTCGTGGCCGTGCGGTGGCTCACGGAGGCGGCCGACCCGCGGGCCAACGCCCGGGCACTGCGCCGCGCCATCGACGAGACGCTCGACCGGGACGGTCGCGGCTAGCCGGCGCTGCTGGGAGCGGTGCCGGCCACGCGGGCCCCGGCCGGCAATGCCACGGGCGGCGATGACCCGACCTGGGAGATGTCGAGCTGCACCGATGCGTTGGCCACGGTCAGGACGAACTGGGAGACGTACTGGCCGGAGACGGTGTACTTGAACGACCCGGTCTGTCCGGCCTTGGTCAAGGTGAACGTGTAGACGTTGCCGGAGCTCGTGACGTTCTTGCTCTGCCAGACGTAGGGAAGGTACGTATGGACGCGGTCCAGGCTCGTGGCCCCCTGGCCCGGAGCGAGGCTCTGCTTGTAGAAGGTGAGGTGAGTCGTCGGGGCGGTGGTGCTCACCGTGAGGCTCTGGTAGAGCACGGATCCGATGACCACCACGTAGGTGCGCTTGTTCCCGCTCTGGATGTAGCCACCCAGGCGGTCGGGGGCCTGGTAGACGAGATTCTCGGTCTGATTCCCTTGGAGGGTCTTCTCGACGACGACCTCGGTGTAGTTGCGCGCGGTGAGGGTGTTCGTAACGGCTCCCGAGCATTCGAGACCAGATTGGCCCTTTGCGCAGCTGTAGAGCGGGGCGTTCTGCTGCGCAACGCCGAGCACAGCTGCCCCCGCGGCCACCACCGTGAGCAGCCCCAAGAGCAGCCAGCCGGTCATCGATCTCGAGTCACTCATTGCGGGAACGCTACGCCAGTTCGTCGCCCACGGAGGTTCACCGAGGCGCCGTCGCCGACGCCTGGGTGACCGTCCATCGGGTTCTGCATGCCGATAGTGCTCAGATGCCGATGCGCTGGGCCAACAGCTCCCGGTGGTAGGACGGATCGCCCAGCATCAGTTCCGAGGACTTGGCCCGCTTGAAGTAGAGATGGGCCGGGTGCTCCCAGGTGAAGCCGATGCCCCCATGGATCTGGA
>DASZGT010000231.1:0-1554 GCA_035938575.1 Acidimicrobiales bacterium
GTCGTGGCGCTCCCCCTCGGTCAGTCGCCTGATCACCAGCACGCAGGGGAGGAAGAACTCACCTCCGGGGAATTCTCGCCGACGCGAGGCCTGGACGGCCACGCACCAGGGTGGGACGTGGCCGCGGCTCAACTCCGCTCCGGTCTCGGCGTCGATGACGGGGATGGAGGGGTTCAGGATGACTCCCTCCCCCACCACCGAGCCGCGACCGACCCGCGCTCCCTGGGTGACCATGCACCGGCTGCCGATCATCACCTCGTCCTCGATGATGACCGGGGCCGCCTGGGCCGGCTCCAGCACGCCACCGATCCCGACCCCTCCGGACAGGTGGACCTGCTCGCCGATCTGGGCACACGATCCCACCGTGGCCCAGGTGTCCACCATGCTCCGGGCCCCCACCCGGGCACCGATGTTCACGAAGCTGGGCATGCAGATGACCCCGTCACCCAGGAAGGATCCCCACCGGGCCGACCCTCCCGGCACCACCCTTACTCCTGACGCCGCGTAGTGCCTCTTCAGCGGCAGCTTGTCGGCGAACTCGAAGGGGCCCACCTCGACGGTCTCCATCGAGCGCAGTCGGAACAGCAGCAGGATGGCCTGCTTCAGCCATTGGTGGACGATGACCGCATCGGTCGCCGGATCGATCTCTGCCACCCGGGCCTCCCCGCGATCCAGCAGGTCGATGGCCTCCGTCACGGTGGCCAGGGCGTCGGTGTCGGTGGGCGACAGCTCGCCGGCGCGCAGCCACAGTGCTTCGATCTGAGACTGGAGATCTGCCATGGCCAGACGTTAGCCCTGCGCCCCTGCGGTCCGGCCGAGTCCGGTGGCCGCGGTCGCCCGGTGAAGCAGTCGGTCAGCGGCCCGGCGCGGGGGCGACGGACCCGAGGGCCGACAACCGCCCGGCCACGATGCGGAGGCGCTCCATGGGCTGGACCACCGCCACCCGCACGAACGCCGCACCCGCGGGACCGTACAGCTCGCCCGGGCTGACCAGGATCCCGCCCTGCAGGGCCATGGCCTCGGTCAGCTGCCACCCACCACCCGGCATCGAGACCGGCACCGGCGCCCACAGGTAAAAGGCGCCGGCGGGCATGGGGGTCGGAATCCCTGCACTGGCGAGGACCTGGCGCAGGAAGGTCAACCGCTCCAGATAGCGCTGGCGCTGCTCCTCCACGTGTCGGTCGTCGTCGAAGGCCGCCACCGCCCCCGCCTGGACCGGGCCCGGGACCATGAGACCGGCGTGACGGCGGACGTCGGCCAGGAAGCCGACCAGGTCGGAGTCGCCGGCATAGAAGCCGGCTCGCACCCCCGCCAGGTTGGAGCGCTTGGACAACGAGTGGACCGCCACCACACCGTCGGGCCCGTTGGCCAGCACCGTCCTCGGGGGCCCGTCCCAGGTGAACTCGGCATAGCACTCGTCGGAGAACACCGGTATTCCGTTGCCCCTCCCCCACGTGGCCGCACCGGCCAGGTCGGTCAGGCGGCCGGTGGGGTTGGACGGGGTGTTGAGCCAGAGGCACAGCGCCCGCTCGATGTCAGTGTCGTCTACCGAAG
>DASZGT010000232.1:0-8085 GCA_035938575.1 Acidimicrobiales bacterium
GTCGTGGCGCTCCCCCTCGGTCAGTCGCCTGATCACCAGCACGCAGGGGAGGAAGAACTCACCTCCGGGGAATTCTCGCCGACGCGAGGCCTGGACGGCCACGCACCAGGGTGGGACGTGGCCGCGGCTCAACTCCGCTCCCGTTTCGGCGTCGATGACGGGGATGGAGGGGTTCAAGATGACTCCCTCCCCCACCACCGAGCCGCGACCGACCCGCGCTCCCTGGGTGACCATGCACCGGCTGCCGATCATCACCTCGTCCTCGATGATGACCGGCGCCGCCTGGGCCGGCTCGAGCACGCCGCCGATCCCGACCCCTCCGGACAGGTGGACCTCCTCGCCGATCTGGGCGCACGAACCCACCGTGGCCCAGGTGTCCACCATGCTCCGGGCCCCCACCCGGGCTCCGATGTTCACGAAGCTGGGCATGCAGATGACCCCGTCACCCAGGAAGGATCCCCACCGCACCGACCCTCCCGGCACCACCCGTACTCCTGACGCCGCGTAGTGCTTCTTCAAGGGCAGCTTGTCGGCGAACTCGAAGGGGCCCACCTCGACGGTCTCCATCGAGCGCAGTCGGAACAGCAGCAGGATGGCCTGCTTGAGCCACTGGTGCACGATGACCGCATCGGTCGCCGGATCGATCTCTGCCACCCGCGCCTCCCCGCGGTCCAACAGGTCGATGGCCTCGGTCACGGTGGCCAGGGCGTCGGTGTCGGTGGGCGACAGCTCGCCGGCGCGAAGCCACAGTGCTTCGATCTGAGACTGGAGATCTGCCATGGCCCGACGTTAGCCCTGCGCCCCTGCGGTCCGGCCGAGGCCGGTGGCCGCGGTCGCCGGCATGCAGCAGTCGGTCAGCGGCCCGGAGCGGTGGCGACGGACCCCAGGGCGGACAGCCGCCCGGCCACGATGCGCAGGCGCTCCATGGGTTGGACCACCGCCACCCGCACGAACGCAGCACCGGCGGGACCGTACAGCTCGCCCGGGCTGACCAGGATCCCGCCCTGCAGGGCCAGGGCCTCGGTCAGCTGCCACCCACCACCCGGCATCGAGACCGGCACCGGCACCCACAGGTAGAAGGCGCCGGCGGGCATGGGGGTCGGAAGCCCGGCACCGGCGAGGACCTGGCGCAGGAAGGTCAACCGCTCCAGGTAGCGCCGGCGCTGCTCCTCCACGTGTCGGTCGTCAGCGAATGCCACCACCGCCCCCGCCTGGACCGGGCCCGGGACCATGAGACCGGCGTGACGGCGGACGTCGGCCAGGAAGCCGACCAGGTCGGAGTCGCCGGCATAGAAGCCGGCCCGCACCCCCGCCAGATTGGAGCGCTTGGACAACGAGTGGACCGCCACCACGCCGTCGGGGCCGTGGGTCAGCACCGTCCTCGGGGGCCCGTCCCAGGTGAACTCGGCATAGCACTCGTCGGAGAACACCGGTATTCCATTGCCCCTCCCCCACGTGGCCGCACCGGCCAGGTCGGTCAGCCGGCCGGTGGGATTGGACGGGGTGTTGACCCAGAGGCACAGCGCCCGCTCCCTGTCCTTTTCGTCCACCGAGGAGAGATCGAGGCCGCCCTCGGGCAGCTCCGGCACCGGAACGGGCCGGCATCCGCCCAGCAGCGCCCCCATGGCGTAGGTCGGGTACGACACCGCCGGATAGAGCACGGTGTCCCGCTCCGGGGTGCGCAGGCGCAGGTAGGCGGCCGTCGAGGCCACGAATTCCTTGGTCCCGACGCAGGCGGCCAGCTGATGCTCGGGATCGATGGAGACACCGAACCGGCGGGCCAGCCAGTCGGCGGCGGCCCGGCGATAGGCGGGTGAGCCGGCCGAGGGTGGATAGCCCCGCTCCGCGTCGGAGTGGGCCATGGCCTCGAGCACGACGGGCGGTGGCGGGTCGCACGGGGTGCCGATGGAGCAGTCCACGACCCCTCCGTCCCCGGACGGTCCGGCGGCGCCGAACGACTGCTCCGCCCGCGCCCGCACCTCGCCGAGGCGGTCGTAGGGGTAGGGAGGCGGGGAGAACCCCCTGACGGGCGGGGCGGCGTGGGCTGGGCTCAAGAGGCCACGAACTCCCGGAACCGCGACTTGCCCACCTCGTCGAGAACGACGTGGATGCGGGTGGACCGCTCGCCGGCGACCTCGCCCACGATCTCCCCCTCGCGGTGCACGGCCGCCAGCACGTCCCCCCGGGCCCAGGGAATCTCCAGCTCGACCACCCGATCACCCACTCGGAGCCGGTCCCCCATGGCCACCAGGAGCTTGTCCATCCCGTCGCCGGTACGGGCGGAGGCCATCACCGAACCCTCGTGGGCCGCGAGCAGCAGGTTGGCCTCCTCCCGGGCCTCGCCGCCGAGGGCCGCCACCGAGTCGGCCTTGTTCACCACCAGCAGCTCGGGCACCCGGTCGGCTCCGATCTCGGCCAGCACGACGCGGACGGCATCCACCTGACCTTCGAAGTCAGGGGCGGATCCATCCACGACGTGGACGATCAGGTCGGACTCGCACACCACCTCGAGCGTGGACCGGAACGCCTCGACCACCTGGTGGGGAAGCTTTCGCACGAACCCGACTGTGTCCGTGAGCAGCACCGTCTCGCCGCCGGGGAGGTTCAGCTGCCGGGTCCGGGGGTCGAGGGTCGAGAAGAGCCGGTTCTCCACCAGGACGTCGGCTCCGCACAAGCGGTTGAGCAAGGTCGACTTCCCGGCGTTGGTGTAGCCGACCAGTGACACGGTCCGCTGACGCGACCGTGCTCGGCCCCGGCGTTGGGTCCGCCGGGTCCGGTCGAGCTGACGGAGATCGGACTCGAGGCGGGTCATCCGCCGCACCAGCCGCCGCCGGTCGACCTCCAGCTTGGTCTCGCCCGGGCCACGGGTGCCGATGCCACCGGCCTGCTGGCTGAAGGAACGGCCGCGGCCCCGCAGGCGCGGCAGCCGGTAGCGGAGCAGGGCCAGCTCGACCTGGGCGCGTCCTTCGGGGGTCCGGGCGTTCTGGGCGAAGATGTCGAGGATGACGGCAGTGCGATCGATCGCCGTCCGGCCCAGGATCTGCTCGAGGTTCCTCTGTTGGGCCGGCGAGAGGTCGTCGTCGAACACCACCGTGTCTGCGTCCACCGCCAGGCAGACCGACAGAAGCTCTTCGGCTTTGCCCCGGCCGAGGTACGTCGCCGGGTCGGGGGCGGTCCTGCGTTGCATGACCCGCTCCATGACATCGGCCCCGGCGGTGTCCACCAACAGGGCCAGCTCGTCCAGCCCGGCCTCGGTGTCGGCCACGGTGGCGTGGGGGAAGGTCACGCCGACCAGCACGATCCGCTCCCGGACGGCCCGGGAGATCAGCGTCTCGGTGAAGGCCGAGTCGGTGGGGGTCACGGTCGCGCCGCACCCAGGATGGTCGAGACATCCACCTCGATGTCGGCCACCTTGCGCACCGGGCCGCTGAGGCGGATCCCGTCCGAGCCGAGCTCGACCCGCAGGGTCCCCCCCGGATTGTGCACCTCGACGGACTCGCCCACCAACCCCCAGCTCCGTGCCGCTGCGGCCGCGGCGGCGCTCCCGGTGCCGCAGGCCTGGGTCTCCCCGGCGCCGCGCTCCCAGACCCGGAGGGTGAGGGCGTCGGCGCCCGGTCCGACCGAGATGAGCTCGACGTTGATCCCCCCGGGGTGCATGGCCTGCAGTTGGCATCCGAGCTCGGCCACGTCCGCTCCGGACGGCTCCGGATCGAGGAGCACCAGGTGGGGGTTGCCCATGTCCACCCGACGGGCCCTTCGCTCTCCGGGCCGGGGGGGCTGGTCCGGGCCGAGCGATGCCGCGCCCATGTCCACCGATGCCTCGGCGGAACCGGCTGCCGCGCCCGGTCGGTAGTCGACGGTCCGCACGCCGGCTGGAGTCCACACGGTGAACGTCGGCGGCTCGACCAGACCCGTGGCCACGGCGGCCTGAGCCAGGCAGCGGATACCGTTGCCGCTCATCTCCGCCGGGCTCCCGTCGGCGTTGTGGAGGTCCATGGCCAGATCGGCCCGGCCGGCACCGTCGATGATCCGGATCACCCCGTCGGCTCCGACGCCGAACCTGCGGTCGCACAGGGCCCGGACCACACCGGCGTCGAGGGGAGAGGCGTCGTCCACGTCGACCAGGACGAGGAAGTCGTTGCCGGCGCCGTGGTGCTTGGTGAAGCGGAGCGGTGGGCTGGAGGGCGGGGACGGATTCATTGCGTTGTGTGCCAGTCTCCCACCGCGACCCCATCCGGGGGGTCGCCACCGCAGAGGGCGGTGATCGATGCCACCGGGTCGTCGTCCGGGTCCAACCACACGATACGGGGATCACGCCGGAACCAGGCCATCTGCCGGCGGGCCAGGGACCGGGTGCGCCGGACGGCGGCGTCGACGGCGCGGTGGAGGGGGAGTCCCCCTTCGATGTGGGCCAGGAGCTCGCGGTAGCCCAGGGCCTGGCGAGCCGTTCTCGACAGGCCCCCGGGCCTGGCGGCCAAGAAGCGCACCTCCTCCAGGAACCCGAGTGCCATCAGCCGGGCGAAGCGGTCAGCGATGCGCTCGTCGAGGGCCGCCGGCTGGTGGCTGATCCCCACCATGGCCACCGATGTCGGCGGGAAGCGGTCGAGACCAGGGCCGAACGACGAGAACGGCCGACCCGAGCCCAGGGTCACCTCCATGGCCCGCACCAGCCGGCGCTGGTTGGACGGCTCCACTCGGCCGGCGGCGACGGGATCGAGGAGCACCAGTCGGCGGTGCATGGCTTCCTGGGCCGAGCGCCGCTGCCCGCTCCCCTCCGGGCCCGAGGCGTCCAGCCCCTTGGCGAGGGACTCAGCGATGTCGGGATAGCGACCCGGGAACGAGAGGCCATCGGTCACTGCCCGCAGGTACAGCCCCGTGCCCCCCACGAGCACTGCGGCATGATTCCGTGCCGCGATCCCCGCCAGCACCCGGACGGCCT
Source organism: Acidimicrobiales bacterium (assembly GCA_035938575.1). Lineage (GTDB taxonomy): Bacteria > Actinomycetota > Acidimicrobiia > Acidimicrobiales > RAAP-2 > Bog-756. Next base: position 4,940 of record DASZGT010000232.1, read on the forward strand.
CGGCTTGGAACTGCTGGACGGTGTACTCCTCTGACGGTTCAACCAGGTCGAGCAGGTGGTAGGGCACCAGGGCCCGCTCGTGGCCGGTGGCCTTGGCCGTGCCGATGTCCATGCCGCGGTAGACGGCCATGGAATCGACCGACACCAACTCGACGGTCGACGACGCCGATGCCACCTCGAAGGCGATGCGCGACTTGCCCGCGGCGGTGGGACCCAGCAACGCCACCACCGGGGCCCGACCGCCCTTCTCCGGGCCGCCCGGGCCGGGACCGGCTAGCACCGGACGGCGTGGCTCAACCGGCGGAGACCGGAATGAGGACCCGGTGCGACGGCCGCGCCGTCACCGCCAGCAGGTCTCCGGTCAGGTGGTGGCGGGCGGCGTCGGTGACCATGACGTCGGCGTAGGCGCCGGCCGGGATCGGCGAGCCCGCCGTCGGCTCGAAATGGACCAGTTTGTTCTGGCTGGTGCGCCCGGTCATGACCGACGGGTCCCGCTTGGACCACCCCTCGACCACCACTTCCTCCTTCCGCCCGATCCGGGCCCGATGGCGGACCAGTGCCGAACGCTCCACCACCGTTCTGAGCCGCTCCATGCGCTCCGCCGCCACCTCGGCGGGGACGAACCGGTCCCCCATCGCCGCCGCCCGGGTGCCGGGGCGGGGTGAAAACACGAACGTGTAGGCGCTGTCATAGCCGACCTCGGCGGCGACCTCCAACGTGCGCTCGAAGTCGCCCTCGGTCTCGCCGGGGAAGCCGACGATGAGGTCGGTGGTCACGGCCAGATCCGGAATGGCCGTCCGGGCCTCGGCCAGCCGGGCCAGGTACCGCTCCGCCGTGTAGCCCCGCCGCATGGCCACCAGGGTGGCGTCGCTTCCGGACTGCAGCGGGAGGTGCAGATGGTTGCACACCTGGTCGGTCTGGGCCATGGCCGCGATGGTCTCGGGCCGGAGGTCCTTCGGGTGGGGACTGGTGAACCGCACCCGTCGGACCCCCGCCACCGCGCCCACCGCCCGGAGCAACTGGGCGAACAGCGGGCGCCGGCGGGTGAGGTCTCGTCCGTAGGAATTCACGTTCTGGCCCAGGAGGGTCACCTCGGTCACGCCCCGCCCGGCCAGGGTATGCACTTCGGCCACCAGGTCATCGATGGGGCGGGAGACCTCGCCCCCGCGCACCGAGGGCACGATGCAGAAGGCACAGGAGTTGTTGCACCCGGTCTGGATGGTGACCCATGCCGCGTAGGGGAGGTCCCGCACCGCCGCAAGTGCTGACGCCTGCTGGTCCGCGGCCGTGGGGTCGGTGACCGCCAGGGGCTCGTCGAGGATCTCCACCACCGGCCCCGACCGTGCCGCTCGTCGTAACAGCTCGGGGGCCTGCCCGAGGTTGTGGGTGCCGAAGACGACGTCGACGTGCGGGGCCCGTTGGCGGATTTGCTCCCGTTCCATCTGGGCCAGGCAGCCTCCCACCGCGATCTGCATGTCCGGCCGGCTCTGGCGCAGGGACTTGAGGTTGCCCAGGTGACCGTAGAACTTGTTGTCGGCGTTCTCCCGGATGCAGCAGGTGTTGAACACCACGACATCGGCCGACTCGAGATCGGGGGTGGCCACCAATCCGTCCGCCGTCAGCGCCCCGGCCAGTCGCTCCGAGTCGTGATCGTTCATTTGGCACCCGAACGTCGTGATGTGGAACGTCCGCGGCGCGGGCCGGTCGCTGCGGGACCCGACGGGCGCGGCTGGGGGAGGCTCCATCATCGCCCCAGGATACGGCCAGCTCGGACCGATCGGCGCCGGGGCTACGGCTCAGCGTTGAAGTCGAAGACGTCTGCGGCGCCGTCCCGGTCGAGAATGAGGCCGTGCATGTCCGGGTGGAGGACGAGGACGTGGCCGGCGATGTCCGCATCGGCGAGGGCGGCCGCCGCCGCCGCCTGCACGCTCTCCACCTCCGTGCCGCGGGAGACGCCCAGGAGCGTCGGGCCGGCGCCGGACCAGCACACGGCGAGCGCTCCCCCCTCGGCCATGCCCGCCAGCAGCTTGGGCGCGGCCGGAAACAGGGGGCTCCGATAGTCCTGGTGCAGTCGATCCTCCATGGCCTCGTTGATCAGGACCCGACTGTCGGCGAGGCCGGCGATCAGCAGCGCCATCCTCGAGAGGTTGAAGGCGGCGCTGTCGCGGCTCACCGTCAGCGGCAGGGCCTGTCGGGCCCGGGCGGTGGACAGGGGCACGTCGGGCACGATGGCCACGAAGGCCAGGCTCACATCGAGGGCAAGGCGCACGGCGTGGACCCCGCCCTTCACCCGGGCCGCCGCCACCAGGCCGCCCACCATCGAGGCGGCCGCATTGTCGGGATGGCCGTCCATCTGGGCGGCCACGGCCAGGGGATCCTTGGCCCCGGCGGCCGCGGCGGCCGCCACGGCCAGGGCCGCCGAGGAACCGAGGCCGCGGGCGATGGGGATCTGGGAGCGCACGGTGATGGCCAGGCGATCGGTTCCGGCCACGTCGATGGCCACCCGGGCGGCCAGGTGGGAGGGATCGTCGGAGAGGCCCGCCCCCTCCCCCTCCGAACGGACGATCAGTCGAGAGGCAGGTTCCACCTCGACCTCGACGTAGCGGTCCAGTGCGATGGCCAGGGTGTCGAACCCGGGACCGAGATTCGCAGACGACGCTGGGGCTCGTGCGCGCACAACGCCACGGTACTCGTCGTGCGTTGTCCCGGGCGGGACCGCGTCGGGCCCCGGCCCAGGTCGGGCGGCCCGTCCCCCTCGTCGGTCAGCCCGTCGACATCAGTTGTGAAGGAGGCGCCACCACCACGACGGTTCGGGCACCGTGGCCGACAGTGTCATGGGCACGGCTTGGAACTGGCCGCCCAGGGCGTAGAGGGCGGTCCCGACCCGCCGTCCCCCGGCGCCGCCCGCCGGCACGGCCAGCAGCTTGGTCCCCGACACCACCCGCTGACCGGGCCACCCGAGCAGGAAGGCCCCCGCTGAGGTCACGACCGCCACCCGGTGCGGACCCCCGCCCCAGTGGGCCGTCACCGTTCCGACCAGCTGGCCGCGGGTGGCCACGGTGATCGGGACGATCGCCGCCTCGGTGGCGGTCAGCAATCCCTCGACCACGGGCCGGGTGTAGCGGAGGGGGTCCACCACCGGGAGG
>DASZGT010000233.1:0-16670 GCA_035938575.1 Acidimicrobiales bacterium
GTAGGGGCAGGCGGTCGACACGACGTCGGCACCGGTCCCGAGGGCCTCCTCGGTGCGCTCCATGTTGACCCGCTTGCCGATGTTCTCCTCGAGCCACATGCGGGCCCCGCCGGCCCCGCAACAGAAGCCCTTCTCGCGGCACCGTCGCATCTCCACCTGGGTGGCCCCGGGTATGGCATCGATGACCGAGCGGGGCTCATCGAAGACCCGGTTGTGGCGGCCCAGGTAGCAGGGGTCGTGGTAGGTCACGGTGCCCTGGTAACCGCCGCCGGGGGTCAGCCTGCCCGCGGAGACCAGGTGGTCGAGGAGCTGGCTGTGGTGGATGACCTCGAAGTCGCCGCCGAGGGACGGGTACTCGTTGGAGAGGGAATTGAAACAGTGGGGGCAGGTGGCGATGACCTTCTTGACCCCGGCCGTCCCCAGGGTCTCGATGTTCATGCGGGCCTGCTCCTGGTACAGGTACTCGTTCCCGAGGCGACGGGCCGGATCCCCGGTGCAGCTCTCCTTGGGCCCGAGGATGGCGAAGCTGACGCCAGCCCGGTGGAGCATGCGGGCCGTGGCCTGGGTCCCCTTGCGAGCCCGCTCGTCGAGGGCACCGGCGCATCCGACCCAATAGAGGTACTCGACGTCGTCGGGGATCGTGCCGCTGACCACGGGCACCTCGAAGTCGAGCCCGTCCGTCCAGTCGGTGCGCTTGGACCCGCCCAGGCCCCAAGGGTCCCCCTGGTTCTCGATGTTGCGCAGCATGAGCCCTGCCTCGGTCGGGAACCTCGACTCCATCAAGACCTCGTAGCGGCGCATGTCGATGATGGTGTCGATGTGCTCGATGTCCACGGGGCACTCCTCGACGCAGGCGCCGCAGGTGGTGCAGGACCACAGCACGTCCGGGTCGATGATGGAAGGGACCAGGCTCTCCACCTCCACACCGGCGGCCCGGTTCTTCGCCATCACCCGCTCTGCGGACGAGAACAGATTGTCGCGGAGGTCCATGATCACCAACTTGGGTGACAGCGGCTTGCCGGTGTTCCAGGCCGGGCACTGGGACTGGCACCGCCCGCACTCGGTGCAGGTGGCCATGTCCAGCAGCTGCTTCCAGGAGAAGTCCTCGATGCGGCCGGCCCCGAACACGACCTCGTCCTCCTCGCCCACGTCTTCCATGGACATGTCCGGGGTGGAAGCCAGGGCCCCGAGGGCCCGGGGGCGACGGGAGGTCGCCACGTTGATCGGGGCCATGAAGATATGGAGGTGCTTCGAATAGGACACGAAGACCAGGAACCCGGTGATGATGGCGATGTTGGCCACCAGGGCCACCGTCTCGATGACGCTGTTGACCCCGGTGCCCAGTGGCTTGAGCGCGTTGGCCACACCGTGGGAGGCGAAGGCCCACCAGCCGTAGGGAAAGTTGCCGGTATTGACCTGAGCGGCCCGGTAGAGGAGCAGGGTGATCATGACGCCGGAGATCATGAGGAGGACGAGCCATGCAGCCCCGGTGTGGGAGCCGAAGAAGCGCGAGCGGCGGTTTTCGCGCTTCGGCGAGTGCTTGACCCGGATGGCCACGAAGACCAGGAGCGACACCAGCACGGCCACGGTGAAGAAGTCCTCGAGGAAACCGATGAAGGCGGTGTGACCGATGAGGGGTATGTGGAAGTCGCGCTGGAAGAGGGCGCCGTAGGCCTCGAGGATGGTCAGCATCAGGATGGTGAATCCCCAGAACGTGAAGGCGTGAGCCAGGCCCGGGACCGTCCACTGCAGCAGCTTCTTCTGACCGCCCACCTCGACCAGCTCGGCCTTGACCCGCTTGGGCACGTCCTTGAATCGTGACGGGACGGCCGGCTGTCCGGCGGAGATCAATCGGAAGAGCCAGAAGAACCGCCGGCCGGCGATGGCGAACATCACCACCGTGATGCCGAGTCCTAAGGCGAGTCTGAGGGGCACTGCGTTCCTCCTAGATGGTTACTAAAGAGTAACAAAAGGGTGGGGAGGACCTGGAGACCACGACGGGCCCCGATCACGAGCGGAAGTTGTCGGCATACCGACTGGGGGTGGGGCCCCACTGGCCCTGGTACTTCGACCTGAGGCCGTCGGAGCCATAGGGCTTGTCGGCCGCGGTCGTCATCTGCAGAAAGCTGATCTGCCCGATCTTCATGCCCGGGTAGACGGTGATGGGCAGATTGGCCACGTTGGACAGCTCCAGGGTGAGGTTGCCCTGCCAACCGGCATCGACGAAGCCGGCGGTGGAGTGGATCAAAAGGCCCAGGCGCCCGAGGGAGGACTTGCCCTCGAGACGGGCCACCAGATCGTCGGGAAGCGTCACCTTCTCCTTGGTGGAGCCCAGCACGAACTCGCCGGGGTGGAGAATCAGGGGCTCCTCGCCGGTGTCGACCAGCTCGGTCAGGTCCTCTTGGTTCTCGCGCACATCGATGACCCGGCTGGTGTGGTTGCGGAACAGCCTGAAGTACTGGTCGACATGCAGATCCACCGACGAAGGCTGAATGGAGTCCTCGTCGAGGGGGTCGATCTTGATATGGCCGGCGGCTAGCGCCTCGCGTATGGAGCGGTCGGAGAGAACCATGCCGGACAGACGATAGTGGGACGCAACAGGCCAGGCGTAGTTCGACCAGGGCCACCGCCGGCCAACGCGTCGTGGGCAGGAGCCAACGCGTCGTGGGGCAGGAGATAGTGTGGCCCGCGCACGCGGGCGTAGTTCAGAGGCAGAACACGAGCTTCCCAAGCTCGGAACGCGGGTTCGATTCCCGTCGCCCGCTCTCCCAGGTCAAGGCAGAGCCATGTGCGGCACGGCTGGTTCGTGCCTCGTCGGTTGATCCCCACCCCTCGCTTACGCCGGCACTCACCCGCTCCGTCCGAACGGGGCCGGCCTTTCGTAGATGTCGGTGAACCACCGGGAGACATCGGTCCGGGCCGTGACCGCCCGGCCGAGCCACGTCGACGCCGTCGCCACCCTCCGGGCCGACCCGGGCGCGGCCCCGTCGAGCAGTTCATTCCAGAAGATCCCCCATGCGCCGGCCAGCGCGTGTCCCACCACTGGAGCCGTGAGAAGGCGGCCGACTGCGGCCACGGCCCGCGGCCGACCGACCAGGGCGGCGTGGCCGGCCGCCGTGATGCGCTGGTACGGCAGGTGGGTCCGCGCCAGGCCGTCCCGATAGCGCGCCGACGCCCGCCCCGGGGACCCGAGGACCGCTTCGGCGGCCGCCCGACCGCTGGTCATGGCCTGGGCGATACCCTCGCCTTGCAGGGGGTTGACGAGCCCAGCGGCGTCTCCGACCAGGAGCACCCGCCCGGCCGACGGCGTGGTCCCGACCATCCCCATCTTGAGCCATCCCCCGAGCCGGCGCGGCAGGGGCAGAACGGGCGGGCGGTCGAGGAGTCCCAGATGAACCAGGTGGTCGAGATAGGCAGGGAGCATCCGCACCGCCCCCGCCCCGGCCTGGCGGTCCGCCAGCGTACCGATGCCGACACCGACATTGGCGGTGGCCCCCGGCCCCGGGAAGATCCACCCGTAGCCCGGGAAGGCGTGCCACCGGGTCTCCTCCCACAAGGTGATGGCCGGAAGGTCGACGGCCTGGTCCAGGTAGCAGCGCACCGCGAACCCCCACAGCACTCTCGAGCCTTCGACCAGGCCGGCGCTCTGCGCTACGTGGCTGGTGGCCCCGTCGGCCCCGATGACGAAGTCGGCCCGCAGCTCCGAGCCGTCGCTGAGCAGGAAGCCGTCGAGGTCGGAATCCGACCCCAGGGGACGGTCGGCCCGACCCTCGAAGGCGACGGCACCGGCCTCGAGCGCCGCCGTGCGCAGTGCGTCGTCGAACACCGCTCGGGGCACCGCCCGAGCGCGACCGGGGTACGACTCCCCGTCGAAGCAGGGCAAGGTCACCCGTCGGCCGGTCGGGCCCACCACCACCATGTCGCCGACGTCAAGGCCCGGCGGCTCCGCTATTACGAGATCGTCCAGGACTTGCAGACCCCGTGGCCCGATGAAGTCGCCACAGGCCTTGTCCCGCGGGAATCGGGCCTTGTCGAGCAGCGCCACCTGGGCCCCGGCCCGTGCCAGCACGAGGGCGGCGATGCTGCCGCCTGGTCCCGCTCCGACGACGAGCACGTCAAAACGCCTGGGACTCACACCACTCCTTCCGGGCGTCGACCGCCTACGGTGAGATCTTCGCATCCGAGGAGGTGCAGTGGACACTCCGGACCCAGAGGACCCGAACCAGTTCGCCCAGCAACTCTTCACCCCGCTGCCCGGGCGCTACGACCGGCTGGCCGAGCTGCTCTCGATGGGACAGAACGGGCGCTGGCGGCAGGCCATGGTCGACCGCATCGTCCCCGACCGGCCGGGTCTGGTCCTCGACGTGGCCTCGGGACCCGCGGGGGTGGCGCTCCAGCTGGCTGATCGCTCCTCGGCCCGGGTCGTCGGGGTCGATCTGACGCTCGACATGCTGTGCCAGGGCCAGCGCAACGTAGCCCATCGGGGGATGGTCGACCGGGTCCAGCTCGTGGCCGGCCGCGCCGAACAGATGCCCTTCGCTGACAGCACCTTCGATGCCCTGACCTTCACCTACCTCCTGCGCTATGTCGACGACCCCCAGGCCACGCTGATCGAGCTCGCCCGGGTGGTGAGACCGGGGGGTGCGGTGGCCAGCCTGGAATTCCTCCTGCCCCAGAGCCGGTTCTGGCGGTTCTGGTGGTGGCTCTACACGCGGATCCTGCTGCCGCTGGGTGGCTGGATCACCGGTGGGCGGGCATGGTTTGAGGTCGGCCGGTTCCTCGGCCCCAACATCTCGGCCCACTACCGGCGCTACCCGGTGGACTGGACGGTCGACGCATGGAGGCGGGCCGGGTTCGTCGACGTCGGCGTGCGGAGGATGAGCCTGGGTGGCGGCCTGGTCATGTGGGGGCGGCGCGCCGGTGGGTGAGGCGCCGGCACCGAGGGATCCGGGGCCCGAGCCCCGCACTGCGTTTTACGCCGCGAGGCCGGGCGGCTGGCGGGACTGGTGGACGCTGCTCCACCCCCCCTACACCGCATGGCACCTCGCCTATGTCGTGATCGGTGCCTGCTTGGCGCCGGTGGTCAACGCCACCCGGCTCGTCGCCACCCTCTTGGCCTTTTTCTTCGCCGTCGGCCTGGCCGCCCACGCGCTCGACGAACTCCACGGACGCCCCCTGCGCACTCAGATCCCCTCGGCCGCGCTGGTGGTGACGGCCTGCGTCGGGCTCGGAGGTGCCATCGGACTCGGCATCGTCGGGATCGCCCAGGTCGGCTGGGCCCTGGTCCCCTTTCTCGTCGTCGGGCCCGTCCTGGTCGTCGGCTACAACTTCGAGCTGCTGGGAGGGGCCGTCCACAACGATGTCGGCTTCGCCGCCGGCTGGGGAGCCTTTCCTGTCCTTACCGCCTACGTGGCCCAGACAGGACGGTTGGCCGCTGCCCCGCTCATCGCTGCCGTCGGCGCGTTCGCCCTCTCCGCCGCTCAACGGGCACTCAGCATGCCGGCCCGACTCCTGCGCCGCCGATCCGCCGACGTGGTCGGGACGATGGTCATGGTCGACGGCGGGGAGATCCCGCTTGACCGCTCCGTGCTGTTGGCCCCGCTCGAGCGGGCCCTCCGGGCGATGTCGTGGGCCGTTGTCTTGCTCGCCACGGCCCTGGCCATTGCCCGATTGGGTTAGACGCTCGCGATCCGCCGGCGAAAGCCGGCCACGGTCATCTCCACCACCCGATCGTGCCCCCATTGCAGGAGAGGACGGCCGATCCGGCTGGCAAGCCGCATGGCCGGCTGGCACATCTCGACCTGCCAAGACACCTCCGCCAGTGTTCCCCCGGCTGCCGGGTGCAAGCGGAGCCGGGCTTCGCCGATCAGGTCCCCTCCGATGGTGGCGTCGATGGCATGCGGGCGATCGCAATCGACAAGCTCGACCCGGAGCCGCATGCGGTACGGGAGTGGGGGCGTGACCACGCCGTGGAGGACCGAGCCGGCTGACAGGCCGTCGCCCTCGATGCGGAACTCGGTGAGCCACGGCCACCAGCGCTCGAATTGGTCCACCTCTTCGATGCGATCCCACAACCGATCAGGCGCCAGATCGAACCGGTAGCCCCGCTGGTAGGTGATGACGGGCGCTCCCACGGGTCCCAGGGTATGGGTCGTAGCGGATTGAGCCCGTCCCGCCCCTCGTGGCCCGGAGATGCGTGCCCGTCCGGAGTACGGTCGGCCTGTGCCGACGGACACGCCGCCAGCTGCGCATGGGCGATCATGACCGAGGTCCGCCACGGGGGAAGCCCCGAGGTCCGTGCGGCCTTGAGCCGCACCCGGGGGACCGTCACCGAGTTCCTCGAGACGCTGGCGAGCGAGCGGATCGACGCTGACATCGTTTCGCAGTGGGCCGAGCCGGCCGGTGACGACAACCCTCTGGGGCTCGGGCCCGGCGCCGGGCTCCTCCGCCGGGCTGTCCTGCTCATCGGCCGCACCTCGGGGCGAGCCTTCGTGTACGCGGAATCGACGATCGCGTTGGGACGGCTCCCCGACGGGGTCCGGCACCGGCTGGAGCAGAGTCGCGACCCGATCGGTCGCGTGCTGCTCGACCATCACCTCCGCATCCGCCGGGAGCCGTTGGGCGGCCCTCTCGTGGCCGCGCCCATCGGCGGGGAGATCGCCGCCCTTGTGCGTGGAGCTTCGTTGTCGCGGCGCTACCGGATCCGGATCGCCGACGAGCCCGCCATCGTGGTCAGCGAATGGTTCCTCGGTGCGGTCACCGAGGCGCTGGCCTCACAGGTCTGACCGCCGGCAGGTCCGGATGATTCGCTCCGGCCTGACCGGCGCATCAGTTAACGCGCTGATTGCTCCACGCCAGGCGGGGTGGCCTCAGGCCGGCGGGCCACTGGTCAGCTTCAGGCTGGCGGTGTGGCTCTGGCCTGATCCGTCGGTCCACTGGAGCTGAACCGTGTCCCCTGGGTGTTCGGTCTGGAGCAGGTTGCTCAGGTCGGTGGCCGAGTTGACCGACGACCCGTTGACCGCAGTGATGACGTCACCCTGGACCAATCCGGCCTGCTGTGCGGGCGAACCGGAAAGGGTGCCGGCCACGACAGCGCCGGATGTGGAATTCCCGCTTCCACTTCCGAAGGACCCGAACCCTCCGGCACCACTGCTCGAGGCGTTCACGCTGACCCCGAGGAATCCGGTCGGTCCGATGTGAACCGTGGAGGACGCCTTGCCGGCTTCGATCTGCTTGGCGATCGAGAGGGCGGTGGTGATCGGGATGGCATAGGCCTGGCTGGCCGACACCTGGTAGCCGGAGCCCGTGGATGCCGCCGTGTCCATCCCGATGACCTGGCCGGCCGTGTTCACCAATGCGCCACCCGAGTCGCCGGGCTGGATGGCGGCATTGATCTCGATGAGCCCGGTCAGGTTCTCGGCGTTGCCACCTCCGTTGTCACTGGCGGTAATCGACTGGTCCAGCGCCGTGATGGCGCCGCCGGCCGCACTCGGGGTCCCGCCGGTGCCGCCGGCGTTGCCCACGCCCACCACAGCCTGGCCGACGGCCGCCGTTCCCGTGCTGGTCGTGATGGTCTGCAGGCCGCTGGCATTGGCCAGCTTCACCACGGCGACGTCTCCCGTGCGGTCGTAGCCGACGACACTGGCCGAGTAGGTCTTCCCGTTCCCCACGTCGGTCACGCTGATCGTGGTCGCGCCCTCGATGACGTGGTTGTTCGTCAGGACCAGGCCGGACGATGAAATCACCATCCCGGTACCGGCCGCCTGCTCATTCTGGTAGCTCAGGTTGGTGTTGATATCCACCAGGCCGGGGTCCGCCTTCGAGGCGATGGACGAGATGTCCGAGGGGGCGCCGGCACCGGTCGAGGAATTGCCCGACGAGCCAGATCCGAACGGAGAGCTGTCGCCCCCCGACGATCCCGAGTTCCCCGGCGCATTGAACGTGGGGGGCGCGGCAGTGGGGCTCGAGCCGACTCGCACCGGCCATGCCACGCGCCCGAGCCCGGCGCCGGCCAGGACGGCCACGACGACCAGCAGGGTCACCATCCCGATCAGGAAGCCGGTACGGCCTTTCGAGGAGGTCGGCCCGTGGCTCGGTCCGGTCGCTCCGGGCGTCGGCCATCCACCGAACGGGGGTGCTGCGCCACCCCATCCGCCCGCCGCAGAGCCAGCGACCGGCGTTCCCGCTCCCCATCCCGAGGCGAGGGCCTCCCGGCCGGTACCGGCAGGGGGCGTGGGCGCCCCGGCGCCGACCGGTGGGTTGGGGTCCGTGGGGTACTGGTCGCTCCAGGTCGGGGGCGGCGGCGGCTGCCACCCGGTAGCGGGGGCCGCCGGGGGCAACGGTATGGCACTGTCAGGCTGACCACCGGCGGGGGGGTGGGGTGGGCCGTACGGATATCCCGGCGATGTCGGAGACCCGCTCTCGGCGCTAGCCGGGGGATCCAGCGGGTTCGGGCGGCTCGGTGTCTGTCCCGATCCTGAAGATGGGGGCCACGTGTCGTGCATATCCAATACCATCCGATCCGCGTCGTTCGAAGGAGATCTTCTTCATCCATTGGACACCCGGTGTCTAAAGACACAGTGAACTGCGGTTATGAATTCCGTAAACCTGTGGAGGTGGGCGATCCGGCCTCGGCGGCGCCTTTCGGGCCGAAATGGCCGGCTTGGCACCCTTTGACTGCCATCGATGATCATTGAATCCAATTCATCGCCCACCCGGTGACCTCCTCAGGAATTGGCCGAATTGGGGTCGACTGATTCGTGATAGGAACGCGGATGTGCCGATCCTGGGGCAGTGGTCGACCTGGTCTCAACCCCTGGACTGGCGCGCCCGGATGGCCACTGCCCGCGGCTGGGACCAGGGGGCCGGCGCCCCAGAGGATGCGCAGGTGGCCAACGCCTACGGGCAGTGGGCCGACCGCCTGTACCTGTGTCTGGCCGTCTTGTTCCTTCCCGGAGCTGTCGGCGACTTCTTCATCTGGGTGGGCACCGGATCACTCATCAGTCTCCTGGGCCCGGCCATGCTGCTCGGACTGTGCATTGCCTATCTCAACCTGCGGCGACGGTTCCGCCGATCGGTCCGGGTGGCGGACGCTCGAAGTGGGGCTCGGTTCGACCCTTAGACCCGGTGGATCCGAGCGGTCCCGATGACTCGGTGACGACTACCGTTTCGCGGGTACTCCGGAGGTGCTGGGGAGGGACGGCGTGCAGGCATTGTTGCGGGGTGTCCGATCCGACGGGTGGGAGTCGCCCGATCACTCCAACCCGCTGCTCGAAGGGCTGGCCGAGGTACCCATGCGCCTGGTCGAGCGCCACCCAGACCGAGTCCGGTGCCATCAAGGTGGCCTCCGGGTTCCGATGACCGGGACCGTCAGTCGGAAGGTCGCTCCTCGATGTACTGGAGCTCGATCATCAGGGGGAGTAGGAAGCCGATATAGGCGTTGGTAAGCGTGAAGTCCGACCTGGGCCCGTGGGTGACCATCTCGTCGAGGTCGATGATGGTGACCCGCTCGTCCTTGTCGCGGTAGGCGTTGGCCCGGCCCAGGAGCGCCACCAGCTCCTCCCTCGAGGAGACCTCCAACCCGAAGTGGTCCAGGGGCGGGGATCGGAGGAAGTCGTCGGTGCCGGGAAGCAGGTAGAGGAACTGGCGCTGTCTCCCGGTGTAGAGGATGAGGGGGTTGCCCCTCTCCGTGCTGTTGTCGCCTTCGGTCCAGCCGAACACTTCGCCGAAGAAGTCGAGGAGCGCCGCCCTCCCGGCCTCGTCGAGCACAGTGGCGTCAACAGTGATGGCAACGTGGTTGAGGAGTGGCCGGGCCGACGGAGATGTCATGACACCCCCGGCTCCACCATCACCTTCGCCGGGATCTCCCCGCGCGACAGGCGCTCCATCGCCTCCATCACGCCGCTCAGCGGCACGGCGTCCGCCTCGATGAGCGCGTCGAGCGGCATGGCGCCGCTGTCCAGCAGGTCCAGCGCGGGTCCAAACCCTTCGGCGCTGTAGTTGAAGGTGCCCACCGCCTCGAGCTCGAGAATGATCATCCGGGTGTGGTTCACCCGCGTCGGCTCGGATCCCGTGCCGACGAACACCAGGGTGCCGGCAAAGTCCAGTTGTCCGAGTGCCCGCTCGGCGGCGCTGGCGTGGCCCGAGCACTCGAACGCCACGGCATAGGGCTCGGCCACGGTGCTGCCCAACGAGGGGTCGACCAGATCCTCGGGCGCCACCGAGCCCGCGGCCCCGACGGCCAGCGCCCGCTCTCGGCGTAGGACCACCGGCTCGCACACGGTCACGTCCGCCACCCCGCGGGCCCGAAGGACGGCCACGATGATGAGCCCGACCGGGCCCCCACCCGTGACCAGGACTCGGTCGTCCGGTCTCACCCGGGAGAGCTCCACGGCGTGCAAGGCGATGGCCGTGGGTTCGGCCAGCGCGGCGGACCGGCTGGGGAGTGAGTCGGGAATTCGCAGGAGGTTGGCCGAGGACACGGCGACGTACTGGGCGAAGGCGCCGCGCATCTCGCGGATGTCTGAAGGCTGTCGTTGCAAGCAGACCGACGGGCGTCCCCTCCGACAGGGCCGGCAGACGCCACACCCCGGTGTGGGGCTGAAGACCACCCGCTCGCCGGTCGTCCAGCCCGATCCGGCGCCCTCCCCCGCCACGACGGTACCCGACCACTCATGGCCGAGAATGGCACCTGGCTTGGCGTACCGGCTGAAGACGAGGTGGAGGTCGGACCCGCAGATCCCGCACTCGGACACCTCGACGAGCAGCTCCCCCGGCCGCGCCTCGGGGACCGGTACCCGCTCGACGGCGATGTGACCGTCCCCCACATAGACGGCCGCCGCCATGAGATCAGTTGGCACGGCGATCATGCTACGGCAGAGCGCGCGCCGATCGGCATTGAACTGCGGGTCACCGGTCACAGGCTCTCATTTCCCGAGGAGTGGGCCCCTGTGGTCCCGGGCGGTCGGCCCGCTCAGGAACCAGGTGCTGTCGAACCAGCACAGAAGTACAGGTTCACCGTGGCTCCGGGGGTCAGGACCGAACCGGGGACCGGCTCCTGTCGCTCGATGATGAACGTCCCCTTGGGAATCGTCCGACCGGCGCAGTCGGTGGCTGTCCCGGAGAACTCCTGGGGATTGAGCCGGGCCGAATAGACATCCGCTTCCGCTTGGGCGAACTGCACGTTGACGACGTTGGGCACGGTGCAGCACGGAGAGGTGGAGGAGGTGGTGGCGTGCGGCTCGGTGTCGAACGTCCGATGAAGTGCCGGTGCCGTACCTCTGGAGGTCGCGTGGGTCGTGCCTGTCGGTGCCGGTGCTTGGGTGGCTGAGTAGGGCAACCGGGCGATGGCGGTCGACCGGCGGATAGTTGGAGCAGTCCGATCGGATCCCACCCGGTCTGCAAAGGTGGCGCGACCCACGGGGCGACCTGAGGTCTGGAGAGCCAGTGCAGTTCCTCCGGCTGCCAGCACCACCACGAGAGAGGCGACGACGACGAGTTTCCGTCTACGGCGCGCCGGCGGGGCGCGCTCCTCGGCTGGCGGATCCGCGTCGTGGTCGGAGGGAGTTGATGGCGCGTCCTGGCCGGAGGGCGATGATGGCGCATCCTGGTCGGAGGGCGATGATGGCGAGTCGTGAGCGGAGGGAGACGATGCCGAGTCGCCCACCGGCGGTGTGCCATCCAGTTCCGGTACCGGCTCTGGGGCGGCCGAGGAGTCCGTGGGCCGGGCGTCCTCTGCCGCCTCAGGCGGGTACCACCTCTGATCCGAGGCCAGCCACCAGCCTTCGCCCCGCGAGGTCTCGCACACGCCCGGTTCGCCTTCCCGTCCGACCCCCTGGGTCGCCACCTGGACAGCATGCTGGCATAGGCGTGCCCGAGTTGCCACAGCAATTGCTCCGCCGCCCGTAGCCACTTGAAACGGAGCAGGTGGTGCACTGGCCCCACGGGCCCGGGGCCGACGGGCGAGGCGGGCAACGAGCTGCTGGTCAGACCGGGGCCCGGCCGGTGTGGGAGCTCACCAGCCCGACCAGCTGGTCCCAGTACTGCGGCGGGTAGTCATGGCCCATTCGCTCCAGCAGCACCAGGCGGGCACCCGGCACCGCTTCGGCCGTCCGCCGCCCGCCGCTGGGATCGATCAGGTTGTCGGCATCCCCGTGCAACACGAGGGTGGGCACGCCGACCCCACGGAGGGCGGTGGTGCGGGCCCCGGACGCCATGACGGCCACGAGTTGGCGGGCGGTGCCGGCGGGGTCGAAGCACCGGTCGAAGGCCTCGGCGGCGTTGGCCGTCAACCGCTTGGGGTCGTAGCAATCCGGACTGCCCCAGGCGCGGGCCCCGGCCAACTGAGTGGCGATGAATCCTTGGCGGTCGAGGGGTGGCGGAGCCAAGAGCAACCGGCGGGACTCCTTCGTGGGCTGTCCCACGTCGGGATCGCCGGTTGTGGACATCAGCGACGTCATGGTGGCCAGGCGGTCCGGATGTTCGATGGCCATGGTCTGGACGATCATCCCACCCATCGATGCCCCGAGGACGTGAGCGCGAGCCACGCCCAAGGCATCGAGGACGGCCAGACCGTCGGTGGCCATGTCGGACAGCAGGTAGGGCGCGTCAACAGGTCGGCCAGCGGCCAGCGCGCCGATGACACCGCTGACGTCCGGAGCGGAGTCGGCGAACTTGGTGGACAGCCCGACGTCGCGGTTGTCATAGCGCACCACGAAGTGTCCGGCGGCCGCGAGCTGCTCGCACAGTTCGGAGCGGTAGGAGATGCACTGGCTCCCCAACCCGTTGACCAGAAGCAGTGTCGGATCGCGCTCGGCACCAAAGGTTTCGTAGTAGATCTCAACGCCACCGTTGCGTGCGAGCACCGTCACCGCCCTGTCGATCGGTCGACAAGCTAGCACCTCTCGCCATCGGCGCATCCTGCTGGCGCCGTCACCGAAGGGCGGCGGAGGTGACCTTGTCGATCCAGGCGAGGTACGCGCGAGAGCCGTCGAGGATCGGCACGGCCACGACCTCCGGCACCTCGTAGGGGTGTTTGCTCACGACGGCGTCGATCACGCGGGACGCCAGTTCGGACCGGGTCTTGAGGATCACCAGCCACTCCTCGGCCTGCTCCACGGATCCACCCCACCAGTATCGGCTGGTCATGGGACCGGTGCGCTGCCCACAGGCGATGAGGTGCGCGGCCAAGAGCGACTCGACGATGGAATCTCCCCTGGCCGCGTCATCGATGGCGAACTGAATCTGCACGTGGTTCATGGTCCGCCCGACCAGAGACGGGGACCGAACCCTCCGCGACGCACGCTCGGCTCTGATGGAACGGCGCTAGCCCGTGCCGTGCGGGGGCGGGTCGGTGCCGGGGACACTGCCATCGGTCACGTGCTCAGTCCAGGCCGTCCCGGACCAGTACCGCTGCTCATGCTTGCAGAACGGGTCCGCAAACCAGCCCGGCGCCGTGCCCGATTCGGTAGCCCCGTTCCCGGATCCGCCCGTCGGCGGCGCGCTCGGCCCTCGCCGATCGGAGGAGGTGAGCGAGTTCCTCGGACCCGCGGTCCCCGCGCCACCACGGCCGTTCGGCCGCCGTTGCGAGCTGAGGTAGCGGATGGCGAACATGCCACCGAAGACCACCAGCGCGATCCACGATCCATGGCCGTACGACATGACCTCAGTGTACGACCGGTGGGCGTGGCCGGACAGGCCCCCGATGTCCGAAGCCGGGACGAGATCACGAAAAAACCGGGCCCGTCACGGACCACGCCTCTGGCCGTGCGCCATCCCCCGCTGGCACGGAGAGTGGTCGCGCCATCACACCCATGTCAGTGCCGACGGTCCATCGCGTGATCGTCCCGGGGTGCCGCCTGAGCAGGATGTTGTCGGCTCCGCCCGCCGTCACCGCCGACCCGACACATCCAACGCAGTGGCCCACGGCCGGCGGTCCGAGTGCGCGTCGCCGCCGGGCACCGGTACAGTGCTGCGGTCTGAACGCAGGGGTACCCGTTGGTCCGCCCCCACCGATGCGTGGGGAATGCCTCTCCAAACACTTCCCGGTGTTTGACGCGGACTGACCGATCAGGAGACAGCGACGTAATCATCACTCGATACCGGACGTAATCACCCGCTAGCACACCCGGCTCTTGAAGCCAGGCCGTACCACCCTTCCCGGTGCTCGGCTGGGGCGTTGAATGCTCAGACGTGGGGTCCACCTAACCAGAAGAGAGCCAGAGCACTTCGCCATACGAGGCGGCTCTGACCGACCAAGGAAAGTCACCCACGATGCATTCTCCTACCTCTATTTGCCGTTCCCGCATTCGTACTCACCCCGTTTCCACGTTCCTCGCCAGATCGCCCTTCAGGACCGGCCGCCGCAGAGCGGCAGGCGGAGTGGTCGCAGCCTCCCTGTCCGCGGCAGCCGTCCTCACCGGCCACGCCGACAGTGCATCGGCCAGCACATCAACCCCGCTGCCCACCGGCGCCGGCATGGTGCTCAACGCGCCCATCGTTGACGTCGCCTCGACCCCCGACGGACGTGGCTACTGGGAAGGGGCATCTGACGGGGGGATCTTCGCCTTCGGCGGAGCCAACTTCTACGGCTCGACCGGGTCGCACCAGCTCAACGGTCCCGTTGTGGGCCTGCAGTCCACCCCGACGGGTAAGGGGTACTGGGAGGTGGCCAGCGACGGAGGTGTCTTCGCCTTCGGTGACGCCCAGTTCCACGGTTCGAGCGGCACGATCCAACTCAACCGGCCCATCGTGGGCATGCAGTCCACCCCGGACGGTGGTGGCTACTGGACCGTCGCGTCGGACGGCGGCGTCTTCGCCTTCGGGGACGCTCAGTTCCGCGGCTCGGCCACCGGCATGTCGCCCTCCAGTCCCATCGTGGGCATGGCCTCGACCGCAGACGGACTTGGGTACTGGGAGGTCGCCGCCAACGGTGCGGTCTACGCCTTCGGTGACGCCCGGTACGCCGGGGGTGCACCTTCCGGTCAATCGGTGGTGGCAATCGCGGCAAACGGACCGGGATACCGGCTGACCATGGCCGATGGCGGCATCGACACCTTCGGCGACGCCCCGTTCTACGGTTCGACCGGCGGTCAGCGCCTCAACAAGCCGGTCATCGGCATGGCCGCCATCAGTGGCGGTTACGTCACCGTCGCCTCCGACGGCGGCATCTTCACCTTCGGCAATGCCGGCTTCTACGGCTCGCTCGGGGGCAGCACGGTCTACAGCCCGCCATCGGCAGCCACCGGGAACCTCGGCGACGGCGTGACCGACTATCAGCGGGCCGCCTGGAGCAGGGTGAACGTCTGCGAGGAAGGTGGACGTTGGGATGTCCATGGGAGCATCTACAGCGGAGGCCTGGGATTCAGCCGCGCCAACTGGAATCAGTTCAACACCTTCGGATTTCCGGCTGACGCAGCCGATGCCACGCCTGAGCAACAGATCCAGGTGGCGGTGGCGTTCGCTATGCGTTACTGGGGAAATCCCAACGCCGCTCCGGACCAGAACGGCTGCACTGGCGGGTACTGATCGGATCGATGGCCTGTGCTCGTCCGTGTGCATCTCCGGCGCGATGAAACTCCGTCCGGCCGGAGTCAGCCGGCCGGCTTCATCCGCTCGAGCATGGCCGTCATCCGCTGGTGCACCAGATTGACGGCTTGGAGGGGCCGGATCATCACCCGAAACTCGACGATGCGTCCTTGTTCGTTGCAACGGATGATGTCCACGCCGTTGACGTGGGTGCCCTCGACGGAGGTCTCGAACTCGAGCACCGCGGTGTCACTGGCCAGCACGGATTTCGTGTAGCGGAAGCCCCGGCTGGCCGGCTCGCCATCCACGTCGAGGGACATGGGGCCGTCGCCGGGGAGCGTCTGTGCTGCTGCCTGGAGGTAGAGGGTGGTGATTGCCTTACCCTTCTGGGGGGTGAAGACGATGGGTGAGTAGAAGACGACCTCGTCATCGAGCAGGCCGTCGAGGCCCCCGGGCAATTCGCCCCGCAAGTAGGCGTGCCATTTCTCGATCACCGGCTCGATCATCGGCCCTCCTCGGTCCGACAGACGGTAGCTGATGCCTTCGGCATCGCCATCCGGTGGCTGCGGCCTGGACCTCGCCCGGCGGCGTATCCCGACACCCCCGAGTAGCGGTGCAATTCAGCCACCCACTACGGTGGCACCACTCATCATTGGACGTGAACGAGGTCGGAGGGGCGATGGCCAAGCAGATTCCGCTGGTCGACTATCTGGAGTTGGGGGACGACCCGCACCTGACGGCCAATGAGTGCACCGCCTGCGGCGCCCGCTTCTTCGATCGGCGCAATGCCTGCGCCAGCTGCGGCAAGACCGAGTTCGACAGAGTGGACGTCTCGACCAAGGGCGAGGTGCGGGCCTTCACCATCGTGGCCTTTGCGGCGCCGGGGATCCCCGTTCCCTACGTGGCTGCGCTGGTCGACTGCGGTGGCACCAGCGTGCGGGCGAATTTGATCAACGTGGAGCCCGACCCCGAGCATGTCACGCTCGGGATGTCGGTCCGCCTGGTCACGGAGGTCGTCGGCACGGACGACCATGGCACGGAAGCGATCGGGTTCGGCTTCGAACCCTTGGGAGGTTGAGCGAGATGGCGTCTGACGACCTGTGGATCCTCGGTATCCACATGACGAAGTTCGGGAAGCACCCCGA
>DASZGT010000234.1:0-12478 GCA_035938575.1 Acidimicrobiales bacterium
AGCAATGCCATCCACGGCCTGGTCCGGTGGCTCCCGTGGCGCATGGTGAGCCGGGCCCAGAATCGGGTCACCATGGCCTGCGAGCTCTATCCCTCTCCCGGCTATCCGTTCTCCCTCGGGCTGACCGTCGAGTACCGGCTGGGGCGAGACGGTCTCACCGTGGCGACCGACGCTGACAACCTGGGGCCGACCGACCTACCCTTCGGCGTGGGCTTCCATCCCTATCTCACCGTGGGGGTGCCGACCGTGGACCAGGCGAGGCTGAGGGTTTCGGCCGATCGGCGGCTGACCACGGACGATCGGGGTCTTCCCACCGGCGAATGCCCCGTATCGGGAAGCGAATTCGACTTCAATGAAGGCCGCCTGATCGGTGTGACCCGGCTCGACACCTGCTTCACCGGACTGCGCCGTGACGCCGACGGCCGAGCCCGAGTGGATCTCGATCATCCGGACGGAGCGGGCGGCGCCACCCTGTGGGCGGACGACCGGTTCGGCTACGTGATGGTCTTCACCGGCGACTCACTCGACGCCGGTGAGCGAAGGACCGCGGTGGCCGTGGAGCCCATGAGTTGTCCTCCCGACGCGCTGCGATCGGGGACCGACCTGGTCGTGCTGCGCCCCGGGGGCCGGTGGACGGGATCGTGGGGGATCACCCCCCGACCAGGGGGGTAACTAGGGAGGAGCGCCTCGGATGTTCTCCATCCCAGCAGCTCGAGTCCCGGTTTCCAGCGCACACAACCGGTGTCGGCGGAATCCGCGGTCAGCGCCGGGCTCGACATTTCGTGATCAATCTCTACGCTAAGCGGTCAGCCAAACGCTCAACGTAGTAGGTGGGGCGACAACCAGTCAGGAGTGTTCATTCCCATTGAACTCAAGCGCGCCGATGTGGGACGGTAGCCCAGTTCGGGGGCAATTGCCGTAAGGGCAGGGACGGGGACGTGGTGGAATGCTGAAGCGTTTGACGATTGGTTCGGTTGTGGGCGTGGTCGTGCTGGCAACGATGGTCTCGACCATCTCCCTGGCCGCCGGAGCTTCTCCCGACCAGCCTGTTCCGGTGACGCCGTACGGCGGCTTCGATGCTTCTCTCACCCGAGCCCCGTACGTCACGGACCTCACCCAGACCTCGGCCGACGTGACCTGGGCCACCACCGGCGGCCCGGCGGTCGGCACCCTCAAGTACGGACCGTCGGGGAGTTGCACGGCCACCACGTTGACAGTCCCCTCAACCCTGCCGGCCTCTTTCCCGGCAGCCGGAACCCCAGCGAGTATCACGTCACGACAATTCACCGTCGGCTCGACGTCGGAGTACCAGTCCACCGCGGTGATCAACGGGCTCAGCCCGGGTACGACCTACTGCTACCGCGTCTTTTCGAGTACCGCCGTCGATCTGCTGGGCAGCAACCCGTCGCCGACGTTCACGACCCTCGACGCCGTCGGATCCTCGTCGCCCCTCACCTTCGACGTGGTCGGCGATCTGGGCGAGACCAACTACTCCAGTGGGGTCGACTACGCCGGATCGCTCAACACCAACCAGGCCGCCATCGACTCCCTCATCGGATCATCAGGTGCCAAGTTCGCCGTCACGGCCGGAGACGTCGCCTACGCCGGGGGCACCCAGAACAACTACGGCGACCTACAACAGGTCGGGTCACAGGCCAGCGACATCTTCGGGACCTCCTACTGGCCGAAGACCGGCGGCATTCCCACCTTCAACGTCGTCGGCAACCACGGCCAGAACGTGGACGGTCTCCGGATCTGGCCCGAATCGAACAGCACCGCAGCCTCTGCTGGAGTGTACGCCTACCAGTCGTATCCCCCAGTGCCTGCGGACGGATTGCCCAACCCGAGCACCGAACCGGCCGACTGGTACGCCATCTCCACCGGGAACGTCCGCATCTACGTGCTGGACGCGTCGTGGGGCGACAGCAACGTCGGAACCTCCAACCTCTATCAGGTCGACTACGACCAACACTGGACCCCCAGCTCGCCGGAGTACCAGTGGCTGGCGGCTGACCTGGCCAGCCATCCGGGCGGCGTCAAGATGGCCGTCTTCCACTTCCCGCTCCGTTCCGACAATTCGACCCAGGCCAGCGACACCAACCTCCAGAACAGCACGGCCGATCCCAACGCCTCCTCCAGCCTCGAGGCACTGCTCGCTAACGGTGGCGTGTCCATCGCCTTCAACGGCCACGCCCACACCTACCAGCGGATCATCCCGCGGCAAGCCGGTCAGATCACCAACTACGTGACCGGTGGCGGTGGGGGTGTGCTCGAACCGGTCGACGGAGGCACCACCTGCACGAACCTCTTGGCCAGCGAGGACATCTACGCGTTGGGGTGGAGCCCGAGCGGGGCCGGCCCCATCAGCGGCTCCGGCTCCAACTGTGGAACCGGCACCACCCCCCCGCAATCGGCGGCCGACGTGTACAACTTCCTGAAGGTCACCGTCTCCGGCAACACCATCACGGTCTCGCCCACCAATGCGGCGGGCAAGGTGTTCGACCAGCACTCCTTTACGCCGACCAGCAACTCGGCCACCCCCTCGACCCCGGGCAACGTGACGGCCACGGCGACGTCGTCGTCCTCGATCCAGGTCAACTGGAACGCCTCGACCGAGACGGGCGGGACCATTACGAGCTATTCCGTCACTCGTAGTGTCAATGGAGGCACCTATTCGCCCCTGACCACGTTGGCCGCTCCCACCACTGGATTCACCGACACCTCAGTCCAGCCAGGGGCTCAGTACACCTACCGGGTCACCGCCTCAGACAACAAGTCCCAAACCTCGGCTGCGGGGACCTCCAACAAGGCCGCCACACCCACGATCCCGGGGAACGTGACGGCCAACGCCACCTCCGGCACCTCGGTCCAGCTCAACTGGAATGCGTCCAGCGAGACCGGTGGGACGATTGGCTCCTATGAGGTAGGCCGCAACGGCGTGCAGATCGCCACCGGTGTGGTCGGCACGGCCTTTACCGATACCAGCGCCCAACCGGGCACGACCTACACCTACACCGTCACCGCCGTGGACGGCATCGGTGCGCCCTCGTCCCCGGGGACGTCGAACTCGATCACCACTCCCGGATCGCTGCCGTTCACCGGTGGGGGGGCCGGGTGCATGGCTCACCTACCCGCCGGATCGGTGGTCGGTTCGGCGGCCCTCAATGACGGTTCGGGCTACTACGAGGTCGATTCGGCCGGCGACGTCGCCGCCTTCGGTGGTGCCGTCTGCTACGGCTCGATGACCGGCGTCCGCCTCAATCTGCCCATCGTCGGCATGGCCGTGGACCCTGCCACCGGGGGCTACTGGTTGGTTGCCACCGATGGCGGAGTGTTCTCCTTCAACGCTCCGTTCCTCGGATCGACCGGCGCGATCCGACTCAACAAGCCGATCGTGGGCATGAGCGCGACCGTCGACGGGTCCGGCTATTGGATGGTGGCCTCTGACGGCGGGGTGTTCTCGTTCAACGCCCCGTTCTACGGCTCCACCGGCAATCTCCGCCTGAACAAGCCGATCGTAGGAATGGGCCTGGACCGGGCCACCGGTGGATACTGGATGGTCGCCACGGACGGCGGCGTGTTCTCGTTCAACGCCCCCTTCTACGGCTCCACCGGCAGTATCCGCCTGAACCAACCGATCGTGGGTATGGCCCCACTGTCCAACGGCGGTGGGTACCGACTCATAGCCTCCGATGGCGGCGTATTCGACTTCAACGCCCCCTTCTACGGGTCGACGGGCAGCATCCGCCTGAACCGTCCGATGATCGCCGGGGTCAACGACAACGCGGGGGACGGCTACTGGATGATGGCCTCGGACGGCGGCGTGTTCTCATTCAACGCCCCCTTCCTCGGATCGGCGGTCTGATCGCCCCGCCAGTCGGCTGTTTGCCGCGCTCGGTCCTCGATCAATCCTGGGCCAAGCAGTAACTCCGTTCGAGGACGCCTTCCGAGCCTCGTGTTGTCCGGGCGCAGCGCATTGAGATCCGTGCCCCTCGTCTCGGACGAGCCGCTCTATCGGAGCATCCTTCGCCTAGGAGCGCACCAATCGTGCGATGGCATCGGTCGCTTCGGCGATCTTCTCCTGGGCCCCGGGTCCTCCGGCTTCGACCGCGTCCGTCACGCAGGAGCGCAGATGATCACCCATCAGCTCGACGGCCACTGCTTGCAACGCCTTGGTTGCAGCCGAGATCTGGGTGAGGATGTCGATGCAGTAGCGGTCGTCCTCGATCATCTGTTGCAGGCCCCGGACCTGGCCCTCGATGCGTCGGAGCCGCTTGGCCACCCGGTCTTTGTGTTCGATGTATCCGTACATGGCGATCCTCCCCATTGAAATACCCCTATAGGGTATACTGCGATCGGACACCATCGATCGATCCCCGGACGCTATCGGAGCCAGTCGACGACGAGACGGGATTCAGCTGGATCCCGTCTCGCTACCGGGATGATGGAGGTATGGCCGGACCGTCTGCGGGTCGGCGTTTGCCGAAGGTTGAGGCCATGCCACCGGAAAGGAGGACACAACTTCCATGGGAGTCGCTCACGCCATCGGCCACGCCCTTTCCGTCACCGGCGGCATGACGTGGCAGATCCTCTGGTCGTTGATCTTGGGCTTCACTCTCTCGGCCATCGTCCAGGCTCTGGTACGCAAGGGAACCATCGAACGCATGTTGGGGACTAACTCCCCCAAGAGCCTGGCGCGGGCCACCGGGCTCGGCATTGCCAGCTCCTCCTGCTCGTACGCGGCCGTAGCGCTTGCTCGGAGTCTGTTCAGAAAGGGGGCCGACTTCACCGCCGTGATGGTGTTCGAGATCGCTTCCACCAACCTCGTCGTGGAGCTCGGGATCATCATGGCCCTCCTGCTCGGCTGGCAGTTCACCGCAGCCGAGTTCGTCGGGGGGCCGATCATGATCGTCACCATCGCTGTGCTCTTTCGCCTGGTCCTCCGGCAACGGCTGGTCGATGCGGCCAAGCACCAATCCGATCGGGGACTGGCCGGCTCGATGGAGGGCCACGCGGCAATGGATATGAGCGTGAAGGCAGATGGGAGCCTTTGGTCACGGTTGTCGTCCGCCGAGGGCTTCACCTCGGTCTCCCACGGATTCGTGATGGAGTGGGCGGCGGTCTTGCGCGACATCGTGCTCGGGCTGCTCATCGCCGGCGCGCTGGCAGCTTGGGTGCCTGACAGCTTTTGGCGAAGTCTGTTCTTCACCGGGCATCCGCTGCTGGCCAAGGTCTGGGGCCCGCTGCTGGGACCGGTGATCTCCATTGTCTCCTTCGTCTGTTCGATCGGGAACGTCCCGTTGGCCGCAGTGCTGTGGAACGGCGGAATCAGCTTCGGCGGGGTGATCAGCTTCATCTTCGCCGACCTCATCATCTTGCCCATCCTGAACATCTACCGGAAGTACTACGGGACCAAGATGATGCTGTTCATCCTGGCCACCTTCTACGTGACGATGGTCCTTGCGGGCTACGCAGTCGAGCTGATCTTCGGAGCGGCGGGGCTGATCCCAGCGACCCGCAACGCCAAGGTGCTCAATCCGACCATCAGCTGGAACTACACGACCTACCTCAACATCGTGTTCCTCGCTGTCGCCCTCGCGCTCGTGTGGCGCTTCTTTCACACTGGGGGAGGGATGATGCTCAGGATGATGGGCGGGAGTCCCGAACGTGCCGCGATGGGTTCGGAGGCGGGCGATGGTGCCGCGGCTTGATGCCGGCTCATGACAGGTCGACCGGGATCGGCAGAAGGCCTGACGGCTCTTGCCGTGTTTCTGGTGCGCCTGTGCAACTGACGGTGTCCGCTTACACGCGGGCCCGGGTCCTCTGTTTTAGTCGTTCGTAGGGCGTCTGGCCGTCCAGGCCTCCGTGCGGTCGATGGTAGTTGTAGTAGTCCTCCCACTCCTGGAGCTTGTTGTTGAAGACCTCGGCATCGTCGATCACGGCTCCGTCCAGGAGGCGGTAGAACTCCTCGGCGTCGATCCGGTGTGATCTCTCCACCTTGCCGTTGAGGCGAGGCGTCCTCGGTTTGATGTATTTGTGTCCGACCCCCTTGTCGAGCACGTGGTAGTGGAACGAGGAGCCGAACTCGCTCCCATTGTCCGTCTGAATGACCTGGACGACGAAGGGCAACTTCTCGAGCACATAGTCGGCGAACTGGATGGCCGTCTTCTGATTGAGTTTCGGGTAGATCCGGAGCACCCGGAGCCGCGTGCAGTCGTCGATGGCGGTGAACTGGTAGTACTTCTTCGCCGGGGCGCCCTTGATCGGAGCGATGAATTTGACGTCGATCTGGACCTGGTGGCCGGGGAGCTGCTTCTCATAGCGCTGCCAGCGCTTGTCCAATCGCTTGTAGCGCTGGGAGCTGGGGAGCCGGCTCATATCGAGGCGCTTCAGGATCCGCCAGACGCCCGAATTGGAGATCTCCACGTCGTGATAGCGCTTCAGGTACATCGAGATCTTGGCCGGCCCGAAGTGGTAGTTCTTCCGCAGGTAGATGATCTTTCCCACGACGTCGACGTGGGTGGCATTCGGGCTCACCTTCGGACGCCTGGAACGAGGTTTGAGTCCCTCCTCCCCGAGCTCCTCATAGCGACGCTTCCAGGTGTAGAAGGCCTGACGGGTGATCCCGTAGTACCGGCAGGTCATGGCCACATTGCCGGTCACTTCTTCGGCATGGTTGAAGATCGCCAGGCGACGTTTCACCTCGCGATCGCATTCTTTCTCTGTCATCTAGTCTCCATAGAATCGGGAGACCCGGAGTGTCAAGCAACTCCGTCAGTTTTAGACAGGCTCCAGTGGCTGTGTAGATGTTCGGTTGATCCTCTGGGAATGAGTTCAGGGTGATCCCTGCTGCAGTTTCAGTAGTTGCTTGACACGGTTCCGGTTGATGCTCGACACCTCGGCCCCCACCGACCTGCACTGTTCGCAGCGAGAGGAAGTGGCCGGGTGCTCATGGAGCTGAGCAAGGTGCAACAGCGTTACGACCCGGTTCCTGGCGGCATCACGACAGAGGGCGACGGCGAGTTGGAGATGGCCGGCGAAATGATCTAATCCATCCGCCCCCACAACCATGGTGCACCCCGTGCCGCGAAGGGTAGGTCACCCCAGGCAGGCGATGGCAGTCCCGGTATCGAGGTCATTGAGCGCCGCCGAGGACTTGGCCAGCCCGCTCGTCGTCACCGGTTCGGCCTGGAGGCCGGCGAAGGCGGCGGCGAAGACCGCGGAGGCATAGGCGTAGGCCGCCATCTTGCGGACATCGAGCCACTGACGATCGGGGTCGAGGGTCGGTCCTCCCGCCCGCGCCAGCCCGTCACGGTAGCGAGCGAGCAGGGCCTCACCGTGCTGTCGGCGTTGGTCGGTCTCCAGGCCCAACACGAGGAAGTAGGTCAGGTCCCGGGTCCCGTTTCCCCGACGCAGCACCTGCCAATCGAAGAGGCCGCCCCGGAGGGCGTCGCCCGAGCTCGGCGATGCGTCGATGAAGTAGACGTTGCCGGGGTGCGGATCGCCGTGCAGGAGGGTGTGGGGCCCCGCATCGAGCTCGTCGGCCACCGCCAGGTAGCGGGCCAGGATCTTCACCCCCTCCCGGGGGACATACTCGAGATGGTCCTTGGCCACCTTCCTCCCGGCCGCCACCAGCGCCTTCTGGATGATCGGAAGCTGCGGGTCGCCGCTGTTGGTGGTCACCCACGCCAGGCCGCCCGCACCGGGATCGGCGAATCGAAGTGACTCCCAGAACGCGCCGTGCAGACGGGCCAGGGTGTCGACGACCGTCTCGGCCTCGGGCAGGGTCACCCCTCCGACGGTGTCGGTGAACCGCGCCCCCCTGGCCGTCAGGTCTTCGATGACGATGGCGAACCGCTTGGTACGAGGGTCGTCGTCGAGCGCCACGGCCGCCGGCGTCTCGATGTCGAGCCCCGGGGACACGTCGCGGTAGAAGCCGAGCTCACTGCGCCCCAGGTTGCTGAGATTGGTGAAGATCCTCGTGACCGTCTTGGTCGGGGCGATCTTGACGAACACCGACTCCGGCACGCCGGCGCCAGGGGAGTCGAGCAGGAGCCGTGCCCGGTCGGTGGTCCCGGCGGTGACGTCGACCGCCCTGACGCCGGTCACCTCGACGCCCAGCAGCCGACTGAGATACGCACCGTCGACCGCGGCGATGGTGCGGGGCACGGGAGAGCGGCGGTCGAGGCGATCGGCAACCACCCGGCCCACCTCCAGGCCCATCTGGGCGACCGGGGCCAGCAGGGAGGGGCGACCGCCGGATGGGGCCGGACGCAGCCTCGAGCTCACCTCGACCGCCTCCGTCGCCGGACTGTCGGTCTCATGATCCTCCGCTCTCCCGACTGGAAGTAGCCGGGTCGTCAGTGATCCGACCGGGCATCGCCGCGCAGGCCACACGTCGTCGGAGCGGGCGCTCCCCGCAAGCGGTCGGCGGCCCAGGCCAGGATGCGGGGCACCGCCTGGAAGGTGACCTGGTCGTGACCGGCCCCGGGGTAGTGGACGTAGTCGAGCACATCACCGGCCGGGCATGCGGTCCGGGACACGAAGGCGTCGGTCAGGAATACCGGTACCTGGTTGTCGCCGGTGCCTTGGACGATGAGCATCGGCGCGGCCGTCCTCACCTGGCCGGGGTCGTTGGCGTGGGCGTGGGCCACGAGAGCCGGATTGGTGGATGCATCGGGTTGGAACTCGTCACCCGACGCCTTGCCGGAGAGCACGGCCACCAGCCCGTTGTCGCAGTGCCGGGTGACGATCCGCCGGGCCAGGGCGACGCCCGTCGGGGTGAAGACGGCGGAGGGCGGGAGGTCGGCGTAGGTCTGGGACCACGTCCACCCGATGAGGGTGAAGTAGGCCAGGTCGTCCGGGCCATGCACCGCACCGATGACCGCCACGATGGTGGACAGGCTGGTGGCCGGGGCCGCGGCGACGACGCCGATCACACGGAGGGACGGCGCATATGACGGGGCCAGTTCGCCGGCGAAGAGGGCGGCCTGGCCACCCTGTGAATGGCCGTAGATGAGCGTGGTGGTGCTGACGGACAGGCCGGGCAGCTGCCGGGCGGCCACAGCGGCGTCCAGGGTCCCGTAGC
The DNA here is from genome assembly GCA_035938575.1 of Acidimicrobiales bacterium. Taxonomy (GTDB): domain Bacteria; phylum Actinomycetota; class Acidimicrobiia; order Acidimicrobiales; family RAAP-2; genus Bog-756. Next base: position 9,089 of record DASZGT010000234.1, read on the forward strand.
CTTCGCTCGCCCCCACCAGGTAGGGATGGATGCCTGCCGGCGCCCCGAGGCCCTGGTAGTCGGTGGCGGCGACCAGCCATCCCGCCTGCAGATACCGGCCGAGGTCCGGAACCGGGTACGGGCCCTCCCCTTCCATGCGGTTGAACAGCGACGGCGCGCACTGGACCGCGGCACCGGTGGTCCCGTGCGCCCAGGCCAACACCGGGTACCCGCCGGCCGGTGCCGGTCGGGCCGGGACGGCCACGTATCCCGAGACGGCGATGTCGGCCCCGGTGATGGAGCGCGAGTGATAGAGGATCCGCCACAGCGCGGCGTCCGTCGGTACGCCACCCGCCCCCTGTACGAGCTGGTCGCGGATCAACGTCCCGGGCGGAGCAGGTGGGAGCGGGTCGGGTGGGGCGTAGAAGGCGGTGGGACCGGCCGCGGTGGCCGAGGCCGGCACCGTACCGGTGCCGTGGTGAGCAACGGCGTCGTTGAGCGCCGCGGAACCGGAGCCACAACCGGCCAGCGCCAGGCCCACGACGAGGATCAGGGCGGTGGTGGCGGCGACGGCCGTGCCGGACGGCGTCCCGGTGGCCACCTCGTTGCCGGGATGACCCTCGGCGGCGTTCCCCGGGGCACCGGTGGTCGGTGAGCCGCCCCTCACGCCAGGGCCCGAGTCGAGGGGGACCGAATGCCCGTGCTCAGGAACCGACCTGTCCCAGGAACGGCACCAGGTGGTCGAAGAAGGCGTTGTTGGGATAGGCACCGGCCGGGTCGTTGTGGGCGTAGGTGGTCTGGCGGTTGACCAGTGTCAGGTTTCCCGCCGGGATGTGTGACTGTTGGGCCAGGAGCGTTGCGGTGTCGAGGACGCCCTGTCCACCGAGGGCGGCCCCGAAGGCGTAGATCCGGAGATTCTGTGGGAGTTCGTGACCCATGGTGGCGTTCACGTCCAGCACGCCCTGCGCCGGATTGGCATTGCCGTTGGCCACTGCTCCCGTGTCGTCGGTCAGGCGTTGTGGGAAGTACCACTCGGTGCCGTCGACGCTCTGGTAGCCGGCCCCGGAGAACATGGTGGCGAACCGCTTGATCGGGGTGAGCGCACCGGTCCCGTCCCAGCCGTGGACCGGGCCGGTGGCCGTCAGGCCCGTGCCGAGGTGGGCCTGGGCCGCGATCAGGCTCGCCGGTGACGTCCCCACGTTGAGGGCGTAGCCGTACTGGCCGACGTTGGTCACCCGCACGGGAGGCACGATGGAGGCGGGCAGCAGGCCCGAGGTCTGGCCCAGCGACGGTGCGTTGGGATCGAGGAGCGCCGCGGCCGACCCGGAGGCGCTGAACACCCCGGCGTAGGGGGCGGTGATCCCCCCGAAGGAGAGCCACGGGGAGGCCGAGGTGGCGTCGAGCGTCTGCATTTCCTGGGTGGCCTGCGCGGACGTCACCGGGACCGGATCGCTGCCGCCGTCGATGTACACCAGCCCGGCCAGATCCTTCGCCCCCGCCTGACCGTTGAAGTCCCAGGTGGCGTAGGCGGTCACCACCGAGCCCCCCAATGAATGCCCGCCCAGCACGACCTTGCCTCCGAGCTTCCGTGCCGACCCGATGACCTGGTGCAGGTCCTGGACGGCCACATTCATGCCCCACTGCTTGGCGAAGGCGACCGTCGCATCCGGGATGATCCGGAAGTGGGGTTGCACGCTCGTGTCCTTGATGTAGCCGAGGTAGTAGTTGAACAATTGGGTGGACGTGGCCTGCCCGCTCTTGAACCGGTTGAGCACCGACTGGTCCTCGAGCAGATTCTCCCGGCGCTCGACCGACCACACCTGCCACCCCGGGGCCCGGGCCACGATCCACTTGGCCAGGGGCACGAAATAGGCGCTCCCGGCCGAGGTCCCCGGCTCGAGGACGAGGACGTTCTTGGCGTTACCCGATCCGACCTTCAGCACACCGACCCTGTTGTACTGGGGTGGAGTGCCGGGTGAATCGAAGCCCTGCATCCAGACGACACTCGCCGGTGGTGGAGAAGCGGTGGCCGTGGGAGTCGACGTGCTGCAGCCCGAGGCCAGGACAGCGGCGGCGGCTGTCGCCGTAGCCAACAGCAGCGATCGTCGCAACCGCCCGGGCAGCTTCGCCATGATGCAGTCCCCCTTCGTCCCCTCGGGAGAAGAAGGTAACACCATGACCGGGGTCGGGAGGGTGGCGCTCGGGCCCGCCTACCGGGTCGGTTCGGACCGGCCGGCTTCGACGAACGGCCCGTCGCACAGGTCGGCCAGGACGGCCCGGTGGAGCAGCGAGAGCCCGGGCGGGCGGTGGGGGCCCCTGTCCCCGGCGATCCAGTCGTGGGTCCACTCGGCGTCGTCGGCGCATGGGTCCATGCCCCCGGCCGGCACCGTCACCGCAAACGTCGATCCGTCGGGCCGGACAATGGTGGACCGCCGCTCGCCCGCCACCCACTCGGTGCTGACGATGGTCGGCCGCTCCGCGTCCGACCGGGTGACAGGACCGCTCCGGATCGTGACCGTGTCGGAGCCGCAGCCTCGCCCGCAGCCAGGGCGCGGGCGGGGACGTCCTCCGGGAGGTCGACGGCAGCCGGGGTGGCGGAATGTCATCGAGGTGATGTGCGAATTGTCAACGGCGTCGTCCTGCCCCTGGGGATCGTCGGTGATACGGCTGATCCAAGCATTTCACCTTCGCTCCCGCAACTCGGGGACCGCCCGCCGCGTCGCTGCTGGCTGCTGCAGGTGCCCGCCGGGCCTTGTAGGGTGCGTTCATGGCCGATCAGGCGGTGTTCTCCGAACTCGCAATGGAGTACATGCCCGCCCTGTACACCGCGGCGTTGCGGATGACCCGCAATGCCGCGGACGCCGAGGACCTGGTGCAGGAGACGTATCTCAAGGCCTACCGGGCCTTTGCCAGCTTCGAGTCGGGCACCAACCTCAAGGCGTGGCTCTACCGGATCCTCACCAACACCTACATCAACACCTACCGGGCGAAGAAGCGCCGACCCGAGATCGCCGACGTCGAGGACGTCGAGGATCTCTACCTGTACCGGCATCTTTCCGGCGACCAGGCCCCAGGCCTGGGGCGCAGCGCGGAGGACGAGGCCCTCGACCGGTTCACCGACACCGACGTGAAGGCGGCTATCGAGGCCCTGCCCGATACCTTCCGGATGGCCGTGCTCCTCGCCGACGTCGAAGGCTTCTCGTACAAGGAGATAGCCGAGATCACCGACGTGCCCATCGGAACGGTGATGAGTCGGATCCATCGCGGAAGAAAAGCGCTGCAGAAGACGTTGGTCGATCGTGGAAGGACACGGGGCCTCGTCGGGGCGACCGACGAGGCCAGGTAGGGAGCGGCAACAGTGGGAGAGCGGGAAGCGCCGGACAACCCGGCAGATGCATCGGGGCAGGATGT
>DASZGT010000235.1:0-4609 GCA_035938575.1 Acidimicrobiales bacterium
GATGAGCGCGTGCACCCACTCGGTGGCCTTCCCCAGACCGATGACCAGCGCCAGGGGAGCCGCCACCACCACGGCCACCCCGGCCACCGCCGTGTCCTGACGCTTGATGTGCACCAGCTCGTGAGCCAGCGCCCCTTCCAATTCCACCAACGTCAGCGAGCGCTCGAGTCCCGAGGTCACCACCAGGGACGCCGAGTCCGGGTCCCGACCCACCGCCATGGCATTGGGCACCGGACTGTCGACCACGCAGACGATTGGCCGGGGAAGCCCCATGGTGGCGCACAGACCATCCACCAGATTGTGCAGCCGCGGGTGCTCCCATTCATCGCTCGGGCTGGCTCCCAGCGATCTGATGAGGACGCCTGGTGCGCGGTACCAGACCCACAGCGCGATGACCGCGGTGGCCACTACGAACGCAGCGGCGCCAATCAACGGAAGCCCGGCAACGGCCAACACCAGCCCCGCGATCACCCCCGCCACCACACCCGGCGCCAGAGCGATCCTCATGGCCCGTCGCCGGTTGGCCCGGACCGCAGCCTCCTCGTCCACGCCGGCGCCGAGGTCGGTCACCGACGCCACGGGGGTGACCGCCGTAGACCGGGAGGCGCCGACGCCGGAGCGGGCGGCACCGTCCGGGCGGGCCGGATTCCGACCTGACCCACCGGTGCCCGACCGTCCCGCAGCCGAGCCCCTTCCGCTCCCCGAACGGCCGCTCGACTGCCCTCTCCCCCCTCCCGAGCTGGCCGAGGCCCCTCCCCGTCCGCGGTTCCCGTTGGACCGGTTGCCGTCGGGGCGACCGCCGCCACCCGCGCCGGCCGACGCGCCGCCTCCCCGGCCGCGATTCCGGTTGCGATTCCGATTGCGATTGCCCGACCGGTTGCCGGAAGGTCGGCCACCGGGCGCCTCGGGCCCGTCGGCAGGAGTCTGGCCTGACGATCTGCCTGGATCGGGACGTTCCGGGGAGTCATCCATGGTCCCCGCAGTGTACGGCCGCTCAGCCGCCGTGCCCGACCACCGCCGACCGGTAGATCCCCTCGTACCACTCGGCCAATCGTCCCATCGACTGATGAGAGGCCCGTCCGGCGGCGGCGTCGAGCCAACGGCCGCGGCCGTGGTCGAGGTCGGAGCCGGATCCCCCGGTGTCGCCCGACAGCAGGGCGGTTCGCCCCTCCAGTACCCCGGCCAGCGCCTCGGCCAAGGAGCGGGCATCACCGGGTGGCACCAGGACGGCATGTCCAGCAGCGGCGTCCCGGTAGCCATCGATGTCGCTGGCCACGACCACCGTGCGGGCCGCCATGGCCTCGAGCAGGACCATGCCGAACGACTCGCCCCCGAGGGAGGGGGCGCAGAGCACCCGGGCGGCCACCAGGCGGCGCACCTTCTCCTCCTCGGCGAGCACTCCGAGCCACTTGACGTCCGGAGACTCCGGGTGGAGGCGGCGCAGGGCGTCGGTCTGCGGCCCGTCGCCGGCGATCCAGAGCACGGGCCGGCTGGCCGCTCCCCCGCTGTCCCCGGGCCCGGTGGTCGCATCCAGTCGCCCCACGGCCTCGAGGAGGACCCGCAGGCCTTTGCGCTCCTCGTGACGGCCGAGGAACAGCACGGCGGGACGATCGGTCGGCCATGGATCGACCCCTTGGTAGCGGTCCGACTCGACCCCGTTGAACCCGATCTCGTAGGTGCCGCCCAGCGCCTCGAAGGCGGTGGACCGGGCCGCCTCGGACACCGCGCACCGGACTGCGAACCGGCGGGCCAACCGCCGGGTCACCGGGCGCAGCGCCGCATAGAACGGACTTGCGCCGCTGCGGTGGAACGTGGCCACCAGGGGCGGGAGATCCCGGCCGATCAGCAGGCCGTAGGGAAGGCCCGGCGTGAACGGCTCGTGCACGTGCACCACATCGAACCCGACGGCGTGGAGTGTTCGCAGGCCCCGTCGCACCGATCCGACCGAGAGGGTCACCGGGGCGACAGAGCCGTTGGCCCGCAGCGGGACCGAGTGGCCGGTGACCACCACGTCGACGCCGGCCGGGATGGCGGCCAGGTCGTCAGCGGGGGCGAACACGGTGGCCCGATGACCCCTGGCCTCGAGGGTGCGGGCGAGGCCCAACACCTGGCCCTGGACCCCACCGGGCCGCGACAGGCTGTACGGGCACACGAGGGCGATGCGCTGGGACCCTGGTGTCGACGGGAGGGGTGCGGCCAACCGGTCAGTCCGCGGTGGATCGGCGTTCCCTGCGCCGGGTCCACTTGACGCCGTACATGGCGTCGTCGGCCCTGCTCAGCAGTTTCGACGGGTCGGTATCGGGATTGTCTGCAAACACCCCGCCCACCGAGGCCAGCACGGTGAGCGTGCGACCGTCGATCCGATAGTCGCGGGCCAGGGCCGTTGAGATCCGGTCGGCGATGGCGAGCATCTCCTCCTCGCCGTTGTCGATGTCGCAGACCACCACGAACTCGTCCCCTCCCAGGCGGGCCACGGTGTCCGAGGGTCGGACGATGCTGGCCAGCCGACCGGCCACGGCGACCAGCAGGTCGTCGCCCACGTCGTGCCCGAACACGTCGTTGATCTCCTTGAAGTCATCGAGGTCGAGTAGGTACACGGCCACTCCCCGCTGGCCTCCCTCGCCCATCCCAACCGCCGGGGAGGGAGCGGCCTGGGACTGCTGGGCCAACCCGTCGATGGCCTGTCGCAGACGCTCGGCCAGGAGGGTGCGGTTGGCCAGTCCGGTGAGAGGGTCGTGGAGGGCCAGGTCGGCCAGCCGCTCCTCGTTCAACTTCTGTTCGGTGACGTCGTGCATGGCCACGACCGCTCCGAGCATCCATCCGTCGTCATCGACCAGCGCCTGCCCGTTCACGCTGACCTTGCGCCGTTCGCCGCTGCCCGACTCGAGGACGATGGGGACATCGCGCAGCTTCTCGCCGGACATGGCTCGGATCAACGGGTTCTCTCGTTGCGGCATGGGCGATCCATCGGGGCGGAGGAGACCCTGGTCGGTCGGGATCCTTCCGATCGGATCGGATCCGTAGTGCAGTCCGTGGAGGCGCCGGGCCGAAGGGTTGAACACGGTGATGCGCCCTTCGGCGTCACAGGCCACGATTCCCTCCTCCAAGGTGTCGAGCAGCACCTGGAGGAACCGCTCCTCTCGACGGAGCTCGGCCGCGGATTGGCGTGCCGCAGTGATGTCGGTGAACGAGGCCACCGCGCCGGCGACCGATCCGTCGGCGGCCACCATGGCCCGGGCGTTGGCCCGGACCCACATCGGCTGCCGGCCGCGTCGGCGCATTCCGAGTACGACCCCAACCGACCTCCGCCCGCCCCGCAGACTGGTGGCTATGGGGTGGTCGCGCACCGTGATGGGATCGCCCTCGATGTCGAACAGCTCCAGGCCGTTCGATCGTTCCCGGGCCAGGATGGCCTCGAGCTGCTCTCCAACCAACCGGACCCGGGGGACGTCGAACATCACCTCGAACGCCTCGTTGACACGGATGATCGTCCCGGCCGAATCCACCATAAGCACCCCATCAGCCAGTGACTCGATGATGGTGGACTGGCGTCGATCCACATCGCGGATGCGTTCCTCCAGACGCTTGCGCTCGGTGATGTCCCGGATGTTGACCACGATCCCACCGATGGGGTCGTCGAGGTGGTTGGCCGCCACTACATCGATGTCGATGGGTGTCCCGTCCGCGCGCAGGGTGCGCATCTCGAGCGCGACGGAGAGCCGCCGCCGAGCCACCAGGTCGCTGAAGAGGGCGCGCACCGGCTCGACACTGAGGCTGTCGAACAAGGCGAAGGCGTTCGACCCGATGGCGTTGCTGATGTCGTACCCGAACAACCACTCGGCCGATGCGCTCACGAAGGTGAAGCGACCCTCGGCGCTGATGACGACCACGACATCGAACTCGTGCTCGCCCAGCGCATGGAACCGCGGCTCACCGACCGGGCGCAGACGCCTGCCGTCGAGACCGGGGACGGGTTGGGAGGTAGGCGGCGGACCACCGGGGGCCGACCGGCCCGGCGCGGATGGACCGAACAGCTCGAAGACCGAGTCTCCGGGAAGCGCCCGGCTCTCGTACTTGGTCACTCCAACTCCTCCGGGCGGTCCACGGGCCACAGCGGTTGGAACACGTGCCACTGCTCGGGAGCGCGCCGGATGAGCCCCTCGAACCGGGTGGCGATCTCCTGGGTGAGCCGGGCGACGTCCGACCGCAGGGACCCGTGCCGGGTCGTGTCGAGAGGGGGCTCGATGACGGCCCGGTGATCTGCACCCGGGCCGCTGTAGACGACGCCGGTCACCAGGGAGGCACCGGACCGGAGCGCCAGCATGGCCGGACCTGCGGGCATGGTCGTCTTCTCACCGAAGAACTCCACATCGACTCCGGTGCCGGCCAGGTCGCGGTCGCTCAGCAGTCCGACCAGTCCGCCCCGCCGGAGGGTGGCCATGATCGACCTCCCCGAGGATGCGTCCAGCGGAACGATGGTCAATCCCATGGCGGCCCGCTGCTCCACGAAGTAGTCGAAGAGCTCCGGCGGATCGATCCGCTCGGCGACCGCGGTCATCGGCATGTCCTGCGTTGCCAGAAACGCGCCCCCAAACTCCCAGCTCCCACC
>DASZGT010000236.1:0-5986 GCA_035938575.1 Acidimicrobiales bacterium
CATGGCCTGGTACTCGACATCGGTCAGCGTCTGGGCGGGAGCCACCGTGATGGAGTCGCCGGTATGCACCCCCATCGGGTCGAAGTTCTCGATGGAGCAGATGACCACGCAGTTGTCGGCGTTGTCCCGCATCACCTCCAGCTCGAATTCCTTCTGCCCGGCGATCGACTGCTCGACGAGCACCTCGCTGATAGGCGAGGCGTCCAGGCCCTCGGCGGCCAAGCGGGTCAGCTGCTCACGGCCGGCGGCGATGCCGGTGCCGGCACCCCCCAGGATGTAGCTCGGTCGCACCATGATGGGGAAGCCGATCGATTCGCCGATGGCCAGGGCCTCGTCCAGCGAGTGGGCGAATCCCGATGCCGGCACGGCCAGCCCGATCTCTTCCATGGCGGCCTTGAACCGCTCGCGGTCCTCGGCGGTGGCGATGGCCTCGGCGTTGGCCCCGATGACCTCCACCCCGTAGGCGTCGAGGACGCCCCGGTCGGCCAGGGCCATGGTCAGGTTGAGGGCGGTCTGCCCGCCCAGGGTGGGCAGCAGGGCGTCGGGCCGCTCTCGCTCGATAATGGCGGTGAGCACGTCGGGGTCGAGCGGCTCCACGTAGGTCCGGTCGGCCATCGCCGGGTCGGTCATGATGGTCGCCGGGTTGGAGTTGGCCAACACCACCCGGAACTTCTCCTGGGCGAGCACGCGGCAGGCCTGGGTGCCCGAGTAGTCGAACTCGCAGGCCTGCCCGATGACGATGGGGCCGGACCCGATGACCAGGATCGACTCGATGTCGCTCCGTCTGGGCATCAGCCCGCCTTCCCGTTCGACGGGACCCGGCCCGGGGAGGCGCCGAGGGCGTCCATCAGGTGCCGGAACTCTTCGAACAGGTACCGGGCGTCGTGCGGACCGGGGCCGGCCTCGGGGTGGTACTGGACGCTGAACGCCGGGGTCTCCCGACTTCGCATGCCCTCGATGACGCCGTCGTTGAGATTGACGTGGGTGATCTCCGCCGCGGCCAGCGAGCCCTCGGCTACTGCATAATTGTGGTTCTGCGAGGTGATCTCGACCTGGCCGGTGGACAGCCGCCGCACCGGATGGTTCCCTCCGTGGTGGCCGAACGGGAGCTTGTAGGTGGTCGCCCCGAGCGCAGTGGCCAGGAGTTGATGGCCGAGGCAGATCCCGAACACGGGAACGGTGCCGTCCTCGGCCAAGCGGCGGATCTGGCCCACGATGGCGGGCAGGGCCGCGGGGTCCCCCGGCCCGTTGGACAGGAAGATCCCATCGGGCTCCATCCCGAGAGCCTGGTCGGCCGGGGTCGAGGCCGGTACCACCGTGATGGTGGCCAGCTCGCCCAACTGGCGGAGCATGGCCTCTTTGATGCCGAAGTCGTAGGCCACCACCCGGTAGGGCCCACTCCCCCGGGTGAAGGCCGTGGCAGTGGTCACCGCCGACACCAGATCCTGGCCATCCGTGGCCCGGGCGCCGGCCGCCGCCGCCCTCAGCTCCGGGCCGGCCGCGGTTCCGAAGGCACAGGGCATGGCCCCGACCTCTCGCAGGTGCCGGGTCAGCCGGCGGGTGTCGATGCCCGCGATCCCGGGCACCGAGCAACGGACCAGGAACTCCTCGAGCGACCCCTTCGACCTCCAGCTGCTGGGCCGATCAGTGAGGTCCCGGACGATGAGCCCCCGGCAGTGGGGCCGGGACGCCTCGTCATCAGTGGGGTTGACCCCGTAGTTGCCGATGTGGGGAGCGGTGAAGGCGATGACCTGGCCGGCGTAGGAGGGGTCGGTGATCACCTCCTGGTAGCCCGAGAGCACGGTGTTGAAGACCGCTTCGCCGGTGGCGATCCCGTCGTCCGGAACCGCTCCGACGGCCTCGCCCTCGAAGCTCGTCCCGTCCGCCAGGACCAGCAGGGCCTGATCCCGCGGGGCGTCCCCCCTTCGCCTCGTCACCGTTGGGCCTCGGCGTCAATGACCACCGGCTCCCCGCGGAAGATCGTGTGGCGGACCTGGCCCGCCAGGGTCCGCCCGTCGTACGGGCTGTTGCGGCTCCGGCTGGCCAGCATCGACGCGTCCACGGTCCAGGTGGCCGTGGGATCGATCACGCAGATGTTGCCCGCGGCACCGGGGGCGATGGCTCCACCCTGCTCGCCGCCGTGCCCGGGATCGAGGCCGCAGATCGAGGCCGGTTGCCAGCTCAACAGGGCCAGGATCCGCGCCACGGGAAGGTCGAGCTCGCCCATGGCCAGCGACAGTGCCGTCTGCAGGCCCAGCATGCCCGGGGGCGCCTGGTCGAACGGCAGGTCCTTGAGCTCGGGGGCGTGGGGGGCGTGGTCGGTGGCGATCGCATCGATGGTCCCGTCCGCCAGGCCGGCCTTGAGCGCGTCGACGTCGGCCTGGGGGCGCAACGGGGGGTTGACCTTGAAGACGGGGTCGTAGTCCGCCGCGCAGCCGTCCGTGAGTGAGAAGTGGTGGGGCGCAGCCTCGGCGGTCACCGCCAGGCCCTCCGACTTGGCCCGCCGCACGAGATCGACCGACGCCGCCGTCGAGAGGTGGAGGAAGTGCATGCGGGCGCCCAGGGCCCGTACGAGGGCGATGTCCCGGGCCACCATGACCTCCTCGGCGGCGGCGGGCATTCCGGGGATCCCCAGCCGGCTCGACCACGCGCCTTCGTGCATGGCCCCGTCACCCGCCAACGTTTCGTCCTCGCAGTGCTGGGCCAGGGTCACGCCCAGGCCGGTGGCATAGTCGAGCGCCCGGCGCATCAGCCCGGCGGACTGCACGCCGGCACCGTCGTCGGTGAAGAGACGCACCCCCAGGGCGGCCAGCTCGGACATGGGCGCCAGTCGCTTCCCGGCCCGGCCCACGGTGATGGCCCCGGCCACCGCCACGTGGGCGGAGGCCCCAACAGCCAGCTCCTGCACGTTGCGCACGGCCTCCGCCGAGTCGAGGGCCGGCTCGGTGTTGGGCATGGCCACCACGGCCGTGTACCCACCCAGGGACGCCGCCCGCGTGCCGGTCTCGATGGTCTCCGATTCCTCCCGGCCCGGCTCGCGGAGGTGGGTGTGCAGGTCGACCAGTCCGGGGGCGACGACGCAACCGTCGGCCTCGAGGACCGTGGCCCCCCGCGGGCGGGCGATCCGGCTCTCGACGGCGGCGACCCGGCCCTCGGCGATGAGCACGTCCGCCCGGCGCTCACCGGTCTGATCGATCACGGTCCCGCCCCGGATCACCAGCGTGGGTCCGGCGCCCGTGACGGGGCCGCCCCGGTCACCCACGGGGTGCCCCACTCAGCGTGCCCTGCCCGAGGAGCAGGAAGAGGACGGCCATGCGAACGGCCACGCCGTTGCTCACCTGGTCGGTGATCAGGGCGGCCGGGAGCTCGGCCACCTCCGAGGCGATCTCCACCCCCCGGACGATGGGCCCGGGGTGGAGGATGAACGCTCCGGGCTGCAGCATCGTCGCCCGGCGCGCCGTGAGGCCGTAGTCGGCGGTGTACTCGCGAAGGGTGGGGACGAACTCGCCGCTCCCCCGTTCCGACTGCACCCGGAGCAGCGACACCACATCGGCCTTGGGCAGCACGTCGTCGAGGTGCTGGCTCACCGAGGTGACCGGCCATCCCTCCAGAGACGGGGGCAGGAGGGTCGTCGGTGCGACCAGCGTGACCTCGGCCCCCAGGGCGGCATAGGCAGTGATCTGTGATCTGGCGACCCGGCTGTGCCGGATGTCGCCCACGATGACCACCTGCATTCCCTCGAAGCGGGCCAACCCGGTGTCCCCTCCGCCGAATGCCTGCCGCACCGTGTAGAGGTCCAACAGCGCCTGCGTGGGGTGCTGGTGCCAGCCATCGCCGGCATTGATCACCGAGCAGTGGTCCAGCCACCCTGCCGCTCGCGCCGGCACTCCCGACGAGGCATGACGGATGATCACGCCGTCGATGCCGATGGCCTCGATGGTCTCGACGGTGTCCCGGAGCGACTCACCCTTCTTCACCGAGGAGGACCCGGGGGCGAACGAGAGCACGTCGGCGGACATCCGCTTGGCGGCCGTCTCGAAGGACATGCGGGTCCGGGTGGAGTCCTCGAAGAAGAGCGTGGCCACCGTCCGGCCGCGCAGGGTGGGCACCTTGGGATTGGCCCGTCGGCCGACCTCGACGAACGAGTCGGCCACCTCGAGCACCTCGACGATCTCCTCCGTTCCCAGATCGTCCATGCTGAGCAGGTGGGCGGGGAACGGGCTCACCGGTTGACCAGGTCCCCCAACGAGACCCCGTCATCGGAGACGTCAACCATCTCGTCCCGACGGGTGGGCAGGTTCTTCCCCACGTAATCCGGACGGATCGGGAGCTCACGGTGGCCCCGGTCGACCATCACCGCCAGCTCGATGGCCTGGGCCCGCCCGTACTCACCCAGGGCGTTGAGCGCGGCCCGGACGGTCCGACCGGTGAAGAGCACGTCATCGACCAGCACCACCGTCGTGCCGGTGAGGTCGAAGCTGATGTCGGTAGCCGCTTCGGGGAGCACGGGCCGCAAGCCGATATCATCGCGGTAGAAGGCCACGTCCAAGGTTCCGACGGGGATGGCCGCCCCCTCCACCTCGGCCAGCGTCTCGGCCAGCCGCTGGGCGATGGCGACGCCGCCGGTCTGGAGTCCGATCAGCGCCACGTGTTGGAGGCCGCGGTTTCGCTCTGCGACCTCATGGGCCATACGGGTGATGGCCCGGTGCACGTCGGCCGACGACATGACCTGGACACGAGGAACGAACACAGCACCCCGCGGACGGGTATGACTGCGCTCGCGTTCGGCCACTGGTTCCTCCTGTCCGTTCGGGCCTCACGGGACCCGCTTCACGGTCAGGCACCAACTATACCCGCTCGACCCCAGACCGGTCGATGAGGGCCGGGCGCTCACTCCACGAGCAGGGCCTCATCTTCTTCGGGCCGGACCTCTCCCGCCATCGGTCGGCGTGGGAGCAGTAGCGCCGGAACGAGGGCCACCGCGGTGAGGCCCAACGCCCACCAGAAGGTGTGCCCGAAGGCCACGGAGAGAGATTGGGCGTTGCGGGCCCGTTCGACCGGTGAGGCGGTGGACACGGCAGACAGGCCGCCCCCGCCGTGCACCTGTATGGAGATCTGGTGCTCGAGCACCACCGCCATCAGCGCCGTGCCCATCGATCCGCCCACCCGCTGCACGATGTTGATGGCGGTGGACGCCCGGGGCACACGATCGCGGGAGAGCGTCTGGTAGGCGGCGGCCATGGCCGGCATCATCACGAATCCAAACCCGATGCCGCGCACGAAGAGGGAGGCGGCCAGGAGGGTGTAGCCGGTGTGGGCCCCGAGTTGGGTGTACGCCACCGTGCCGAGGATGGCCACCAACAGCCCGGCGGGAACGACGCGGCCGGCACCGTAGCGGTCCGTCAGCGTGCCGGCCAACGGCATGACCAGGGCCGCGCCGATGCCCTGTGGCGCCATCAACAAGCCGGCGCTCAGGGCGCTCTCCCCCCGGACCACCTGGTAGTAGAGGGGCAACAGCAGCATGCCGCCGAACAAGGCGGCGCCGAAGCAGAACGTGGTGGCGGCGGCGGCGGCGAAGTTCCGGTTCCGGAACAGGACCACCTCGATGAGCGGTGTGATCCGGGCGCGGAGGGCGTGGAGCACGAACCCGACGATCAGCGCCGCCCCGACCGTCATGGGGAGGACCACACTGAGGGTCGATCCCTGGCCGGCCTGGGCCAACCCGTAGACCAACAGCGCCAGGCCAGGGGACAACAGGACGAGGCCCCTGACGTCCAGGCGGGCTGAGGCATCGGTGCGCTCGTGGCCGGGCAGCATGCGGACGGCGAGGACCACGGCCACGATGCCGATGGGGATGTTCACGTAGAAGATCCAGCGCCACGAGACGGTGTCCACGATCAGTCCCCCCAACACCGGGCCGAGCACCGGTCCGAGCAGCATGGGCACGCCGAGCAGGCTCATCACCCGGCCCATGCGCTGCGGGCCC
>DASZGT010000237.1:0-6196 GCA_035938575.1 Acidimicrobiales bacterium
GGTCGAGACGGTTGACGACAGGAGATAGGCGGTGACCACCCAGGTCAGGTGGGAGGCACCGTGCAGGTCGCCCACGATGGTGGGCAGGGCGGTGGCGACCACGGTCTGATCCAACGCGGCGAGGAACATGCCCAGCGTCAAGGCCCCGATGACGATGAGCACCCGCCGGCGGGAGAGCGGTGCCGGCGCCGATGCCGCCGGCGCCGATGCCGCCGGTGCCAACGTCTCGCTCATACAGGTGTGCTCCCCGCTCGGTGGCGCTCGTCGCCGTCCATCACTGTAATTGGTCGACGATGCCGGGCCCTCGGCGGGATGGGTGCCGTCAGCCCGGTGCTGCCGGTCTGCGATCGCGGTTCCAGGGGATGTGGCACGCTGGGCCGAAGCGCCTCGACGAAGGGGGAGCCATGGAATCAGCGCTGATGCCGGCGGCGTTCCTGGGCCACGGCGATCCGATGAACGCCCTGGCCGACAACCGCTGGACCCGGGCCTGGCAGGACTTCGGCGCCTCGGTCCCGACGCCGAGGGCCATCGTGGTGGTCTCGGCCCACTGGTTTGTCGGCTCGACCCTGCTCACCGCCATGGCCGCGCCGCGGACCATCCATGACTTCTACGGGTTCCCGCCGGCACTCCACGAGGTCAGGTACCCGGCCCCCGGATCTCCGGACATCGCGGCAGAGATCGCCGAGGCGGCCAAGCCCCGATGGATCGGCCTCGACACGGACGGCTGGGGCCTCGATCACGGAACCTGGTCGGTCCTGGTCCATGCCTTTCCCCGGGCCGACATCCCGGTCATCCAGCTCTCGGTGAACGGGTCCGAGGGCTTCGACGACCACTTCGACCTCGGGGTGCGGTTGGCTCCCCTCCGGTCGCGGGGCATCCTGGTGGTCGGGAGCGGCAACGTCGTCCACAACCTCGGCCTCCTCGACCCTCGGGCCGGCCAGCCCGCCTTCGACTGGGCCGTCCGCTTCGACCAGGAGTGCACGGCCTCCATGATCGAGGAACCCGATCGGACGAGGGCACTGGTCGACCACCCCGACTACCGGCGAGCCGCCCCAACACCCGACCACTTCTACCCCCTGGCCCCGATCGCCGGCATCGCCGCGGCATCGGGCACCGCGGCCCGCGTGCTGGTCGACGGCTACGTGGGGAGATCACTGTCGATGACCGCCTTCCGTGTCGGCTGATCCCGACCGTCGGAACCGTCGAGGACTGGGTCCGTGTCATCCGACCGGGGAGGGAGGCTTCGTCATCACCGGCAGGGTCTCGTCCTCGTCCGCCGGTTCAGGAGCCGCCCGCCTCGCCACGCAGTCGCCGGAGGTGCGCCCCGAGGTCGGACCCGTCGATGCGCCGGGCGGCCCGCACAGACGCCCGGCCGAGGCTGGACCCGAAGGGCAGGGCGTCGACGAGGCCGCGGCCGATCCAGCTCCGGACCAGTCGCAGCTCGGTGGAGCGGGCCAGCGCTCGCTCGTCGATGGCCCGGCCCTTGGACATCAGAGCGGCATTGGTCAGCCGGCGCACCTCGGCCCGCTCCACCGGGAGCCCGAGGGCGTTGAGCCGGCGCACCAGATAGGAGCCCGTGTTGTACCAGTCGCAGAACCCGTGGACCACCGAGGCCACCTGGCCGACCGCCCCGTCGATGGCCAGGGCCAGCACCGGTCCGCCCTCGAGGGTGGAGGCGGCCGCCGCGGCCACCAGGGCCACCTGCAGGCCACCGACGGCGGTGGAGATCGACCGGCTCTGGCGGGAGGCAAGGAGCTCGACTCCCTCCAGGTCATAGAGGACGGCCGGGTGCTCCAGCACCTGGCCCGACATCCAGTCGAGCAGACGTGGCGGGGCGGCCCGGATCTGGGTATTTGCCCGGCCGAGACGGCCCCTCCCTCCGGAAATGACCTCGCGGCCGATGCCCCTGAAGGCGGCTTCGAGCTGTGCCGCCGCTTCGGCCGGGAGCCCGTCGGGCCGGAGCAGCGATCGGAGCGCCTGCAGGAATCCGGCCCGGGCCCGGGCCAGCCGGGGTCGTGGCCCGCCGACCGGGGTGATGCCGGGGGACGGCTCGGTCGGGACGCCGCTCACACCGTCGAGTCTGGTGACCCGCGGGCGGCGTGGCAAGCGACGGCGGGCGAACTTGTCATGCCCTGATGCGCTCGTTCGAAGGATCGAACGGCGCCCGCAGCCCGATGGTGGCACCGTGCAGGCGGCCACCGACGTTGAGCTCGTACCTCCCCGAGGTCAGGTGCTCGGTCGTGACGGGCCCCCGGTCCTTGCGCCAGATGTAGGCGAGTCCGACGCAGGCGCCGAGGGTGCCCGACCAGGCGGCCGACGTCACCTGGCCGGACGCCTCCCCGTCCCGCAGGACGAGCTCGCCTCCCCACATCATCGGCTCGGGGTCGTCGAGCCGGAACGACACCAGCCGGCGACGAGGCCCGTCGGCGACGACCCGCTCGACCGCCCGGCGACCGGTGAACCCGATCCCCGATGCCAGCTTGCAGGTGAACCGGAGGCCGGCTTCGACCGGGTTGTGGTCGGGTGTCAGGTCGGCGCCGAAGGCCCGGTACCCCTTGTCCAGCCGGAGGGAGTTGATGGCGTAGTAGCCCGCGTCGGTGAGGGGGATATCCGCGCCGGCATCGAACAGGGCCTCGTAGACGCCGACGGCGAACTCACACGGGACGTAGAGCTCCCAGCCCAGCTCCCCCACGTAGGTGATCCGGGTGGCCCGGACCGTGGCGTGGCCCACATCGATCTCCCGGCTGGTGGCGAAGGGAAACGCCTCGTTGGAGAGGTCCGCGCCCGTCAGGCGCTGGAGCAGCTCCCGTGACCTCGGGCCCATGACCCCGTAGACGGCGTACGTCGACGAGACGTCCACCACGGTCACGTGCTCCTCCCGGGAGATGTGGCGCTCGATCCACGCCAGGTCGCGCACCACCGACGCGGAGCTGGTGATCAGAAGGTACCGGTCACGGGCTAGGCGGGTCACTGTGACGTCGGCCTCGTAGCCGCCCCGTTGGTTGAGCATCCCGGTGTACACGGCGCGCCCGACCGCGACGGCCACGTCGGCCGTGCACAGGCGCTGGAGGAGCGTCTCGGCGTCCCTGCCGATGATGAGGAGCTTGCCGAACGAGGTCTCGTCGAAGATCGTGGCTGCCGTGCGGGTCCGATGCTGCTCCCCGACCGACCAGGGCAGCCAGTCGGGCTGGTCCCACGAGTACCGGAGGCGGGGCTCCTCGCCGGGTGGGGCAAAGACGTTGGCCCGCTCCCACCCCATCTTCGAGCCGAACAGGGCGCCGGCCGCTTCGAGCCGGTGGTACACGGGCGAGCGGCGGAAGGGGCGGGCCGTGACCAGCTCGCGGTTCGGCCACGGGACCTCGTAGTGCAGCCCGAGGACCTCGCCGACCCGGTCGTGGAGCCACTGGTTGTTGCCGTTGAACGCGGCGAACCGCCGGATGTCGACTGCGGTCAGGTCGGTGGTGGGCTCGCCCTCCACGATCCACTCGGCCAGGGCGCGGCCGGCGCCACCGGCGGAGGCGATGCCTACGGAGTTGAACCCGGCCCCGACGAAGAAGTTCCGCAGCTCCGGGGACTCTCCCAGGATGAACTGGTTGTCGGGGGTGAAACTCTCCGGGCCGTTGTAGAACTTCCGGATGCCCGTGTGATGAAGGGCCGGAATGCGGACCAACGCGCTCTCCATGAGGACGGAGAAGTGGTCCCAGTCCTCGTCGAGAAGCTGGAACTCGAAGGGGTACGGCAGCTGGTCCGGGGCGACCCACGGCTTCGCCTCGGGCTCGAACCCGCCGATCACCAGGCCGCCCACCTCCTCCTTGAAGTAGGTGTAGCCGTCGGGGTCGCGCAGGATCGGCAGGTCCGGATGAATGCCCTCGATCTGCTCGGAGACGACGTAGAAGTGCTCGGCGGAGTGCAGGGGGACGTTGACGCCGGCCAGGGCGCCGACCGCCTTCGCCCACTGTCCCGCACAGTTGACGACCACCTCCGCTTCGATCGGTCCCTTGTCGGTCACCACCCCGGTCGCCCGGCCCCGGTCGCTCCCGATGCCGACGACACGGGTGCGCTCGAACACGCGGGCCCCGCCGTCGCGGGCCCCCCTGGCCAGCGACGCGGTCACGTCCACCGGGTTGGCCGTGCCGTCGCCGGGGAGCCAGATGGCCCCGATCAGGTCCCCGGTGGCCAGCACCGGGTACAGCTCCTTGGCCCGCGCCGGTGTGATGAGCTCGCAGGCGAGGTCATACACCTCGGCGGTCGCCGCCGTCCGCCGGAGCTGGACCATTCGATCCTCCGTCCGGGCCACGGTCACACCGCCACAGCGCTTGAACCCGGTGGCCAGGCCCGTCTCCTGCTCGAGCTCGGTGTACAGCTGCGCCGAGTACTGCACGAGCCGGGTCCCGCTCTCGGTGGCCCGCAGTTGACCGACCAGGCCGGCGGCATGCCACGTGGTCCCCGACGACAGTTGCCCCTGCTCGATGAGGACGACGTCGGCCCATCCCAGGTGGGTCAGGTGGTAGGCAACGCTGGTCCCCACGATCCCCCCACCGATGATGACCACCTGGGCCCGGCTCGGGAGTTCCTTGTCCGCTCTCATGTCCATTCGTCCTTGCTGTCCCTCCCGGCGGGCCGGTGAGGCCGATGGCAGTCACGCCGCGCCCGTCGGCGCCGGATCGTCAGTCGTCCCGCTGGACGTCCTCGACCAGTCGGTCGAGGAGTGGGCCGCGGAACGTTTCGACGGCCCGCTCGTACTTCTCCAGCCCCCAGGGCCAGAAGTCGAAGTCGATGTCGCTGGTTGCCTGTTGGATCGACGCCCACAGGGTCCACCCGTACTGCGACATCAGGCCGAGGAGGCGGGCGCGGGCGATCTTGTTGGCCAGTCTGCGCCCGTAGTACGAGGCGACCAGGTGATCCAGTTGGTCGTCGGTCAGATGGCACTCGCTCCCGATGTTCCCCAGCTCGAAGCAGGCGTCGTTGTTTCCGGAGTACTCGTAGTCGATGATCCGGATCTGGTCGCCGTCGTCGATGAGGTTGGCGGCCAAGAGGTCGTTGTTGCAGGCCACCGTCGGCTCGAGTCGGATGGCCAGCGCACCCCGGATCCGCTCCACATCGGGCTCGAAGTCGAGATAGCCGGCCGGGAGGCGGTAGCCGCGGGCCCGGACGAGTCGGAGGTAGCGGCGCTGGGTGTCGAACATGTCGAAGTCGTTGACGAATCTCGCACCGTCGTGAAGTCGGCGACAGGATGCGGCCACCCGTTCGACGGCTCCCGGTGTGGAGAAGTCGTCGTCCGTCAAGGTCCGTCCCTCGATGTAGCCGATGACGAGCGCAGCCTCCTCGGGGAGATAGGAGAGCACCGGCGCACCGACCCCGGACGCCGCCGCGATCACCGAGTTGCGGAACTCGTGCTCCCGGTTGATGGACAGGGCGCCCGAGGTCGGGCTGGAGATGCGGACCACACACGCCCCCTCGGGAGTGGTCACCTTGAGGTTCCGGTTCGTGAGGCCACCGGCGAGCTCGAGGACCTCGAACGGCCGACCGCGGAGCATGTCGATCTTGTCGGACAGTGAGCCGGGGAGCGCGGGCCGGTCCTGAGTACCCCGCGGCGCCTCCCTGTGCGTCACCGCCCCGGCACTAGATGCCGGCCCTCAACTCCTCGTCCGAGAGGTCGACGGTCCTCCTCGGCCCGGTGAACCAGTGCTTGACCGACGCGTGCCAGTAGATCCACAGGAAGATCATGGCCGCCGGCACCACCAGGATGGTGTAGTTCACGTACTTCCAGGCGAAGCCGGTGTTCCATGGGACCCCGAGGTTGGAGGTCGGCATGAAGGCCATGAAGGTGACCAGGACGACGTCGATGAGCGCCACGACCGAGAGCACCTTGTACTTGTTTCCGAGGGTCCAGCCGCCGGGGACGAAGGCATCACCCATGCGCCACCGGTGCCAGATGGGGATGGAGAAGCACCAGTACAGGCCGATGACCCCGATGGAGACGACAGCGAAGAAGGCCACCGGGCTCGGAGCTCCGTTGATGTTGACGGCGATGAGCGCCGGCGAGGTGAGGATGATCCCGATCACGGCGGTGAGGATCACCCCGCCCACGGGCACGCGCTTGGAACTGAGCCTCGACCAGTGCCTGTGGCCGGGCACGGCGCCGTCGCGACTGAAGGCGAACAGCATGCGGGAGCAGCTGGTCATGCAGGCCATC
>DASZGT010000238.1:0-15929 GCA_035938575.1 Acidimicrobiales bacterium
GCCGGCCCGCTTGACCAGTTCGACCTGGGCGTTGCCCAGGAGCTCAGAGGCATGGAACCCAGCCATCCATCCGTTCCGCTTCCCGATCGGGGTGCGCACTGCTTCGACGATCACTGGTTGGGCCATGGTGGATCCTCTCCGAGATTCGGGCTGCTAGTCGGGACGACGGATGGGCACGGGTCGAGCAATGATCGTGCCTTGAGGCGACCGTGCGCCTGCTCCCGGCAGTATAGAACTCGTTCTACCGGACTCCATCAGAGGATCCGCAGGCCGGTCGACAGGCGGCGGCCGGTGCGTCAACGGCCGGCAGCTTCCCAGTCGACCCCGACGCCTCCGACCTCGTCAGGGTGGTCGCCCATCCATCGACGCGCGAACGGGCACAGGGGGACGATGGTCAGGCCCTCCCGGGCCGCCCGGTCGAGAGAAGCGCGTACCAGCCGGCCTCCGACACCCTGCCCGGCCAATTCCTCGGGAACCTCGGTGTGGATCAGGACCAGCCTGTCGCCATTGATGCGGTAGGCGAGTTCGCCCACATGGCCGCCGACCGCCAACTCGAAGCGACCGTCGTCCCGGTTGTCCACCACTTCCTCCATGGCACGCCACCTCCCTGTCGTGGGCTGGCCGCCACCTGCCCCAGCTGGCGACCACCGACTCTCAGCATCAGCGCCGCGCTCCCAGGCAGTCAACCGCCACCCCGCATCGATATTCCTCGGTCAATCGTGATGCCGATCCTCAGCGCAGGCGACGGACCTTCGGTGGCCGTACCATGACGGAGATGTCGGACTCGACCGAGGTGATCCGGACCACGCAGCGGCCGACCGGCCTCGAGCGGGCGCCGACGATCGCGGGGCTGTCCATCCTGCCGGGTGGGGCCACCGACTCCGCTGCCGCCGCCCGGTGAGCACCCTGCTGTTCGCCATCGGCCTCGTCATCGTGATCCTCACGGCGGCCAGCGTGCTGTTCACCATCGTCCTGCCACGCGAGCCCCGGGGATTCGAGCGCCTCTCCTCCGGGGTGAACCGGGTCGTGCAGATCGCCTTCCACACCCTGGCCAGACTGGCCAAGAGCTACGAGGGGAAGGATGCGGTGCTGGCTCCGACGGCGCCGGTCGCCCTGGTGGGCCAACTGCTGTTGTGGGCTGCTCTCTTCATCGTGGGCTACGCATTCATGCTCGAGCCGACCACGCACAACTGGACCTCCGCCCTGGCCCAAGCGGCGGGATCGGCGTTCACCGTGGGCACCATCACCCTCCGTGGACCTGTCAACTCGGCGGTGGACATCGCTGCGGGCGCGACCTGGGTCGTGATCGTGGCGTTGCAGATCGCCTACCTGCCCGCCCTCTACGGAGCCTTCAACCGCCGCGAGAGCCTGGTGGCCATGCTGGAGAGCCGGGCCGGAATTCCTGCCTGGGGCCCCGAGGTCCTCGCCCGCCACCAGCTGGTGGGGATCACGGACACCCTGCCGGCCTTCTACGCCCAATGGGAGGAGTGGTCGGCCGACCTGGCCGAGAGTCACACCACGTACCCGGTGATGCTGCTCTTCCGATCGCCCCAGGCGTGGTTCTCGTGGCTGATCGGACTCCTGGCCGTGCTGGACGGGGCGGCCATGCACCTGGCCCTGGCCCCGAGCACCGCCTCGTCCCAGGCCCGACTGTGCCTCCGTATGGGTTTCACCGCACTCAATCGGATGGCCAAGGTGTTGGGATGGGAGGTGGATCCCGATCCCAGTCCGGAGGGACCGATCTCCCTCACCTTCGAGGAGTTCGAGCAGGCCGTGGAGATGCTCCAGCATGTGGGGTTCCAGATGGAGCGCAGCGCGGAGGAAGCCTGGCCCGAGTTCCGGGGGTGGCGCGTCAACTACGAGACCTCTGCCTACCGCCTGGCTGATCGCTTGACCGCGCCTCCGGCGCCGTGGTCGGGGACCCGCCGCCACCTCCGCTCCGGGCCGGTGGCGCCCCGTCGGCCGCCCCAGCGAGCCCCCGGGCTGTTGGACGAGCACCGCCCGGAGGTCGTCCTGCCACCGACCGGTCACCGCAGGGGCGGCTCACGTTCCGCTTAGGTCGGCGCCCGGTTCGCAGCTCGTCGCCGTTGAGGCGCCCTTAGCCCCTGAGCTGGGACTACTCGAACCCTGCCATGCGACTGCAATCGCGTAAGGGACCGAAAGCCGATGCCTCGGTGGTCTAGGTTGTTGACTCCGAGGTGCCGGGCAGAGGTACGACGGGATGACCTCGTCCCGGGGTACCGGGACTTCGGAACGGATGGGGGGTGGGGCGTGTCGAACGAAGATCGGGGGCACCGTACCGGCTCCCACCCGGGAGTCTGCGGGCCGTCAACGGTGGGATCGTCGGTCTGTCCCTTCGTCGTCCCTGCATCGGGGGCGCAGAGGGCACCACTGGCCCTGCTCGTGGCGATGCTGGCTCTGCTCGGGTCGTTGGTGGGTCCCGCCCCGGCGGGTGCGGCCGCCGCGGGCGTCGCGGCCCCGGGTGCGGCGCTGACCGTGACGCCGTCGACCAACCTGATCGACAACCAGACGGTGTCGATCGTCATCACCGGCGCCGGCGGGGGAAGCACCTATGTGGCGGTGGAATGCGACCCGACGGCGTTCACGCTCCTGGCCAAGGGCCAGTCCCCGGCTGATGGGTGTGAGGCGCGCCACAATGCCGTCATCACGGTCGACACCGGCGGCACCGCCGCCGCCACGCTCCAGCCCCAGGCCATCCTGACCACGTCGCTCGGCTCCGCCGACTGCCGGCAGGTGCAGTGCTTCATCGCCGTGGAGTCGCTGTACTCCACCGGCGGTCCGTCGTTGCTGCTCGAGGACATCAACTACGCCGCGTCCGCCTGCAGCGCGGTCGGATCGTGCACGAGCCCCGATGACTCGTGGGATCCCTCCCTGGGTGCGCCGGTCTTGGGGGCGGCCCGGGGTCAAACGGCCACCGGGGCCGCCGCTCGGCCCAGACAGAAACCCAAGTTCGGGGTCGGGCGGTCCAGCCGATTGGCGACACCAGGCAGGCCCGCCACCGTCCCGCTGACGGCCGGCTCGGCCGGCGACCTGAGCGGGTCGGGGACCGTGACCGGACCATACCTGTCCACCTTCCCGGCGCCGATGGTGCCAGCGACGCCGGTCACGGGCGAGGGCCTCCTGCGACTGGCGCTGTCCGCTCCCCACACCTCGTGGGGCGCGGCCCAGCCGAGCTCGACCGTGGTGGACGTCACCCTCACCGACGTCAGCACGGCGACGACCGTGGGCACCCTGCAGTTCGTCCTCTATGCCGGTGCCCACCCCTTCACCTATGGGGCCTTCACCGGGCCGGTGACCACGGCGGACTCCTACCGGGCGACCGTGAGTGCAGAGGGGCCTCACGCCGACGGAGGCCTGTCGTGGCCCTCGGGCCCGTCACCTCCGAGCGCGAGGGTGGTCGACAGCCAACTGGAGGTGGTCGATCCGACCAATCCCCGATTCCTCGCCATGGCCTACGCACCGGTCATGTACGGGCGATCGACGTCGGCACTCCACGATGTCCCCTTGCTCATCGATGCGACGGCCACGCCGATCGGGGGCGGCTCGACCCGCCTCTCGTACACGGTGATCTGGAGCCACGAGGACGCGGGCACCGGTTTCGTGCCGTTCCTCGAATGGGGAACCTGGGGACGGATGACCGATATCGAAAATGCCATCTCGTTCACCGTGGCCGCTGACGGCTCGACGTCCGGCGCCAGCTATCTCTGGGGTGGCGAGCCGTCCACAGGCTTCCCCGACAGCCAGGGCGCCATCCAAGAGGTGGACGTGCCCTTCGCCGGGCAGTGGGACGGGCACCATCCGATCCTGCGCGATGCCACCGGCAACAACGACTTTTCGGATGCGGGCACGACCCCGTTCCGGTTCCAGCTGGCCCCGGTGCCCGGGCCCGGCTCCGGCCAGAGCCGAGAGGCGGTCATGGATGCCAATCCCTTCACCTACAAGGTCTCCGGCGAGGAGGTCACCCGCTGGTACGGGGACGTGTCCAAGGATCCCCGGTCGCCCGAGCCCGGCGATGCCCGCCAATACGCGACCGTCGATCTGAGCACTTCGGGCACCGCCGTCACGTCAGTCGCCGTGGAACTGCAGCTCTCAGGCGGCTCGACCTGGTACGCCAGCGACTTCCACACCGGCTATCCGGCCCATGGTGTGGGCCACGTCCGAACCGTGGTCAAGCTGCCGTCGGACTGGCAGAGTAGATCGGTCACCGGGGCGCGCGTGCAGGTCTACCCGCCCACGGCGGCGCCCTCCGTGGTAGTCGACAGCCTCGTCGTGCTGGCCTTGCAACGGGATTGGAGCCTCACCACCGAACCCATCCCCACACCCGGGGTGGTCGGAGGAGTGACCGCGGTCCCTGCCGCGTTGAAGCTGACGGTGACATCGGGCGATCGCCAATACGTCGGGCCCGCAGGGCACGTGGCGCCACTCCAGGCCCGGGTGACCGACTCACTGGGGCACGCCCAGACCGGGGTGGCCGTGACCTTCTCCGCCGGAACGTCGGGACTCATCTTCACCGAGTGCAGCTGCTCGTCCGTGACCTCGACCAGCGATGCCGGGGGTGAGGCTTCATCCGGACCTGCCACCGCACCGATGCGGAATCACGCGGTCGTCATCACCGCCTCGTCCATTGACCCGGCCACCCGAGCCGCCACCTTCAGGCTCGCCGTGGGTTGAGGCCCGGCGTGCGCCGTACCACGTCCGGCTCTTGCCTGACCGCCGCTCCCACGCCGACCGGGACGCGGAACCGAGGTGTTAGGGGTGTGTTAGCGCTTGCTCCAGGCCCTTGTGTGACGGGCCCGATCGGGCCATGCTCGAAGATGTGACTCCCGCGGCCACCCTGGCCCCCCGGCGCAAGATCCCCATCGGCGACGTGATGATCAGCGCGGCAACCGGTGCCATCTTCCTTGGTGCGCTGGCGGTGCGCAGCAGACTCATTTTTGGACTGCTGGTGCTGGCGGTCGTCTTCGTGCCCATGGAGAGGATCTTCGCCCTGCGTCAGCAGCGGGTGCTCCGCGCCGGATGGCGGACGGACCTCGTGCACCTGGTCGTCAACAACCTCCTGAGCACCGTGCTCCTGGTGGTGGCCGTCGTGAGCGTCGGGGCGACCCTGCGGGCGTCGGTGCCGGGACCTGTTCGGACGGCGATCGGAGCGCAGAGCCTCGGCCTCCAATTCATCGAGGCCTTCCTGCTCGCCGAGATCTGTGGCTATTGGGCCCACCGGGCCGCCCACAGCGTGCCGTTCCTCTGGCGGTTCCACCGCGTCCACCACTCCATCGAGGAGATGGATTGGCTGGCCGCCGGTCGCCTGCATCCCGTCGACCAGGCCTTCACCCGGTCGTGCATCGTCCTGCCGCTGGTGGCCCTCGGATTCTCGAGGGCCACCTTCGGGGCATTCCTGTTGCTGTTGACCTTCCAGGCCCTCTTCATCCACGCCAATGTGCGGTTCCGGTTCGGACCGCTGCGCTGGGTCATCGCCACTCCGGAGTTCCACCACTGGCACCATTCCGGTGATCCCGCCGCCTACAACAGCAACTTCGCCGGCGAGTTCCCCGCAATGGATCTTCTCTTCGGCACCCTCCATCTTCCGGCCGGAAGCATGCCGGACAGCTACGGGATCGAGGCCTCTGCACCCCGCGGGTATCTGGCCCAACTGATGTGGCCGATGCGTCGTGGCACCTCCGGGAGCGGCAACGACCCGGCCGCCGGCTCGAGGGAGACGGTAGCCTCGGAGCCGTCCTGCACCTGACTTCCACCTCGGCCCCCGGCGGGCCCGAGACAGCCGGGCGCACGCAGTGCTACCCCGTGACGAGGAAGCGATCCCTGTACGCCTCGAGCACGTCCCGCCGAGTGGTGGTGGGAAGGCCGAGCTCCTCGGGCACGTAGTGCACGGTGCCGTGCCGGCCGCGGGGATGGGTCACCTGGAACTGGGCCATGCCACGGCGGGCGGCGTCGTCGAGGGGCTGACCGGCGAGCTGGTAGACGCGGGCCAGGGTGGCGTCTCCCTCCCTCATGAAGTCATCGAAGGGAATGTCGATGGCCGATTCGGTCGGCAACAGATCGCGGTCCCGGAGGCATGCACCGAGGAGGTCAGTCACACGCTCCCCCCAGAACCGGCCGTAGGCAGCCGGGTCGGGGCGGTCGACGGACAAGCGGGCCGAGTAGGCCACCATGGTGGCCAGCGACGTCGCCACCTGGTCGGGATCGCGGTGGGTGAGCACGAAGGTGGCGTCCGGGAACACGGTGCGGAGAGGTCCGAGCTGTTCGAGGTGCTGCGGGGACTTGAGCACCCAACGGGATCCCCCGGCCAAAAACGTGAGCACCTGGAGCACCTTCCGCAGATAGCGGTAGTGGGGCGTCTGATCGTTGGATTTGTAGTAGTCCCGCCATGACGGGACCAGGGCGGTGGTCTCGAACAGCATCGTGGACAGGTCCATGGCCAGGAGCTGGATCTCCTCATGGGCGTGGTCGGGGGTCATCTCGTGCATGCGGACGAAATAGGGCAACGCCGTGTTGAGCAGCTCCAACCCCGCCGCACAACGGACCCGGCGTGGGTCCTCCCCGTCCGGCCCGGCCTCCTCGCCGGGGACGGGCACCGGCTCGAGGCTCTCCCAATAAGGAAGGTGCCGGAGGGCCGGATCCGCGGCCATTGAGTTGTGGAGATAGGTGGTGCCGGTGCGGGGAAGTCCGCAGATCACGATGGGCCGGTCGACGGGTATGGCCTCGATCTCCGGATGGCGGGCGACGAGATCCTCGACTCGCAGTCGGTTGACCAGCGTCTGCACCAGCATCTCGAAGTTGGTGGCAACGCCGGCCGGCGACAGCCCGGCATCGTGGCGCAATGAGGCGCAGAGGACGGCCAGTCGCTCCTCGAATCCGCCTGCTCCCCACGACGACAGACCGCTGCGGTCCTCGGCCGCCGTCATCATCGCATCCGGCTCCAGCGCCAGCGTCTCGCCGTAGGAGCGCAGGAGCGACAGGGTGGCTTCCGCCGCCACCGGCATGACGGGATCGGCCAGATCGTCCAGCCGCACCGGGTCGGGAGGACGTGCGTTGCCCGTCACGGTCGCCCGGTGGCGTCGGCACCGCGAGCCACTTCTGCGATGGGCGTCACGTTGGCCTGCGGACGCACGGGGGTCGACTCGGGAAGGAACCAGCGGAACCACAGCAGCCCCGAGGAACGGCCGGCGGTAGAAACCCAGTTCCGGACGCCGGGATCGGAGGCGGCGACGACGATCCGCCACGAGCCGTCCGCCTCGTACGCGACCTGGCCGCCGTTGATGGTGACCTGTTCGTAGCGGTAGTCGTAGGTATGCAAGAGGGGGTTCCACAGGCACAGATTCCAGAACGCGCACTCGGGCGAGCGCCCCTCGATGACCAGGGCCTCCCCTTCGTCGAGCTCCCATCCGCCCATGGCATAGGCAGCGTCGCCGGCTGCCCACCCCATGGTGACCGACGACACCGGGTAGGGCTCGCCGACCTCGTTGGGAGGCCCGACCCGGACCGGCGCCATCAGGGTCTGCTCGTCGAACCAGTTGCGGACGTGCCCGAAGCGACGCGTGAGCACCTCCATACTGTCGTCGGGGTGATCCGGGGGATCCTCCGCCTCGATCGACCATTCCGCCCTCCGCCCGTTGATGGGATCGATCAGATAGTCGCGGCTGATGGCGCACACCGCGTCAGGCGCCAGGGCCAGCCAGTCGCCTTCGTGGGGCTGCTCGCTCAAGACGAATTCGAAGGTGCCGTCTTCGGCGATGTCGAGGTGGCGATCGTTGATGGTCCCGACGATGCGATTGCTGTAGTGACCGTCGTTGGGGCCTCCATAGACGGTGAAGGACAGATAGGCGGCATCCCCACGCCGTCCGCGGACCCGGTACGTGCGAGCGGGATCGATGGGAGTGAACTGGTAGAAAGCGTCGGAGTTGTCACCACCCCACTTCTTGTGGGGACCAACGATCTCGACCATACAGGGCCGACCGGTGTCCGCCCATACCTGGGTCTCCATGCCCACCTGGAGTACCGAGAACAGCCACCGGTACCCGTCGGTCAGGTCGGCGTCATTGAGAGGAGGGTCCGTCGATCGGAGCCGCTCCTCGGCGGCCTGCAGCCCCTCGACAAGCGACTCGAACGACTCGTGCAGCGCCTGGCGCGACGCCGCGGAACCATCTGGCGAGAGATCCGTCACGATCGCAAATCCTCCGGTGATCGTCGCAGTGGGACCACATTTGATCCTGCCGCATCCTGGTGGAGGCCCCCCCACCGGTCAAGTGATCGTCCAGCCCGCTCGCAGACCGAGCCAGGACGAAGCGCCGCATCCCACGAATGTGCGTGCTGGCCTGCCCTCCGACAGTTGGGGTCGACTTCACACCTGCCGAAGCCCCACAATGGGCGGGATGAGTCGGAACCGCAGCGGTCCCCGGGACCTGACAGTCATCGCCGTTCCGTTCTACTTCGGGAGCATGGCGGTCGAGTACCTCTGGCTGCGCCAGCAAGCCGCCCAGCGGGGTCCGGTCGCCGGCGACTACGAACGGCGTGACACCGTGGCCAGCTTGGCCATGGGCGTCGGCAGCCTGGTGGCACCCCTGGTGGTTCCGAGGCTGCTCCGCCCCTTCACACCCGGTCGCGGGCGATTCGGAAAGGCGTTGGTTGTCGTCGCCCTCGGGGCCGCCGCCACCACCACGGTGGCCGATCGGGTGGTCCGCCGGAGCGAGGAAGCTGATCGCTCCGCCGGACAGGACGCAGCCATGGGGTCGCGGCCGGCTGACGGCGGAGGAGCCCCGCCCGTGTCCGAGCAGGACCTGCGACGGTCGATGGCCCGACAGATCGCCTCAAAGGGGGGAGTGGCCGCGGTCGTCTTGGGTGGAGTCGCCGTGACGACCGGATGGGCGTGGCGCACGACGCCCGAGCGGATGTGGCGGCACCGAGTGCTTCCCGTCCTGCCCACCGGCCCGATGGCGATGGCCCTCGCCATTGCGGGATGGGACTTCATCTACTACTGGAACCACCGGTTCATGCACGAGAGCCGCTACATGTGGGCGCTCCACGTCGTGCATCACTCGAGCGAGCACTACAACCTGTCGACCGCCCTACGCCAACCGGTCGCCGATGCGCTGGGGACCTCGGTGCCCTACGGCGCACTGTGCCTCCTCGGGATCCGTCCGGAGTTGATCACGACCGCCCGGGGCGTGAATCTGCTCTACCAGTTCTGGATCCACACCGAGACCATCAACCGGCTTGGGCCGCCTGAGGTGGTGCTGAATTCACCCTCGCACCATCGTGTCCACCACGGGTCCAACCGGCAGTATCTCGATCGGAACCACGGCAGCATCCTGATCCTGTGGGACCGGCTCTTCGGCACCTTCGAACCCGAGGGCGAACCTGTCCGATACGGACTGACCAAGAACATCAACACATTCAATGCCGGGCGGATCGTGACCCACGAGTACGCGGACATGTTGCGCGACGTGGCTGGGTCTACCTCGTGGGGCGAGCGCCTGTCCTATGTGCTGCGGGGGCCCGGATGGGCCGCTCGCCATCGCGCCGAGGTGGCGGTTTCGGAGGCAGAGTCGGACCGTACGACGAGAGGCCACCGCGAGGCCGTGTCCGTCGGGTGACGCATAGCGGCTCGTTCGGGCTGTCCGGTCCCCAAATGGAATGAAGAGCACGACGCCATGGTTCCCCCGGGCGCGGCCTGCCCGCCACGTCTATGGTCGCCGGTGGAGGGCGGATCGTCCGGCATTCAATTCGATAGCGTCGGCACGATCGTGCAGACCATAGGACTCCGAGAACGTGGGGTGACAACGTGGATGACTTCAACGGCCAGCGGGTACTGGTCACCGGCGCATCATCGGGCATCGGGGCCGGCCTGGCTGAGGAGTTCGCCCGTCGAGGTGCCGTCGTAGGCATCTGTGCCCGCCGACAGGCGCGCCTCGACGATGTCCTCGCTCGCTGTCGGGAGCACTCCCCCGAATCGCGCCGCTGGGTATGCGACCTTTCCGATCCCGAGGAAGTCGATCGGTTGGCCTCTGCAGCCCTCGAGGAGCTCGGTGGGGTGGACATCCTGGTCAACAACGCCGGCATTCCCAAACGCCGCCACGTGACCCGACTTGACACGTCGACGGTCGAAGGGGTCATGAACATCAACTTCTTTAGTCCGGTACGACTCACACTGGCCCTCCTACCCCACATGCTCGAGCGGAACAGTGGTCGGATCATCAATGTCTCGTCTGTGGCCGCCACTCTGAGCTCGCCGGGTGAGTCCGCTTACGACGCATCGAAAGCCGCGGTGACCGCATTCAGCGAGTCCATGGCCGTCGACCTGTGGCAGACAGGCGTCAAGGTGCTGCTCGTGTATCCGGGTCTCGTCGACACTGAGCTCTTCTCCCTGCCTGACAATGATCCGGTGCTGGCTGCCATCGAGCCCGTTCCGGTCAGCGAGCTGGTCGACGGCGTCTTCTCGGCCCTCGACCGTGGCGTGGTCCAGGTCTATGTGCCTGAGTACTTTGCCGATCTGGCATCGGGAAAAGCGGCCGACGTCGAGCGATTCCTTTCGGGCACAGCCAATTACGTCGCCGCACAGCAGGCTGGGGATCGCTGAGTCATGCCAGCCCATCGAACCGTCAGGGTGGCTGCGCTTGCCGGCGCACTGGCTCTCGTCCTGCTCGGCGCGACCGCCTGCGGGTCAACGGCGAGCTCGTCAACGGCGGGCTCGACGACGGCGGGCTCGACGACGGCGGGCTCGACGACTTCGACCTCACAGTCGAACGTGAGGCCCGGGGCTACCTACGTTGCCCTTGGCAGCTCGTTCGCTGCCAGTGGACCACCACCCAACTCGCGGGATAACTGCTTGAGGTCGGCTACCGACTACCCTCATCGGATTGCGGCTTCCCTGCGCCTGAAGCTGGCCGATGTCAGCTGCGACGGCGCCACCACAAGTGACATCCTCACGCAGACTCAGGGCTCCAATCCGCCCCAGATCACCGCGGTGACCCCGACGGCCTCGTTGGTCACCGTGACGATCGGGGGAAACGACATCAACTACCTCGGTTCGGCGTTCGCATGCTCGGCTGCCTATGCCACCGGCGGTTGCTCGGCAACGGTCAACAAGGCTCAGCTCAGCCCACTGGTGGCCCAGCTTCCCTCGAAGCTCGAGGCCACCGTCCGAGCCATCCGATCGGCAGCTCCCCATGCGTCGATCGTGTTGGTGACGTATCCCGAGATCATCCCAATGGACCCGTCCACCTGTCCGGCGCTGCACCTGACCCCCGAAGACGCCAACACGATCGCATGGCTCGGGCAGAGCCTCGAAGCCGCCTCCGTCCAAGTCGCTCAGCAACAGGGCATCGTCCTTGCCGATCCCTATGTCCTTGCAGACGGACACGGGCCCTGCGCTCCGAGCGGTCAGGCGTGGGTCTTCGGAAGCACGGTCACCGTGAGTCCATCAACGGGCAACTTCCCTTTCCACCCAACAGATGCTGGGCGAGCCGAGATGGCCAGCCTCGTCGAGAGTGCGATCGGCGGCTGAGGCCGGGGGGTGCGATGTCGGCCCCCACGGAGTTGACACCGTCCAGACGGAAGCGGCCTGGGACGAGCTGGTCTGAGCAGGGCCGGCCCTTGCGTACATGCCCAGACCGCTCCATCGACCCTCGGCTGGCTCAACCGGGTTGATCGAGGATCCACCGAGTCGTGATCTGAGGGAAGTTGATGGGGCCGGGAGTCGTCTCGTGGGTGAGCAAATACTTGAAGCCGGCACTCTGGAGTGCCCGGTTCGGTGCGACATTCAGCGCATTCGGTTCAGAGAAGAGCCGATCCAGCCGAAGGACTCGGAAGTACTCCCTCGCTGACAACCTCACGAACTCTGCCCCGAGGCCGACCCTGCGGCGCGACGGACTCAGGATGTGCAGGTGCATGAAGGCCTCTGCCCCGAACACAATGTGGTCCGCAGTGCTGAATCCCACGGTAGAGCCATCCAGATCCCAAATGAGGGAGTAGCTCTCCCGATCGCTCACCGGGCGTGCGAAGTCCTCCTCGTAGAAGGCCAGCCATTGTTGGCGGGTGGGTAGAAGCGAACGGTCGACGCCGAGCCGCACCAGGTGGTCGTCGGAGGACTCGTGGAAGTAGTCGACTCTGATACCGACCTCGTCCAACCCCATCGCTCGAACCGTTAGGCATTGCTCTGTCGCCATCTCTCCAAATTCTATTGGTCACGATGGCCGCAGGGCACTCCCGGGTCCGGGGAGGGGCATTCCGCCCACCGACGCACCTCTTCCGTTGTCGCTCGGCGTGAGCTAAATGTGGACCCGATCGGTGTGCAAGCGAGCTAGGCGAGGTGCTGGCTCAAGAAGAGGAGAGAGGGTGGCTCTTGTGAGGAGAAGAACGAATCCGTGTGGCACCCCGCGGAGATCTCAACGACGGCACTCCGTGGAAGGACCTCTGCCAATGCCTGAACGCCAGGGTGAAAAGGATCGTCGTTGCCGGAGGCCACTCGTACCGGTTTGCCAACCAGCGAGTTGACGTGGGTGATGGCGTCGCTTGCCGCGAATGCCGCGGGTGAGGCGTAGGCCCCGGGATTGGAGGCGCGAGCCTCGGTATAGCTCGTCCAGATGGCAGGACTGATGGCGGCCACTGAGGAGATCAGATCTGGGTGCTTCTCGGCTAAGAGGATGGCACCGTAGCCCCCCATCGAAATTCCCATGGTCCCGATCTTCTGAGGATGACGACCAAGATTGAGGCTCTGACACATCGGAATCAGCTCGTCGATGACCATGGCCATCGGGTCATCACCATGATGAGGGTTCCAATAACCTCCTCCTCCATCGACCGTCACCATTGCCATTGGAGCCAACGGACGCCCGTCTACCTGAAGGGCCATGGCCTGTGCTGGCGACATCTCCGACAAGGCGGTCGTATGATTCTGGCCGAACCCGTGGAGCATCACGATGAGGGGCAAGCTGCTGCCGGGACCATGTCCAGGTGGATAGGCCAGCGTGTAGCCCACCGAGCGACTGCGTGCTTTCGACAGGAAGGTGCCCGAGAGAGACGGCCCTGATGGGGACAAGGCGAGGGGCACAGCAGGCACAGAGCAGGCGCCCTCGAGTTGGTCGAGTGTCTGCTTACCGGGGAGCACCCCGTGTGAAACCAACTCGACCCCGGTGGCGCCGGCCACAACCGCGACCGCCGCACCACCGAGCCCCACTCTTAGAAATCGCCGCCGGCTCCACGTCTTGTGGTCCGGGATGGCCTCAGATGACATTCCCGAGCCTTGCATGCCGGGTCCCCGAGGATCGTGACCCAAGCAGCGGTTCTGAACCTCCAACCTCGGCCGCCCTGGTTCATAATGGTGGTATGACTCCTCCGTCCGGATGGATCAGTTACACACCGGGCGACAATTCGCACCTGACCGACGATCAACGAACTCTTGTCGAACAGCGAATCAAGGAGCGCAACGATCGTCGCGGTGCTCTCCTGGGGGTTGTCGAGGTTCGCGTGTACGAGCACGATGCCGAGCCTCAGGTGGGCTTTCCACCAGGATCGGAGCTCGGGGGAGAGACCAGTCCGGCAGCGATCGCTTCGATCGTCAGCCGAGCCAGGGAGGAGCTCGCCCACTGGCGGTAGCTGCCGGGAGATGGGCCTCAGTCATTGGACGACAACGTGGTGATGTCGGAGGGTCGAAGCAAGCACTTCCCGGGTTCGCCGGGCACATGCGAAGAAAGAAGTCCACCGTTGACACAGCTGGACCCCCCTGCGAACTGGTACCCCGACCCTGATAGAAGCGGAGGGCTGCGCTACTGGGACGGCGCAGGCTGGACCGGCCACAGATTGCCTCCGGCCATTCCTGGGTACGCCCCCTTCGATGCATGGGGGCGTCCGTCCTGGAAAGGCGCCCAAATCGGACGCCCGGCCACGGGGCCTGGCGCGCTCGCCGAGCCCGGCCATCGCCTTGCGGCCCGGTTGCTCGATGTGCTCGTGGTCTTGCCGGTATTCGTCCTGATGCTGGTCATCACCCTCCTGATCGCCGCTCCCCATTTCGGGCCGATATTCCCAACTGCGAGCACCGATCAATCCAACGGGGCAGTGCCTTTTCCCGGCATTTTCTGGATCTATCTGACTGTGTTCGCCACCGCACTCGGAACGGGCCTGGTGTTGCTGGCCTACGAGACAGTGGCCGTGGCCAAGTACGGGCAGACGCTCGGAATGGCGTGGCTGCACATCCGACCGGTCCGCATCAGCGGGGCCGCCCTCAGCTGGGGGAGATCGTTCGGACGGGCTGCGATCTACTGGCTCTCTTGGTTTGTGGGATGGATCGGGCTTCTCGACCCGTTGTGGTGCCTGTGGGATGACAGGCGCCAGTGCCTCCACGACAAGGTTGTGGACTCCATCGTCATCAACGACCTGGTGTCCGGGACCGGACCGAGTGAAGCTTCTGATCCCGCATAGGTTGTCAATGACCCTGGCCAGGCGATCGGCTCCGACAACCGCTGCCTCCAGGATCGCTCGGACAGAGCTGCCGGCCCAGCATCACCGCGTCGGGGAACCCCTTGTCCACGCATCAAGGCCAGCGGTCTAGACGGTCTCCATACCGAAACGGGCCATGAGCGCCCGTTCCTCCTCGGCGGAGGGTGGGTCGCCGCGGTTCCAAAGGTCATGCAGGTTGGCGAAGTAGGCGTCCATGGCGGGGGCGTGGATGACGAGGAGGCGAGCCTCTTCCTCGCCGGCGTTGCCGAAGGTATGTGCCGTGCCCCGAGGCACCAGAACGAACCCCTCCGCTGCAACGACCAGCTCCTCTCCCTCGATGTTGACGGACACCCGGCCGTCCAGAACGAAGTACGCCTCCGAACAATTGGTGTGACGGTGTGGCGGAGGCCGGCGCCCTCCAGGAGGCAGCGTGCGCTCCATCAAAGACAGATCGCCATCGTCCAATTCAGCCAGCGCTTTGAACATCATCACACTGCCGCGAGCGGTGTACTTCTTCTGCGCCTCCCC
Source organism: Acidimicrobiales bacterium (assembly GCA_035938575.1). Taxonomy (GTDB): domain Bacteria; phylum Actinomycetota; class Acidimicrobiia; order Acidimicrobiales; family RAAP-2; genus Bog-756. The sequence goes on from DASZGT010000238.1 coordinate 14,998, forward strand.
ACGTCCAATGACCCGTGGTCCCATGGACCAACCTCCACTCATTGAAACCGACTGCTCACCCTACAGAACCGCCACAACCACGCGCTGACCGGTGACGTGGACCCCATGCCACACGCGGCGTCACAGAGAAATCCCGAGGCGATCAGCCCACCACCGGCAGTACGAGAGAGCAACTGGGCCGGAACGCTGGGTAATCGGGACCGAGAGCATTCATGACGTCCTGGAGGGCGATGGGGTCGTAGAGGATACCCAAATGTTCGGTGAAGTCGGTCGAACATTGGTCCTGCAGCGTGGTGTTCTGCACATTGGGAGCTGCGGGCAGGAACGCATTCCGGTACGGCGTTACCACTTCGTCGTACTTGCTCTCGACCACCACGTAGCGAACAGCAGCGGAGACGCCCCCGCCGGCATTGAGGTGCTGGAGGAACGCCGAGCCGACCAGCTGTTGGGTGCAGGACACGCAGCCGGCCAGGCTGAGGACCGGGAGCCCGAAGTCGCCGAACAGCGATGCCAGCCTGCCCACGCCATCGACCGTGGTCCCCTGATTCGAGGGGGCGAGGCCGACGAGCATGTGCACCTTTGGCGCCCCGCCCAGGAACTGGATGTAGTAGCGCGGCATCATGCCGCCTTGAGAATGCCCCACCAGATCCACCTGCGCTGCGCCTGTGGCAGCCAGTACCTCGTCGGTGAATGTAGCCAGCTGCCGCGCGGACTGAGCGATGTCGGCCAGGCCATAGAGGTGGCCGGCGGTGGAAGCGTCGGCGCCGTAGTTGAAGGCGTAGACGCAGTAACCGGCGTTGGCCAGCATTGGCGAGAGCGCTTGCCAACTGAAGTTCTCGTTGGCCAGCGTGCCATGGACCAGGATGACGGGATAGGGGTGGCTTGCCGAGGGTCGGCAGTTCCAGACGTCGGATCCAGGAGGATTGCCACCG
>DASZGT010000239.1:0-12032 GCA_035938575.1 Acidimicrobiales bacterium
GGGTCGATCCGATGAAGCCGGCGCCGCCGGTGACCATCGTTCGCACGGTCAGACGCCTTCGGCTACCCGTTGCCCATCGATGATGGTGCCCGATGCCGTGACCGCCCCGGCACCGATCACCGACAGTGGGTGGATGACGCACCGTTGGCCCACGATGGCACCGGGTCCGATGACCGACCCTTCCACGGTGGCCCGGGACGCCACCCGAGCCCCGGGCAGGAGGACGGAGCCGATCACCGAAGCGCCCTCCTCGATCACCGCGCCCGCTCCGATCACCGACTCCTCGACCACGGTGCCGGCGGCGACCGAGGCACCCGAGCCGAACAGGGACCGGGTCGCCTTGGTGCTCTGGACATCAACCTCCCCGATGCGCCACACGCCCGGGCCGAGCGACGGGTCCAGTTCCGCCCCGGGCGCGGGAGGGCCGGGACGAGTGCCGAGGAGGAGATCCCGATGGGCACGGAGGTAGGCATCCGGAGTCCCGGTGTCCAGCCAGTAGGCGTCCGATCCCAGGGCGAACAGGGTGCGGGCCTCGACCAGGGCCGGAAAGGTCTCGCGCTCGATGGACACCCGGCGGCCCTCGGGGATGCGGTCGAGCACCGAGGGCTCGAAGACGTAGGTCCCGGCGTTGATCAGGTTGGTCGGCGCCTCGTCGCGGGGCGGCTTCTCGATGAATGCCTCGACCCTCCCCTCGGCGTCCGTAGGCACCACACCGAAGGCGCTGGGATCGTCCACGGGCGTCAGGCTGATGGTGGCCTCGGCCCCGCTGTGACCGTGGAAGGCGATGAGGGCAGAGATGTCGGAGTCGGTGAGCACGTCACCGTTCACCACCACGAAGGTGTCGTCGATGTCAGCGTGTCCGGCCGCGAATCTGATCGCCCCCGCCGTGTCCAGCGGGGTCGGTTCCACGGCATAGGACATGCGGACGCCGGCGATGATGCCGCCCGGGTAGGCGTTCATGAAGGCGTCGGGCCGATATCCCAGCGAGAGCACCGCATCGTCGATTCCGTGGCGGGCCAGGTGGCCGATGACACGCTCGATCATGGGCTGCTCCACGATCGGAAGCATCTGCTTCGGCGCCGTGAGGGTCAGCGGGCGGAGACGCGTGCCCTCGCCGCCCACCAAGACGACGGCCCTCATTTCTTCGCCGTGGTGGTGGGGGAAGGTGTTGTCGTGGCTGTGGTGGTAGCCGTCGTCGGCGCCGTCGTCTGGGTTGTGGTCGCGGTGGTGGGCAGCGTGGTCGTTGTCGTTCCCTGGGTCACTGCGGTAATCAGATTGGTGATGGCCTGGGCCGGGGGCTTGGGCACCGAAGCCGTGGCCGGTACGAAGGCCATGGTGATGAGCTGAGCGTCAGCGAACCGGAGGTCCTGGGGAGGGCCGCTGGTCTCGGTCCCCTTGCCCTTCGAGGTGAAGTTGGGCCAACTCACGACGATCACCACCCCGGGCTTGCCCGCATCGGGGGTGCCCTTGGGGCAGACGTCGCCGTTGTTTTGTGCTGGCTTGCCCGGATACTGCAACGTGGACGAGGTCAGTTGGAGGCCCCGGTAGCCGGACACGAACTTCCCCAAGGTGGCGTTGCTACCGGACTCCGAGCTGTTCTTCGGGGCAATGGTCAACACCCCGTTGCCATTGGCGACAAGGCCGGTGGTGGCGGTGTTGGTACTGGCCGGAAGATCGGGCTGCATGGTGCCGCAGATGTCGATGCCCAATGCGGCATGCCACTGGTCCGTGGTGGTCGGATGACCCGCCGACGACGCTGTCTGATGGGTGCGCTGGTACCGGCTGAATCCTATGAGCAGCAGGCCGACGATGCAGATGACCGCCAGGCTGGCATACCAGTTGACCGGCATCTGGCCCCGGTAGGTCCGGCCTCCGCCCGTGGTGGCGGCGCGCTCGACCCATCTACCCGTCGAACTGCTTTTGCCCGTCGAACCGCTCGCCATGATCGGACGACACCCTACAGCCTGGGATCGGGCGCCCCGGTCGGGGTCGCTGCCCGGTGGGTGACGCGGACCAGGCACGCCAGGCCGGCACGGACCCCGATCCCGAGCGCAACCAGCGGAAGCAGGGCCTTGCGCCATCCACCCGATGACCGGGCGGCGAACCTGAGCAGTGAGCGGTGGTGCTCGACGATCATCCGATACGGGTGCCGGTCAGTCGAGACACCTTGTACGTGGGTCACTTCAGAGCCGGGGACGTAGGCCACCTGCCATCCGGCCCGAGCGAGACGCCAGCACAGGTCGACGTCCTCGGCATACATGAAGTAGGCCTCGTCGAACCCACCGACCTCCTCGAACGCCGAGCGCCTGGCCATGAAGCACGCTCCGGACACCCAGTCGACCGTCTGCGGCCCCGGCCCGGCCTCCCCCAGGTGGGCCTGCTGGTAGGACCGGGTGAACCGATTGTCGGGCGCGAACATGCCCAGCAGGGCGTGGCCGGCTGCGTCGATCAGCGACGGGAACCGGCGAGCCGAGGGGTAGCGGTCCCCCTCCGAGGTGCGGATCAGGGGCCCGACCAGCGCGTACCCGGGACTGGCGGCCAGGGTATCGACCAGCGAGGTGACGGCGCCCGGGCGCACCTCGAGATCGGAGTTGCACACCAGGACCCACGGGGATGTGGTGGCCGCCACCCCGCGGTTGGCCGCGGCCCCGTAGCCCAGGTTCTGACCCGGGACCAACACCACCACCTCGGGGAACCGGCGGCGGACCTCGTCCAGTGAGCCATCCATCGAGCCGTTGTCCACCACCACCACTTCGGCCACCGGCTCGGAGCGCAACCCTTCGACGCAGCGGCCCAGGGCAGGCCCCGACTCGTAGTTGACGACCACCGCGGCGATGGCGCCATCGGGCACCGCGTCTCGAAGATGGCCGGCGCCGGACGAGTCAGCCCCCGCCGTCGGTCCGGCCCCGGGTGCCATGAGCCGGTCGTCCGTCCCCCTGGGGCGCCGGCCGGCGCCGCCCCTCACGGGTCGAGCCGTGTGAACCGGTACTTGATCAACGCCTTGAGGGCGCCGAACCCGTCTCGCCAGGTGATCTTCTTGCCCTCGTCGGCCTCACGCCCCGCGTAGGAAATCGGCACCTCGTAGATGCGATGGCCGCGGCGCAGCACCTTGGCCGTGATTTCGGGCTCGAAGTCGAACTTGTCGGATTCGATGGTGATCCCTTCGAGAACCCGTCGGTCGAAGAGCTTGTAGCACGTCTCCATGTCCGAGAGCGTCGACGAGTAGAGGACATTGGTCACGAGCGAGAGGAACCGATTGCCGATCCAGTGGAGCGGCATCATGTTCTTGCGCTCGCCGGTGAACCGACTGCCGTAGACGACGCGGGCCCGGCCTCGGAGAATCGGCTCCAGCAGTTTGGACCAGTCGTGGGGGTCATACTCGAGGTCGGCATCCTGGACGAGCACCAGGTCTCCCCGGATGGCCTCCAACCCGGTGCGGATGGCCGCCCCCTTGCCGCGGTTGTGTGGGTGGGTGATCACCCGCACGGTCGAGTCGCCCAGTGCGGTGAGCACCTTGTCCGTTCCGTCCGACGAGCCGTCGTCGACCACGACCACTTCGACATCGACCGGAAGTTCGACGGCCCTGATCCTGCGGATGACCTCCGCCACCGTGGTCCGTTCGTTGAAGACGGGCACGATGACCGACAGCATGGTGTAGCTGTGGACGCCGCCCGGCTGCTCGCCGGGCTCCTGGTGCTCTCCGCCGTCACTCATGGGATCGGCCTCCTTGATCGGCTCGGTCAGCCCCGGTCGGGGTGGGCTCATTCGCTCCCATTGTTGCCGCTCCTCGCTCCTTCGACCGCCGCCAGACCCTCGGCGCTGACCCTGGCCTCTTCGGCCAGGAAGGCCGCCGTCAGAGCCAGGCCGTCCCGGAGACGGGTGGTCGGCTCCCAGCCCAGCGCCGATCGGGCCAGGGAGATGTCCGGTCGACGACGGGTGGGGTCGTCCACGGGCAGGGACAGATGGATGATCGGTGACGATGACCCGAGGAGGTCCACCACGGTGCGTGCCAACTGCAGGACCGTGTACTCGTCAGGGTTGCCGAGGTTGACCGGTCCGGTGAGGTCGGAGTCGAAAAGGGCGATCAGTCCCCTGACCTCGTCGTCGACGTAGCACAGGCTACGGGTCTGGCTCCCGTCGCCGTAGACCGTGAGGGGCTCGCCCTCCATGGCCTGGAGGAGAAAATTGGACACGACCCGACCGTCATCGGGCCGCAATCGAGGACCGTAGGTGTTGAAGATCCTGACGATGGCCACGTCGGTCCCGAGGGTCCGGTGGTGGGCCATGGTCAGTGCCTCTGCGAACCGCTTGGCCTCGTCGTAGACGCTCCGGGGCCCCACCGAGTTGACGTTGCCCCGGTAGGACTCGGGCTGAGGGTGCACGTCGGGATCGCCATACACCTCGCTGGTCGAAGCCAGGAGGAAACGGGCACGGTGGTCACCAGCCAGTTCGAGCCCCCGCCGGGTCCCTTCGCTGCCCACCGCCAGCGTCTGCAAGGGGCGGGCCAGGTAGTCAGGAGGTGACGCCGGACTGGCCAGGTTGAACACCCCGGAGACGGGGCCCTCGACCGGAAGCGATTCCGAGATGTCCGCCTCGACCAGGGTGAAGCGACGATCCTGGCGAAGGTGGGCCACGTTCGCCCGTCGACCGGTGGAGAAGTCGTCGACACACACCACCTCGTCCCCCCGGGCCAACAGGTGATCGCACAGGTGAGAGCCCAGAAAGCCGCCGCCGCCCAGTACCACCAGCCGGCGGCTCATCGGCGACCGATGCCGGCGTACTCGAAGCCGAGGCGTCGGAGCTGGGCGGGGTCGAGGAGGTTGCGGGCATCAACCACCACCGGCGTGGCCATGTTGGCCCGCACCTTGGCGAAGTCGAGCCAACGGAACTCGTCCCATTCGGTCAGTACCACGGTGGCCGCCGCCCCCTGGCACGCCGAGTAAGCATCGGGGAACGCCCGGACCAGATTGGCCAGCCCCAACCCGTCACCGTCGGCGGCCAGCTGCGACAGTCCGTCGACGGGCCCGGACCTCATGCCGCCGGCGACGATCACCGTCGGATCGAAGGCCTGGACGATGGCCCCACCCTCCACCAGACGTCGCACCACCTCCACGGCGGGCGAGTTGCGAAGGTCGTCGGTGCCCGCCTTGAAGGTGAGCCCCCAGACGGCGATCACGGCACCCTCCAGGTCGTCCCCCACCGCCGCCTTGACTTTGCTCACCACTCTGGCGAACTGCTCGTCGTTGGTTGCGATCGCCCCCCTCAGGAACGAGAAGTCGTACCCGGCCTGCTCCGCGATGTGGACCAGGGCCCGTGTGTCCTTGGGCAGACAGCTACCACCCCAACCGGGGCCCGGGCGCAGGTACTCGAAGCCGATGCGCTTGTCGTACCCCAGTCCCAGGATGACATCGCGCACATCCGCCCCCACCGCCTCGCACAGCCCGGCCACCGCATTGACGAAGCTGAGTTTGGTGGCCAGAAAGGCATTGGAGGCGTACTTGATGGTCTCCGCGGTAGCGGCATCGGTGATCAGCAGCGGAGCGTGGGTGCCGGCGAAGAGATCACCGACCCTGGCCGCCGCGGCCTGGTCGTCGGCCCCGACGACGATGCGCTCGGGATGCAGGCTGTCCGAGACAGCGGTCCCCTCCCGCAAGAACTCGGGATTCGAAACGACCGTCACGTCGTGTCGCCCGAGGACCCGCTCCACCACCAGGGTCGAACCCACCGGCACGGTGGACTTGTTCACGATCACGGCCCCGGGCAGGAGGCACGGCCCGATCTCCTCGGCCACCGACTCCACGTAGGAGAGATCGGCGGAGCCATCCTCTCCTTGAGGAGTGGGAACGCACAGGAACACGAACTCGGCGCCTTCGGCGGCGGCGGCGGCGCCCACCACGAACTGGAGGCGTCCGGCTGCCTGGCCCTCACGCACCAGCTCCTCGAGATGGTCCTCGACGATGGGGACCTTGCCCCGCTCGAGCATGGCCACCTTGGCCGCGTCGGCATCGCCACAGGTGACCCGGTGACCGAGGTGCGCCAGGGTGGCTGCGGTCGGAAGCCCCACGTAGCCGACCCCGATGACGGCCACGGCGCGGCCCCGGCCGTGGGGCAGCACGCGCACTGCCGCCCCCCCGTGGCCGAAGTAGGCGCCGGCGGGACCGGCGTCCCCGTCAGACGGGGTCCGGGGGCCCAACGGCCCAGCAGGGCCTCCGAAGCCTGCGTTCCCTGCCTTCACTCCTCGACCCCTGTCATCTCTGCCATCCCCATCCTCGGGCGCTCCACGCCCTCTCGATGTCGGCTCATTCTGGCCTGTCCTGGAGTTGTCCGTGCGCACAGTGGTTGCCGAGGGCGACCTCAGCCGGTCGGAGGGAGAGCTCCGAGCAGGCGTGCCAGGCCGTCCGTCCACACGGGCAGCATCGGCAGGCCGGAGAGGCGCAGGGCGGCGTTGTCGAGCCGGGAGTTGGCCGGGCGGGGCGCCGGGCGGGGCGGGTCGAGGTCGGACGTGGCAATGGGCACCACCCGGTCCGGGTCCAATCCGACCGCTTCCAGGGTCGCCCGGGCGAACCCGTACCACGTGGTCTCGCCCTGATTGGTGACGTGGAAAGTGCCGGGGCGCCGATCCAGGGCCAGCCGGACCACCGCCTGGGCCAGGTCGGCGGTGAAGGTGGGGCACCCGTGCTGATCGTCGACGAAGCGAAGCGGGCCATCGGGGTCGGCGCGGACCAGGCGGAGCACCGTCTTGACCATGTTGGCACCGTGGGCGCCGCTCACCCAGGCCGTCCGGACCACGGTGGCAGAAGGGCCGGCCACCGCGTGCACCTCGATCTCGCCGCCGAGCTTGCTGCGCCCATACACCGAACGCGGATTGGGCGCGTCCCACTCGACATAAGGGCGGTCGGAGGCACCGTCGAAGACGTAGTCGGTCGAGATGTACACCAGATGGGCCCCCACCGCGACGGCGGCCTCGGCGATGTGCCGGGTGCCGAGGGCGTTGACGGCGAACGCGGTATCGGGGTTCGACTCGCAGGCATCCACCGCGGTATAGGCCCCGCCGTGGAGGACGATGTCAGGTCGGAAGGCGTGGACGGCCGACTGCACCGCGGTCCGATCGACGACATCAAGCGTGTCGATGTCGGTGGACAGGACCTCGAACGTCCCCTTGGCCACGGGTGGGAGTATCACCGGCCGCTCGACCCGGCCCGCCGAGCCGGACGAGCCGGCATCAAAGCCGCCGTCCGGGACATCGCCGGCCAGCACGTCGCGCAGGTCCCGGCCCAGTTGGCCGTTGCCGCCGGTGAGCAGCACCCGCAGGGGTGCGTTCACGGCTTCGGCGAGCGACCCGGCGATGCGCCGGCCGGGGACCACGCACCTTCGACGACCGGGGCGCGGTCCCGCAGCGGCTCCCACCACCCCCGATTGGCCGCATACCAGCCCACGGTGTCGGCCAGGCCCCGGGCGAACGGCACGTTCGGCTCCCAGCCCAGGGCCCGACGGATCTTCGACGAGTCGAGCAGGTAGCGCCGATCGTGGCTCGGACGATCGGGGACGATCTCCTTCAGGCTCTGCGGCTTGCCCGTGGCATCGAGGACGGCGTCGGCAATCTCTTCGATGCTGGCTTCGATCCCACTCCCCACGTTGTACGTCTCCCCCACCTCCCCGTGCTGCAGCACGAGTTCAATGGCCCGACAGTGATCGTCCACATGCAGCCACTCCCTCCGATTCTGGGTGGAGGCGTACAGGGGCAGGGGTTGATCGTCGAGCGCCTTGGCCGTGAACAGAGGGATCACCTTCTCCGGAAACTGGTACGGCCCGTAGTTGTTGCAGCAGTTGGTGATGGTGGCCGGAAGGCCGAATGTCTCCGCATAGGCCCGGACGGCGTGGTCGGCACCAGCCTTGGAAGCGTTGTACGGCGTGCGGGGCCGGTAAGGGGTCTCCTCGGTGAACACCTCGTCCGAGTCGAGGGGCAGGTCCCCATAGACCTCACAGGTGGATATGTGATGGAACCTCGAGACACCGTGGCGACGGGCGGCCTCGGCCAGGGTCTGGGTGCCGAGCACATTGGTCCGGAAGAATCGGGCCGGGTCGAGGATGGCCAGACTGTTGTGTGACTCGGCGGCGAAGTTGACGATCACATCGATCTGGTGCTCGGCCAGGGTCTTGCCCACGGCCTCGAGGTCTCCGATGTCCCCCTGCACGAATTCGATTCGGTCCTCCACGTCGGCCAGATTGGGCCGGTTGCCGGCGTAGGTGAGCACGTCGAAGGCCACCACTGCATCATCGGGATGGCGATGCGCCCAGTACCGCACGAAGTTGGATCCGATGAAGCCGGCGCCCCCGGTGATGAGCAGTCGCATGATCGGGGAATGCTACTCGGGGTCGGCCGCGGCCCCGAGGGCGCCATGCCGCTGACCTGGGGGGCGCAGGTGGACCACGTCCCCGGCGACCACGGTTCGCCTGGACCCGCCGGTGTCGACCACCAGATGCCCCTCGGAGGTCACGGCGCAGGCCGTCCCCTCGAAGCGGCTATCCGCCAATTCGACCCCGACCCTGGTGCCGATGGTGGTGCATCGGGCCCGGAGGTCGTCGACCTGGCGGATCCGCCCTGCCGTCGTGGCCAGGTCGCTCACCCGGGGCTCGAGGGCTACGAGCACGGCTTCGAGGACCTCGGTCCGGTCCACGCGGCGCCCTAGCTGCTGACGCAGCGACGTGGCCACACCGACCAGATCGGGGGGGAGGTCGGTGTCGGCCTCCGGCCAGTTCACATTGATCCCGATCCCCACCACGATGGCGGCCCCACCTCCGTCCGGGCCGCCCGCGGCGGACGCCACATCGGCCTCGGCCAGCACGCCGGCCACCTTCCGGCCGTCGAGGGCGAGCAGATCGTTCGGCCATTTGATCCCCAATTCCAGGCCCAGCACGACGTCCACGGCGTCCGTGGCGGCCAGCGCCACCACCGCAGCGGCCAGGTGCCGGTGGTCGGGCGGGAGGTCCGGGCGGAGGAGCACGGACATCAACAGGTTCGACCCGGCGGGGGCCTCCCAACGACGACCCAGGCGGCCTCGCCCCGCCGATTGGTGGTCGGCCACGGCCACGACACCGTCGTCCGCCCCGGCCCGTGCCTCGTCGAGCAGATAGCGGTTGGTCGAATCCACCGACTGGAGCCGCCGGATGTCGGAGAATCTGGTGCCCGGCATGGCAGACACCCTACGGGCCGTGACAGTGTTGTACCGCCCCGGGACGGTGCGATCACTGTCCCAAGCCCATACATTCTCAGGCCAATCTGACACGAAAGGCGCAGCGTGCTGAAGAAGGTTCTCATCGCCAACCGGGGAGAGATCGCCGTCAGGGTCATCCGGACCTGCCGCGAGCTCGGGGTGGCTACGGTCGCCGTCTACTCCGACCTCGACCGTGACGCGCTCCACGTGCGCCTGGCCGACGAGGCCTTCGCCCTGGGGGGTCAGACCGCCGCCGACAGCTACCTGAACACCGAGGCCATCCTCGATGTCATCGACCGGTGTGGTGCCGATGCCGTCCATCCCGGCTACGGGTTCTTCTCGGAGAACACCGACTTCGCCCGGGCCATCACCGAGCGCGGGGTGACCTTCATCGGCCCCCCGCCCGAGGCGATCGACGTTATGGGGGACAAGATCAGCTCCCGCCATGCCGCGGAACGAGCCGGCGTGTCCGGCGTCCCGGGCCGATCGGAGGCGCTCACGTCCGCCGACCAGGTCACCTCGTTCGGCAACGAGTTCGGCTGGCCGGTGGCCATCAAGGCCGCATTCGGTGGTGGTGGGCGGGGCATGAAAGTGGTCAGCGGGCCCGGCGAGGCAGCGGACGCCCTCGAGTCGGCCCAGCGGGAGTCCTTGGCCTATTTCGGGCGGGACGAGTGCTATGTCGAGCGGTACCTGGCGTGGCCACGGCATGTCGAGATGCAGATCATCGCCGACACCCACGGGACCACGCTGTGGCTCGGCGAACGAGACTGCTCGGCGCAACGACGTCATCAGAAACTGGTGGAGGAGAGCCCGGCCCCCGACTTCGCCGACGAGGTCCGCCAGGCCATGGGGGAGGCCTCGGTCAAGGTGGCGGAAGCCTGCGGGTACGTGAACGCAGGCACCGTCGAGTTCCTCTACCAGGACGGTGAGTTCTTCTTCCTCGAGATGAACACCCGTCTGCAGGTGGAGCACCCGGTGACCGAGTTGGTGACGGGTCTCGACCTGGTCGAATGGCAGCTGCGGGTGGCCTCGGGCGAGCCGCTCGGGTTCAGTCAGGACGACGTCCGTCGCCACGGGCACGCCATCGAGGTGCGGATCAACGCGGAGAACCCGGCCGGGGGGGCCTTCACGCCGTCGCCGGGCACGATCTCGCGCTTCACCGCCCCCGGGGGCCCGGGGGTGCGCCTCGACTCCGGATATGAGTCCGGCGACACCGTCAGCCAGTTCTACGACAACCTGGTGGCCAAGCTGGTGGTGTGGGGGCACGACCGCGAGTCGGCCCGGAGGCGCATGCTGCGTGCCATCGACGAGACGGTGATCTACGGGGTGTCGACCACCCTGCCCGCCGACGTGGCCATCCTCTCGCACCCGGATTTCATCGCCGCCGAGCACTCGACCAACTGGGTCGAGCAGACCCTCGATCTCAGCGAGGTGGTGTCCACCGGGTCGGAGTCCCCGCCGGATGCCGGGGCGGCCGAGGGCGAGGGGTCCCCGCCCCGGGTGCTCAGGGATGTCACGGCTGAGGTGGATGGACGGCGCTACCAGGTGAAGCTCTGGGTCCCCGACCTAGGCGACGAGGTGGCCGTGGCCGCCGGCGACGCCGGTTCGGGCCGCACGGCCGCACCCAAGCGCCCGAAGGCCACGGCCTCGGGGGCAGGATCGGGAACGGTGGCCGTGCCCATGCAGGGAACCATCGTCAAGGTGTTGGTGGCCGTGGGTGACACGGTCGAGGTCGGCCAGACGGTCTGCGTGCTCGAGGCCATGAAGATGGAAAACAACGTCAACGCCGAAAAGGCCGGCACGGTCAAAGAGGTCAGGGTCAAGGCCGGGGAGTCCGTCGGCCCTGGCGATGTCATCGCGGTCATCGAGTAGCAGAGGAGCGTCGATACCCGTGGCCGAGCTCTCGGCTCTCAAAGACGCAGCCCGTAAGGCCATCGACGGGGATCTGCCCGGATTGGTCGAACTCAGCCACACCATCCACGAGCACCCGGAGACCGCGTTCGAGGAGGCCCGTGCCAGCGAATGGACGGCGGCGATGCTGTCGGAGGGTGGCTTTGAGGTGACCAGAGGGATCGCCGGTATGCCCACCGCGTTCCGCGCCGAGGTCGGCTCCGGGCCGATGGTGCTGGCGGTGTGCGCCGAATACGACGCGCTCCCCGGCGTCGGCCACGCCTGTGGGCACAACATCATCGCCGCCTCGGCCGTCGGAGCGGGGTTGGGCCTGGCCCGGCTGGCCGACGAGCTGGGCATCACCATCAGGGTCCTAGGGACGCCGGCGGAGGAGGGAGGCGGCGGCAAGGTGACCATGCTCGACGAGGGAGTCTTCGACGGCGTCCATGCCGCCATGATGATCCACCCGTGGCCGGCCGACCGGCTCGAGGCGACGTGCCTGGCCGTCTCCCACTTCGACGTCACCTTCACGGGCAAAGGCGCCCATGCGTCGGCCGCTCCGTGGAAGGGGGTCAACGCCGGCGATGCCATGGTCGTCTCCCAGGTGGCCATCAGCCTCCTCCGCCAGCAGTTCCGCCCCGATGACCAGGTCCACGGCATCGTCACCGACGGCGGCCGGGCGGCCAACATCATCCCGGACTCCGTCACCGGCCGGTTCATGTGCCGGTCCACGTCGTTGACCGGACTGCAGGTCCTCGAGCCGAGGGTCCGGGCCTGCTTCGAAGCCGGTGCCCTGGCCACCGGGTCGTCGGTCAGTTACGCCACCCTGGCCCCCGTCTACTCCCACATGGAGAGCGACCACGGGCTGCTGGCCGTCTACCGGGCCAATGCCGAGGCGCTCGGCCGCTCGTTCTCGCTCGACGACGA
>DASZGT010000240.1:0-3204 GCA_035938575.1 Acidimicrobiales bacterium
TCAATCACGAGCGGGTCACCCTGTGCTCATCGGGGATCGTCGAGCGGGCGCTCGGCGACACCACAGCGTGGGCGCAGAACACCAAGCTGGCTGACGGCCGGAGGGTCATCGATCAGGAGTGGGTGCAGGTCCACCTGGCCCGCATCTACGCCCGCCTCGAGTTCCTCAAGTTGATCAACTGGAAGGTGGCCTGGACGGCCACCCAAGGTCATCTCGACGTGGCCGATGCGTCCACCACCAAGGTGTTCGGCACCGAGTTCTACATGGAGGCCTTCAAACTGATGATGGAGGTCGTGGGCCAGGCCGGCTACCTCACCCGGGGGAGCCCCGAAGCCGTCCTCGCCGGCCGCCTCGAATCGTACGCCCGGAGCCTGGTCATCCTGACCTTCGGCGGCGGCACCAACGAGATCCAGCGGGACCTGATCGCCATCTTCGGCCTCGGTCTGCCCCGGTCACTGCGATAGAAGAGGAACGCGACCCATGGACTTCTCCTTCAACGAAGAGCAACAGGCAGTAGGGGACCTGGCCACCAGGATCTTCACCGACCTCTCCACCCACGATCGACTCCGCGAGCTCGAGTCCGAAGCGGACGGGGAGCGGTTCGACCGGAAGATCTGGGCCGAGCTGGCCGCCGCCGGCCTCCTCGGCATCGCCCTGCCCGACGGGGTGGGCGGAGCGGGACTGGGCTTCCTCGAATCCGGTCTGATCGTCGAGGCCGCAGGTCGAAGCGCCGCCTATGTGCCGGTGATCGAGACCGTGGCCGTGGCGGCCCCGGCCATCGCCCGCTTCGGCACCGAGGCCCAGCGTCAGCGCTGGCTGCCCGGGGTGGTGGCCGGCGACACCGTGCTCACGACGGCTCTGGTCGAGCTAGGTGGCACGCCGGGCGTCCCCTCCGTGGTGGCGGAGCCGAGCGGCGACGGGTGGACTCTCTCCGGCACCAAGACCTGCGTGCCTTCCGGGATGTTCGCCGATGCCGTGCTGGTGCCCGCCCGGGTGGAGCCCGGCTCCGTGGCCGTGTTCATCGTCGAGACCGCCGCGGCCGGTGTCAGCCGCGAGCGCCAGCCGGTCAACACCGGTCAGGTGGAGGCGGTCATCACCCTGGCGGGAGCCACGGTCGGACCCGAGGCCGTGCTGGGCTCGGTCGAGGACGGCGCCTCCATCACCGAGTGGCTGGTGCAACGGACCACGGCGGCGGTGGCCCTGGCCCAGGCCGGTGCGGCGGCGGCCGCCTTGGCGCTGGTGGCCGAGTACACCAAGACCCGGGAGCAGTTCGGCAAGCCGATCGCCACGTTCCAGGCTGTCGGCCAACGGGCCGCGGACGCCTACGTGGACACGGAGGCCATCCGGCTCACCGCCTGGCAGGCGGCATGGAGGCTGGCCGCCGACCTCCCCTCCGACAAGGAGGTGGCCGTGGCCAAGTTCTGGGCCGCCGACGGTGGGCAGCGGGTGGTCCACGCCGCCGTCCATCTCCATGGCGGCGTGGGTGTCGATCGCGACTATCCCCTGCACCGCTACTTCTTGATGACCAAGCACTTCGAGCTGACGTTGGGCGGGGCCACGGACCAGCTGCTCCAGCTCGGTGCCATCCTCGCCGCAGAGCCGGTCTGACCTGCACGCGGCGGCCATGGGGCGGTGCTCACGGGTCCGAGGGGCCGTGACAGCATGGGCACCATGCCGTCGAGGATGAACGAGGTGCCCAAGTGGTGATGGGGCGGCGCCCCGGCGTGGCCCATTCCTCCTGGCCGATCGCCGCCACCGACCTGGTCGGTCTGGCCGGGCAGTTCGGCATCGCCATGGCCCGGGTCCCCTTCCGCAGACCCTGGTCGGGCGAGGGGAACATGCCGCACAATATGGCGGTCACGGTCACCCGCGAGGCGGTTCGCACGTTCATGGGGTACTCGTCCTCACTGCCGATCGACGAGTTCCGCTCGGTGGAGATGGTGCTCGACGACCTGTGCGGGATGCTGTTGCCTCCCCTGGTCCGGTCGCTCGGTGTGACGCCGCAGGAGGACAGCGTGGCCGGTGTCGCCGGCATCTGGTACCGCCCCGACGGCGGCGCCGTCCGGGGCACGGTGCTGTACCTCCACGGGGGCGGCTACATCGGGACGTCGCCACGGATGTACGGGCTCTTTGTTGCCTGGCTGTGCCGCCTGACCGGATGCGAGATCTTCGTCGCCGACCTCCGGCTGGCCCCCGAGTTCCCGTTCCCCGCCGGCCTGGAGGATGCCGCCCTGGTCCTCGAGGGGCTCCTGGCCGGCGGGGCCGACCCGTCCCGCCTCTTCGTGGGCGGAGACTCCAGCGGTGGGGGACTGGCCGCCTCCCTGATGTACTCGATGACCCACACCCACCATCGGGCCATCGCCGGCGTGCTGTTGTTCTCCCCGGAGCTGGACCTGCTCCTCGATGATCCGTCGATATCCGACAATGCGGCCGTGGACATCCTGCCCTGGAACATCCCGACCTCCGCCTACCTGCACGGGCGCAGTCCCGGCTCGGAGCCGGTGTCCGGCGCGGAACAGGACGTGTCCGGCTGGCCCCCGACGTTCGTCTGCTTCGGCGGCGACGAGATGTTCCGCGATTCAATCAGTCGATTCGTCGACCATCTGGGGAAGGCGGGCGTCGACACGGTGTCCCTCGAAGAGCCCGGGATGTTCCATGTGTTCCCCATCCTCATGCCGTGGGCGGATGCCAGCCGGCACGCCTACCGGTCGGTGGCGGCGTTCGTCCACGCGCACTTGCCCGACGCAGTCTCCGTCGGGGCCCTGGGGGAGGTGGACGAATCCACCGGTGTCGCCCACATGGTCAACCGAACGGGCACGGCGGGAAGAGCGGGGACGACGTCTGTTCCCACAGTGGAGGAATCGTGACGCTCTCGGTCTCCCACTTCGGCATCTGCGTTTCCGACCTCGAGCGGTCGCTCCGGTTCTACCGGGACGGTCTGGGATTCGAGCAGGTGGCGTCGCACCAGGTCGGCGAGGAATTCGCTGCACTGATGGAGGTGGAGGACGTACGGCTGGAATCTCGGATGCTGTCGCGGGACGGCGTCACCATCGAGCTCCTGGGATTCGAATCGCCGGGCCACACCGGCGATGGACAACGCCGCCCCATGAATGAGCTGGGCCTGACCCACCTCTCGTTGCGGGTGGACGACGTGGAAGGCCTGGCCTCCACCATCGAGGCGTTGGGCGGCACGGTGGTTCGGGG
>DASZGT010000241.1:0-4579 GCA_035938575.1 Acidimicrobiales bacterium
GGTCCGATAGCCGCCGAGGTCCCGGAAGTTGACGCACCCGTCGAAGCTGAGCGCCCGGCTGGGCTCGGGACCGTCGGGCCGGCCCCGGTCCGATACGACAGGGTCGGAGACGGGCATGACCGGGAGCGTACCGCCCGGCCCCGGTTCGCAACCTCACCCGCAGGGTTAAATCTCTGTGTCGGGTCTCTCGACGTCAGTCGCCGGCGACGACGTCGACCAGCTTCCGGCCCTTCCGGTTGGTGAACCTGACCGTGCCATCGGCCAGGGCGAAGAGGGTGTCGTCGCCACCCAGGCCCACGTTGAGGCCCGGATGGAACTTGGTGCCTCGCTGACGGACGATGATGGCGCCCGCCTGCACCGTGGCGCCGCCGAACGTCTTGACCCCCAACCGCTGCGCGTTCGAGTCGCGCCCATTGCGGGTCGAACCACCACCCTTGGTCTTGGACATGTCAACTACTCCTTGTGCTCGAGCGGACCAGTCGGTCTGGTCACTCGCTTCGTTCGCCACTTCTTCGTCGGGGGTGCCGTGAAGCCTGCCTGGGCCGGATCGGCCACCTCGCCACCGGCTGGGAGGGAACCCTTCCTACCGATCAGCCGGCCGCGCTGATCGAGGTGATGGAGATCGTCGAGTACCGCTGGCGGTGACCCCACCGGGTGCTCTGGTTCGACTTGTTCTTGTAGGTGAAGCCCCGGATCTTCGGCCCGAGCTCCTCGCCCACCACGGTGGCGGTCACCGACGAGCCCACCAGCTGTGCCGGCGTGGCCAGGACCGTGTCGCCGTCGACCACCAGCACCGGCGCAAAGGTCACCTCCGACCCGGGGGATTGCCCCAGCAACTCCACTCGGAGCTCCTGGCCCTCGGCCACCCGCTCCTGCTTGCCTCCGGTTTTGATGACGGCGTACATAGGAGCGAGAGTCTACAGCTCCGGATCGTCGAAGATGATTCCCCTCCCGCCGCAGACCTCACAGGTGGTCGACATCGACTCGATCAGACCCTCGGAGACCCGCTTCCGGGTCATCTCCACCAGGCCCAGCTCCGAGATGTCGAAGACCTGGGTGCGGGTCTTGTCCCTGGCCAGCGCCGACCGCAGGGCGCTGCCCACCTTGTCGCGGTTCTCCCTGACCTCCATGTCGATGAAGTCGATCACGATGATGCCGCCGATGTCCCGCAGGCGCAGCTGGCGGGCCACCTCCTCGGCCGCCTCCAGGTTGTTGCGGTAGACCGTCTCCTCCAGGTTGGTCGTCCCGACGTTCTTGCCGGTGTTGACGTCGATGACGGTCAGCGCCTCGGTGCGGTCGATGACCAGCGATCCGCCCGAGGGGAGGTAGACCTTGCGGTCGAGGGCCTTGTGCAGCTGCTCGTGGACGTGGTAGCGCTCGAAGACGGGGAGGGCCTCCACCTCGGGGTCGAAGTACTCCACCCGGTCGGCCAGCTCGGGGTTGACGGCGCCGACGTAGTCGCGGACCTGCTCGTAGAGCGCCAGATCGTCGATGACCACCGCCCGGTACTCGCGGTTGAGCTCCTCACGGATGACCCGGACGGCGATGGCCGGCTCACGATAGAGGAGCGCCGGCCCCTGGCCCTTTTTGGATTCGGCGGCGATGGCCTCCCACTGGGCCACCAGTCGTTCGACGTCGTTGCCCAACTCGTCGGCGCTGGCTCCCGCGGCCGCCGTGCGGACGATGAGCCCGTGCCCCTGGGGCCGGATGGCGTCGACGATCCGGCGCAGCCGCTTGCGCTCGCCGTCCTCGAGGCGCTTGGAGATCCCGTAGGCCGTGCTGTTGGGGACCAGCACCACGAACCGCCCGGGCAGCGAGACCTCCTGGGTGAGCCGGGCGCCCTTGGCCCCGATGGGGTTTTTGGTCACCTGGCACAGGATGGTCTGGCCGGGGCGGAGCAGTTGCTCGATCCGGGGCTGGCCCGACGAGCTCCCCGACTCCACGTCGTCGGTGTCGTAGCGGACGTCGCCGTGGTAGAGGACGGCGTTCTTGGGCGTGCCGATGTCGATGAAGGCCGCCTCCATGCCGGGCAGCACGTTCTGGACCCGGCCGCGGTAGATGTTGCCATCGATCTGGGTGGCGTCATCCGAAGCCCTGGAGACGTAGTGCTCGACCAGCGTGCGCCCCTCCAAGAGGGCGATCTGGGTCACCTCCGGGCGCACGTGGACGCAGATCATGTACCGCCCCACGGCCTTGCCGCGGCGCTCGCGCCCGCCTCGACGGCCTTCCGGCCGCGGTCCCGCCTGCGGGCGCGGCGTGGCGCCCGCGCCCGTCCTCGTCTCTGCGACCTTGGACGACGGACCCGGGCCGGTGGAGGAGCCGGTCGGGCCACCCGCCCGCTGGCGGGAGCGCCCTCCTCCGTTCGACCGTCCCTCGCCGCGACCGGCCGACGGGGAGTCCGACCTGCCGCCCTCCGCGTCCCCCGCGCCTCCGGCTCCACCGCCTGGTGCGGCCCCGTTGGCGGGGGCTCTCGCCGGTCGGCTGTCGCCGATCTTCGGTCGCGCCGGGGCTGCTCGGGGCGGGCCGCTCTCGCCCGTGGCCACCGGGGTCGCAGGAGCCATGGTCGCCGGGGCTTCGGCCGGCTCGGCCTCGCCGTCACCCGGACCGGGTGCGCCCTGCCCCTGTTCTCCCGGGGCTTGGGCCCCCTCTGCGGCGGGCCGTCCGCGTCCCCGTCCGCCCCGCGAGCCGCGTCGCCTGCGATTCGGCAGGTCACCACGGTTCTGATTGGCCCCGGCGGTGCCGGTGTCGACTCCGTTGGTGCTGCTGGCCCCGCTCTCGCTCGAAGAGGTCAGCCCTTCGGCGATCGGGGTGTCCGGCGAGCGCGCCGGTGGGGCGTCACCGGCTTTGTCCGGGGTTGTCTTGTCGGGGGTCACGGTCGAGGACGGCGGTGACTCCGCCGGGACCCCCACCGGTGACCCGGTTGGTGCATCTGACATCGAATTCCCTTCTGATCCTGCTCATGATGCACGCTCCAGAGCGTGCACGGCGCGTTCGGCACCGGCCAGGTGTCCCCTGCGTTGGAGGGGCTCCTGGCGGGCGCCATCGCGCTCGATCCACTGTTGAGTTCTGCATGCCCGGTCGAGGACCGGGGTTCCCACATTGCTTCCGGCGTCGGGGGTCACACCCGCCGACCTGCCCTCCGGCGAGGGTCCGGACACGGCAACCAGGCCGCGGACCAACTCGACGGGACGGACCCCACGGGGTTGGGTGGCCAGCTCCGCCACCACCCCTACCGACGACGGACGCCCGGGGCCGACGGGGTCGGAACCCGGTGCCGGATCGTCGCAGACGGCCAAGGCCAGCACCGACGGTCGGAGGTCGTCCAGCTCCTCGCGCCCCTTCCGCTCCCGCACGATCAGAACCGTGGGGGCAGCCAGGAGCGATTCCACCTGCTCTTCGAGTTGGCGGCGCGATACCCCGCCAACCCGCATCGTCCACGAACACGAGGTGACCTGTTGCTGGAGCGAGTCGGCCCGGCGATCCACCGGGGCCGCCTCCTCGACGTCGATGCCTTCGGGCAGCAGGTCGGTGAGGCGGGCGGGCAGCCCCGACAGCTCGACGCCGGCCGTCTCGGGCCGGGCATCGTCGAGGACCACGTCGAGGTACTCGGCCAGCGACTCGCACCCGGTGGGGAGGGCCAGCCCGAAGCTGAGCTGGGGCCGGGGCGAGAATCCCGCCGTGTAGGCCAATGGGAGCTCGGCCCGCCGCAACGCCCGCTCCCACATGCGGGCCACGTCCCGCTGGCTGGTGAAACGGATCTTGCCGAGTTTGGTGAAGCGAAGACGTATGCGCATCTCAGCTCCTCCCCACTCCGACCCGCACGGCGGCTCCCTGGTTCGACCCGGAGGCCGAAACGGCACCGGATGGCACCGTCGGGAGAAATCGTACCGGTACCTGGCCCCCGGTAGAGAGATCCTGCCCGGTGCCCTGGCTTCCGCCGGCCGGGGGCACCGCCGAGGCGACCACGTGTTCGATGCCGAACCCGGTGCAGGCCCCGCAGTCGTAGCACGGGGTCCAGCGGCAGTCCTCGAGCCCGTGCTGGGCCAGGGCGTCCACCCAGTCCTGCCACAGGAAGTCGCGGTGGAGCCCGGCCGAGAGGTGGTCCCAGGGCAGCGCCTCGTGCTCGCTCCGATGGCGGTAGACGGCATCCTCGAGAGACATCCCCTGGTCAGCGAGGGCATCCGTCCACAGCTCGAGGTCGAAGTGCTCGGTCCACTCCTGGAAGGTGCCCCCCCGCCGCCATACCTGCTCGATCACCGGCCCCATCCGCCGATCGCCCCGGCTGACGATGCCCTCGGCCGCAGTGGCCTTGGGATCGTGCCACCGGATGGTGAGGCCACGGACCGGCCGGGCGGCGTCGCGGATCAAGCGGACTTTGCGGTTTAGCTCCTCGATCGTGTTCTGCCCGAACCACTGGAACGGGGTCTGTACCTTGGGGACGAAGCCCCCCACCGAGGCCGTCACCGTCACCCCCTTGTGGTAGCGGCGTCCGATGGCCACGCACTGCTTGGCCAGCTCCACGATGCCCAGGGTGTCCTCATCGGTCTCGGTCGGGAGGCCGATGAGGAAGTAGAGCTTG
>DASZGT010000242.1:0-3314 GCA_035938575.1 Acidimicrobiales bacterium
AGTAGACGAGGCCCAGGGCGATGACGCCGGACCACCCGCGGGCGGCGTAGGCCAGTCCGGTGGTGGCCGAGCCGACGGCGCCGCCGATGAAGTAGGTGACCATGTAGCCCGTGTTGAGCCGGGACCGGGCCGAGGGTTCGAGGGCGAAGATCAGCTGCTGGTTCTGGATGTGCACCGCCTGGATCCCCAGGTCGCCGATCACGATGCCGGCGATCAGTGCCCACAGCTGGTGGGCCCCGACGGCCAACAGGGCGATCGAGCCCAGGGTGACCAGGAGCGAACCACCGGTGACCCAGCGCTCGAGCCCCCGGTCGGCCAGCCGCCCGCTGAACGATGCGGCCAGGGCGCCGGCGGCGCCGAGGAGCCCGAACAGTCCGATGACCGCCTGGCCGTAGTGGTAGGGCGCACTGACCAGGAGAAAGGCCAGGCTGGTCCAGATCACGTTGAAGGTGGCGAAGGCCAGTCCCCCGATGGCCGAGCGGAGCCTGAGCACCGGCTCGGTGCGCATGAGGTGGACGACCGAGCCGAGCAGTTCCGAGTACACCATCGATGGGCGTCGCTGTTCGCCCGGGAGTCGAAGGTGCAGGATGCCCGACAGGGCGAGCACCACGCCGCCCGCCACCACGTACACGGTGCGCCAACCCGCCGCCTCTGCGATCAGCCCCGAGAAGGTACGGGCCAGCAGGATGCCGAGCAGCAGGCCGCTCATGACCGTGCCCACGACCCGGCCCCGCTGCTGGTCGGTGGCCAGCGAGGCCGCGAAGGGAACCAGGATCTGGGCCGCCACCGAGCACAGGCCGGCCACGGTGACGGCGACGATGAGCAGCGTCACGTTGGGCGCCGCCGAGGCCGCCAAGAGAGCGGCGGCGGCAATGACCAGAATGAGCGGAACCAGTCGGCGCCGGATGAGGATGTCCCCGAGTGGCACGATGAGCGCCAGCCCGATCCCGTAGCCGATCTGAGCGGCCGTGATGACCAGGGCCGCAGTGCCCGACCCGACGTGCAGATCGCGGGAGATCCGGGGGAGCAGCGGCTGGGCGTAGTAGAGGTTGGCGGCCGAGATTCCGCAGGCCACTGCGAAGAGGGCCACGAGCCCGGGCGTCATGCGGGTCTCGGCGGTGGGAGTCGACATCACGGGTAGGTCGTGCCGGGCGGAGAGGCCATGCACCCCACAGGGTAGGGCCACCCCTGCCGGTGGCCCAGAGTGGTCACAACCGGAGTGGGCACGGAGGAAGCGGGGCCCGCTCACAACGCGTCGGCGGGTGTGCCATCCCCGTACCGGGGGTGGGAGGGTTGATCATGGTTCCGACGGAGGGCGACCCGGCTCGTAGACTCGGCCCGGTGGAGGATGCCGGCGTGAAAGCCAGGGGGAGTTCGATCACTGACTCGATTGCACAGCACGAACCCGGTGGCCCGACGGCCGGCACCGGCGAGACCGCCTCTCCGGAGGAGCCCGGCCTCGACCGGATCGCCACCGTGCCCAACGCCATCACGCTGGTCCGGCTGGCATGCATCCCGGTGTTTCTCTGGCTCCTGTTCGGAGCCAACCGCCAGACGGCGGCGGCGGTGCTGCTGGGCGTGCTGGGCGCCACCGACTGGATCGACGGGTTCGTGGCCCGCCGCTTCCACCAGGTCTCGACGTTCGGGAAGGTGCTCGATCCTGTGGCCGACCGGGTGCTGGTGGTCACGGCCGTGCTGGCCATCACCATCCACGGGGCGGTGCCGGTCTGGTTCGGCGCGGCCACCCTGGCCCGCGAGGTGGTGGTCTCCGGGGCCGTGCTCCTGTTGGCCTCGCTCGGCGCCGCCCGGATCGACGTCCTCTGGGTGGGCAAGGCGGGTACGTTCGCGTTGATGTTCTCCTACCCGGCCTTCCTGCTCAGTCACGGAAGTGCCCCGTGGCAGGACCCGGTCAACGTGGTGGCCTGGGTGACCGGCATGATCGGGCTCGTTCTGGCCTGGATCGCCGCCGGTTCCTATGTCCCGGTGGCCCGCAAGGCGCTCGCCGACGGGCGCCGGGCCAGGGCGGGACGGGCCGGAGAGAGACGGGCCGGAGCGGGAAGGGACTCGCCGTGAAGGCGGTCATCATGGCCGGCGGGGAGGGGACCAGGCTCCGTCCCCTCACGTCCAACCAGCCCAAGCCGATGCTGCCCATGGCCAACATCCCCATGATGGAGCACGTGGTCAACCTGCTGCGCCAACACGGTTTCGAGGACATCGTGGTGACCGTGGCCTTCATGGCCAACGCCATCCGGACCTACTTCGGGGACGGGTCCGAGTTCGGCGTGCGGATGGTCTATGCCACCGAGGCCACCCCGCTGGGCACCGCCGGCTCGGTACGGAACGCCCGGGACGAGCTCGACGAGCGCTTCCTGGTCATCTCGGGCGACGTGCTGACCGACATCGACCTGAGCCAGGTGGTGGACTTCCACGACCTGCGGGGCGGGCTGGCCACCCTGGCCCTCAAGGCGGTGGACAACCCGCTGGAGTTCGGCATCGTCATCACCCGCGACGACGGATCCATCGAGCGGTTCCTCGAGAAACCGACGTGGGGGCAGGTCTTCAGCGACACCATCAATACCGGGATCTACGTGCTCGAGCCGGAGATCTTCGACTTCATCCCCGAGGGCCAGGCCGTCGACTTCTCCGGCGAGTCCTTCCCCGAGGCTCTGGCGGCCGGCAGGCACCTCTTCGGCTACGTGGCCGACGGCTACTGGGAGGACGTGGGCACGCTCGAGGCCTATCTGAAGGCCCATCAGGACATCCTCGATCAGCGGGTCCAGGTGGACGTCAACGGGTTCCAGCTCCGCCCCGGGGTGTGGCTGGGCAAAGGGGCCGAGGTCGACCCCGGCGTGACCATCGACGGTCCGGCAGTGATCGGCGACAACTGCGTGATCGGGCCGGGCGCCCGGCTCGGCGGGTACTGCACCCTGGGTCGCAACGTGCGCATCGGGGACAATGCGGTGATCCAGCGCTCGATCGTCCACGACAACACCTACCTGGGCTCGGGCGTCCGCATCGACGGCAGCGTGCTGGGCCGGGGATCCGACCTCCGCGAGGGCGTGCGCTGCGAGGAGGGGGTGGTCCTGGGGGACCAGTGCTTCGTGGGGGCCCACGCCGAGATCAAGGCCGGGGTCAAGGTCTACCCGTTCAAGACGGTGGAGGCCGGCGCCACTGTCAACTCCTCGATCGTCTGGGAATCGATGGGCGCCCGGTCGCTGTTCGGCCGGGACGGCGTCCAGGGCCTGGCCAACGTGGACATCAGCCCCGAGCTGGCCGTCCGCCTGTCCATGGCCTGGGCGTCGACCTTCGAAAAA
>DASZGT010000243.1:0-3311 GCA_035938575.1 Acidimicrobiales bacterium
GAGACCAGGGCCAAGGAGCGTGGGCTCAACTACATCGGACTCGACGGTTCGGTCGGCATCATCGCCAACGGGGCCGGCCTCGCCATGAGCACGCTCGACGTGGTCAATCAATGCGGTGGGTCGGCGGCCAACTTCCTCGACATCGGTGGCGGGGCCAACGCCGACGTGATGGCTGCGGCCCTCGAGGTGATCAACTCCGATCCGGCGGTGCGTTCGATCTTCGTCAACATCTTCGGCGGGATCACCAGGGTGGACGAAGTGGCCAACGGCGTTCTCGAAGCGCTCACTCGGGTGGACATCAGCTCGCCCATCGTCCTGCGCCTGGACGGCACCAACGCCGTCGCCGGCCGGGCGATCCTGGCCGACCATCTGTCCGACCGCCTGGTGGCGGAACCGACCATGATCGACGCGGCCCGACGGGCCGTCGCCCTTGCAGGAGGCCAGTCGTGAGCATCTTCGTCGACGAGAGCACCAAGGTCGTCGTCCAGGGCATCAGCCCGACCAGCCAGGGACTGTTCCACGGGCTCCGGAACCGGGCCTACGGGACCAAGGTGGTGGCGGGCACCAATCCCAAGCGGGGCGGCGAGGAGATCGAGGGCATCCCGGTGTTCGCCACGGTGGCCGAAGCGGTCGAGGCCACCGGCGCCAACGCCTCGTTCATCTCCGTGCCTCCCAAATTCGCAGCCGACGCCATTGTCGAGGCCGCGGCTGCCGGCGTCCCGTTCGTGGTGTGCATCACGGAGGGCATCCCGGCCCAGGACGAGGCCCTGGCCTACAACCGGCTCGTCCGTCAATTCCCCGGGACCCGGCTGCTCGGACCGAACTGTCCGGGGATCATCTCCCCCGGCAGGTGCAACATCGGGATCACCTCGGGGGACATCGCCCTCGAGGGCGGCCCGGTCGGCATCGTGAGCCGCTCGGGGACGCTCACCTACCAGGCCCTCCACGAGCTCTCCCAACAGGGAGTGGGCCAGACCACCTGTGTGGGCATCGGCGGTGACCCGGTCCCCGGCACCAGTTTCATCGACTGCCTGGCCGCGTTCGAGGCGGACCAGGACACCCGGGCCATCATGATGATCGGCGAGATAGGCGGCTCGGCGGAAGAGGAGGCGGCGGAGTTCATCGCCTCATCGGTGACCAAGCCCGTCGTTTCGTACGTGGCGGGAGTGACCGCTCCCCCCGGGCGCAAGATGGGCCACGCCGGGGCGATCATCTCCGGGTCCAAGGGGACGGCCCAGGCCAAGATGGAGGCTCTGTCCGCCGCCGGGGTGACCGTCGCCCTCAACCCGACCGAGGCGGGCGAGGCCATGGTCGACGTCGTCCGGAAACTCGACTGAGCCCCGAGCTCCCTTCGGCGGCCGCCCTGGCCGGAGTGTCCATCGCCGCGGTCATCTTCGACCTCGACGGACTGCTGATCGACTCGGAACCGATGTGGCGTCAGGCCGAGATCGAGGTGTTCGGTTCCCTCGGACTCCACCTCACCGAGGCCGACGTGCGCCAGACCATGGGCCTCCGCGTCGACGACGCCGTCCGGCACTGGTGGGACCGCCACCCGTGGGAGGGCCGGTCACCGGCCGAGGTGGAGCGGGCCACCACCTCGCGGGTCGCCCAGCTGATCAGTGAGTCCGGCGCCCCGATGCCGGGCGCCCTCGAGGCCGTGGCCTGCTGTCGGCGACTCTCGCTCCCGGTGGCGGTGTGCTCCGGCTCCTACGCCGAGGTGATCGAGGCCGCGCTGCGGCGTCTGGCCATCGAGTCCGAGGTCGCCGTGTGGCACTCCGCCGAGTGGGATCCCCTCGGCAAGCCGCATCCGGGGGCCTACCTGTCGACGGCGGCCAAGTTGGGGATCGACCCCACCGGCTGCCTGGCCCTGGAAGACTCGTTCAACGGCGCCATCGCGGCCAAGGCGGCTCGGATGCGCGTGGCGGTGGTGCCCGATCCGGGGTCGTTCGAATCGCGGCGATGGGGCTTCTGCGACGCCGTCCTTCCGTCCCTGGGCAACTTCGACGAGGCGCTCGTGCGGTCGCTCGAGCACCTCGACCGGTAGTCCGGGCGCCGCCGCCGGGGCTCTGGACGCCGGCGGGGAGCCAACCGGCCGAGGGACCTGCCGTCTCCGTGGGCCTGTCGGCAACTTTCGCTTCGGAACCGCCGTTTCCGTGCCGATACATCAGCCACGAGGGGCATTCCCCGGGCAGGGGGGACCGAGCGACGTGGGCCCACAACCGGAGGCAGGCCGGTGGGCCACGTCGCTCCGGTCCGGTCGGCTCCCGGACGCCAGCACCCGGGGCCCGCGCCCACACAGGGGGATTCGAGACGAGGCGGCGCTGGTAGCGTGCGCCCGTGGGTTCCGGCGCATCTCGAGACTCCCCGCCCGTCCTGCACCTCGGGGTCCTGGTCTCCGGTTCCGGCACCATTTTCGAAGCCATGGTGGCCGCCGGTCTCCCCGTCCGCCTGGTGATCGCCGACCGCGCCTGTCGCGCCCTCGACATCGCCGCGGCCTCTTGCATCCCCGCCCAACTGGTCGACCGGTCCCGCTTCGGAGGATTCGGAGCGGAGTTCGACCGCCCCGCCTACACCGCGGCGGTGACCGAAGCGCTGGTGGCGGCCGGCGTGGACGTGGTGGCCATGGCCGGTTTCGGCACGGTGCTCGGCCAGTCGATCCACACCGCCTACCCCGGCCGCATCCTGAACACCCATCCCGCGCTGCTGCCGGCCTTCCCCGGCTGGCACGCGGTGGCCGACGCCCTGGCCGCCGGGGTGGCCGAGACGGGGACCACCGTCCATGTCGCTACGTTGGAGATGGACGCCGGCCCGGTACTGGCCCGCGCCCCGGTTCCGGTGCTGCCGAATGATACGGAGGAGACCTTGCACGAGCGGATCAAAGAGGTGGAACGGAGGCTCTATCCCCAGACCATCCGCCACTTCATCGACGAGTTGGCGGCGAAGGCCGGGGATGAGACGGGGGCACCGTCGGAAGTCTCGCCATGAGGGCGCTGCTGTCCGTCTACGACAAGACGGGGCTGGTCGACCTGGCCCGCGGCCTTTCGGGTCTGGGCTGGGAGCTGCTCTCGAGCGGCGGGACGTCGACGGCC
Organism: Acidimicrobiales bacterium; assembly: GCA_035938575.1. GTDB lineage: Bacteria > Actinomycetota > Acidimicrobiia > Acidimicrobiales > RAAP-2 > Bog-756. The sequence continues at coordinate 3,090 of DASZGT010000243.1, forward strand.
CTGGGCGAAGCCGGCATCCCGTACGTCGAGGTGGCTGACCTCACCGGCGCCCCCGAGATGCTCGGGGGGCGGGTCAAGACACTGCACCCCACCATCCACGGCGGCATCCTCGCCGATCGGTCCCAGCCCGAGCACCTCGACGCCCTCGACCGGCTGGGGATCGGGCTCATCGACCTGGTGGTGTGCAACCTCTACCCCTTCTCCTCCGATCCGTCCGTCGAG
>DASZGT010000244.1:0-1748 GCA_035938575.1 Acidimicrobiales bacterium
CGACCCTTGGGGACGATACGGGGTGGGCGTCGGAGCACGGCGTGGAACCCGCCCCGCCGGATCTCGAAGATCTCATTGGAGGCGCCGCCGCTGATGAAGCGGGACGTGACCGGCTCGCCCCGTCCGGGGAGATCCTCTCCGTCCATCCATCGGCCCAGGCGTTGGACGTCCACCAGTCCCTCGGTGCGGACGGCGATGGCCTCTTCCTCTTCCGGGGTTCGCTTGGCCAACGGTCAGCCTCCTTCGTCGTCGGGATAGGGCTCTGCGAATCCGGCGTCGGGCACGTCCGCCAGACCCTGGTACAGCTCGACCGGCGGCGCTGCCGTCAGGGGGTCCGGTACGCGTGGGGCCATGATGCCCTCACGCCTCCGCAGTGCGAACATGCTCTCTCGCCGACCGGAGTAAGAAGGAGGTTGGCGCACCATCCAGACGATCCCCTCGGCGGCAACGGCTGACGGTTCCCAGTTCGAGTGGTCGACGCCGGGGGTGTTGGCCAGGAATCCCTCGGAGGCCACGGCCACGTCGATGCGAAAGCAGTTGACGGCGATGTTCGAGGACGCTAACTGGAGGGCGGCATCCACCGTCAGGCGCTCGAGTCCGATCTTCGAGATGCCATAGGCCATCAGCGACGAGTGGGGGTACATGGCGGCCACGGACGAGACATTGATGACGACGCCGCCGCCCGTCGCACGCATGGCCGGGGCCGCCTGGCGCAGGGCGATCATGGGTGCGCGCAGATTGACCTGCATGATGAGGTCATAGCGGGACAAGGGGATGTCCAGACCACCGACGAAGGTGATGGCGGCATTGTTCACCAGGATGTCGAGCCGTCCGAAGTGCTCGGTGGCCCGGGCCACCATGGCCTCCACCTGGGCATCGACGGCCAGGTTGGTCGGGATGGCCAGCCCCCGGCGACCCGCCTGTTCGACGGCTGCCACCGTCTCATCGAGCGTTCCGGGCGTCCTCTGGGGCTCGATCCTGGTGGAGCGGGCGGCGCAGGCCACATGGCACCCGGCCTGGGCCAGCGCCACCGCAGTGGCCGCTCCGACCCCCCGGCTGGCTCCGGTGACCAGGGCCACTCTCCCGTCCAGATCGTCCATGTCCGTGCCTTTGCTCCGTCCGGTCGCGCTCGTCCTGTCCCGGGCCCTCGGCACCGCGGGCGCCAGGGGCAAACAGTATGTATGTTGGATACGTCATGAATCAAGCGCAGCCGACGATCATCGGACGAGGCCCGGCCACCAGTTCCCCGGCCCTCGGATCCCCGGGCCTCCCGTGTAAGGGCCGAGCCGGTGCTCCGGGTGCGTCGGACGGGAGCCAGACGCGTTGAGGTCGGCCGGAGGCGATCCGGGGCTCCGGGCCGCCCATGTGCGGGACACCCGCCGGGCGCTCATCGCCACGGCTAGGCAGCTGTTCGCCGAAGACGGGTTCCAGGCCACCCGCACCGAGGAGATCGTGCAGCGGGCCGGGCTGACCCGGGGTGCGCTCTACCACCACTTTCGCGACAAGGAGGATCTCTTCCGCGCCGTGTTCGAGGAGGTCTCCGGCGAAGTGGTCCGGCTGCTGCGCCGTCGATCGAGCGACGGGGACACCAACGCCTGGGACCTCTTCCGCATCAACAGCGAGGTCTACCTCGACGCGGCGTCGACCAACCAGGCCTACCGACAGATCGTCCTCATCGACGGCCCCGCCGTCATGGGGTGGACGAGGTGGTCGGAGCGTGGCGACGGACCGACCCACAAGATCATCGA
>DASZGT010000245.1:0-8777 GCA_035938575.1 Acidimicrobiales bacterium
CGAGGACGCGACCCGATGGATCGGCAATGGTTGTCATGGGGTATGAGGCTCACTCTCGTCTGTTGGATGACGGCCGGAGGCCGACCGTCGACGCCCGTGCGAGTCACGGAACGCCTACGGGCCCGCCTCGGGCCATTGTCCCGGTCTGCGTCGGCAGGCCTGAAGAACAGAATGAGGAAGACCCCGGTGGAAGGGCACCAGCCCGACCACGCCACCCAGTCTAGCTGGGATTGCCCTCGACACCAGCCCAAGCGCTCCTGGTCGGCACCCACTGGCCTCACCCGGGGCCCCGGGGCGGGCCGTCCGCAGGGCACGGCGCCTCTGCGGTGGGGCCGAACAGGACGCCTGCTCCCGCGGGAGGGGGAGTGTGCCATCGTAGGCGGGACCGCGTCGCTCCACGAAAGGATGCCGAGCATGGGAACACTCGCCGCCGGTGACAAGGCGCCCGCATTCACCCTCCCCGACCAGGACGGCAAGAAGGTCTCCCTCAAGGACTTCAAGGGACAGCAGGTGGTGGTGTACTTCTATCCACGGGACGACACGCCCGGCTGCACCAAGGAGGCCTGCCAGTTCAACGACAACCTGCGCGCCTTCACCCGGGCCAAGGTGCCGGTCCTCGGGATCTCGGCTGACAGCGCGGCCAAGCACCAGGCCTTCCGGGCCAAGTACGGCCTCAAGTTCCCGCTCCTGACCGACGCCGACCATGCTGTAGGCGAGGCCTACGGGGCGTGGGGCGAGAAGACCCTCTATGGCAAGAAGTCGATCGGGGTCATCCGATCCACATTCCTGATCGCCGCCGACGGCACCGTGGCCAGGCCGTGGTACCACGTGAAGGCCGACGGTCACGCCGCCAAGGTGGTGGCCGAGCTCGACGCCTGAGCCGGCCCCGTCCGGACCGTCGATCGGTCATGCGGCCATCACGCCTGATGTCGGGGGCACCACCACGAGGTACGTCCACCGACGGTGGAGCGGGTCAGGGCGGCGCCGTCGCGGGGGCATCGACCGCCGGGCCGGCGCTCGTCCATGAGGTCGCCGAGATGCGAGCCGCCCCGGTCGATGAGGTCCTCGACCGTGCGGACCAGGTTCCGGTGGAGGCGGCGCAGCTCGTTGGCGGTAAGGGAGCCGGCCGGCCGGTGCGGGGACAGCCCGGCGCGCCACAGCACCTCGTCGGCCATCAGGTTTCCCACTCCGGCCACCCGCGCCTGGTCGAGCAGCCGCGCCTTCAACGGGGCCCTGGATCCCCGCAGCGCCGCGGCCAACTGAGCCCCGGTGATGGTGGCGGCGTCGGGGCCGAGGAGGGACAGGTCCGGATCCAGCAGCACTCCGCCCAGACGCCGCGGATCGCTGACCACAAGGGTGCCGCCGTCATCGAACCGGGCCGACCAGCGGTCCCACTTCGGATCGTGGCGGTGGGGCGCGTAGCGCAATTCTCCGACGGGGGCGGCTCCGTCCACCATCAGCGTCCCGGTCATCCCGAACCGGATGCCCAGCGTCGGGCCGCCGTCCGTCTCGAGCACCAGGAGCTTCCCGATGCGCCGGGCCGAGACGAACCGGTGCCCGATCAGGGCCCGGCGGAGGACGTTGCCGTCCACACCTCCCTTCAGGAACCAGGCATCGGGGGTGACGATCGACCTGACGGTGCGGAAGAGGGCCGACTCGGCGAGCCTCCGGTAGCTCTCGACCTCGGGCAGTTCGGGCACCGACCCGAGGGTAGCCACTCGGGTAACCGGGCCAGGTTCCGACAGTAGGGTTGGTCCATGCCTCCCGAGAAGCCGCACTGGGCCGAACTGTTCACCGAAGTGGTGACCTCGGGCCTGTGCACGGGCTGCGCCGCCTGCATCGTGGCCTGCCCCTACGACGTGCTCTCCTACGACGACACCGGTGGCCGGTACAAGCCCTTCCACATCGACGCCGAGGGCGGCCCCGACAACTGCACGCACGGGGTGAAGGGTTGCACGATGTGCACCCGCGCCTGTCCGCGGTTCCGCACCTGGGAGCCCGAGATCGACATGCACCTCTTCGGCCGGGAGCGCGCCGACGACGAGGTGGCCGGTGTCTCGTCGGACACCCTGCTGGTCCGGGCCACCGATCCGGAGGTCCTCCAAGTGGGCCAGGACGGGGGGCTGGTCTCCGCCCTGCTCATCTGGGCCCTCGAGCACGACGTCATCGATGCCGCCCTGGTCTCAGACCTCGAAGGGGACGGCTCGACCTGGAAGGCCGTGCCTGCGGTGGCCACAACCCGCTCCGAGGTCCTCGCCGCTGCCGGCTCGCGCTACACCTACTCGGCCAACCCCCTGGCCTATGCGCAGGCCATCGAGTCGGGTGCCGAGCGCATCGCCCTGGTGGGGATGGGCTGCCAGGCCTCGGCCCCGCCCGTCATGCAGGCCCGCAAGGCCGGAAAGATCGCCCGCCGGTTGTCCCTGACCATCGGCCTGATGTGCTCGAAGACCTTCGACGACGCCATTTTCCCCGAGCTCTTCGAGGCCAGGTACGGGATCGCCAGGGCCGACATCGCCAAGATGAACATCAAGGGAGTGTTCCAGGTGTGGACGCGGGACGGGAAGTTCCACGAGATCCCCCTCAAGGAGGCGCACGCCTGGACCAGGGAGGGCTGCACGACGTGCCCGGACTTCGCCGCCGAGCACGCCGACATCTCCACCGGGGGCATCGGGGCCTTCAACGATTGGACCCTCACCATCGTCCGCACCGACAAGGGGCGCGAACTGCTCGACGCCATGATCGCCGGCGGTGCCCTCGAGACGAGGCCCGGGGACGACGATCCCGGGGCCATCGCCCTCCTCCACAAGTTGGCCAGAGTCAGCCGCAGGCGCTGGCCGGAGACGGCGGTGCCCATGCCCCGCCGGTTGCCCGCCACCCGGTGAGATGCCTGATCAGAGCCTGATCAATTTCGCATAAAAATCGGGCGTTTGGTACCCGTTGCCCCTTCCGGCCGGGGCTCGCAGGCGTAAGCTCAGGGGCAGGACCGCGATACCCAAGCCGCATCCGCCCACCCACGCGGTGCCCGGGCCTGAGCCACCGGTCCAATCGCCGATGTGCGACCCTCGCCGACGGCGGTGCCCCTCTCCCGGGGGGCCGACTCTGATCCCTTGGAGGAGCACCGCTTGTTCGCCGCCCTAGGACGGTTCACCGTGCGCTACCGGTGGCCGATCATCGTCGCATGGGTGATCGTGACGGTGATCCTCGTCCTCTTCCTCCCCTCGCTGTCCAGCGTCGAGAAGAGCAGCAACTCCGACTTCCTCCCGTCCAGCTCGGCCAGCGTCAAGGCCGGGGAGCTGGCGGCCCCCCTGCAGGCGAAGCACAACGCCCAGGCCACCTATGTGGCGGTCACCAACGGTCGTTCGCTGTCCCCCGCCGACACCGCTTCCATCGACCGGGTCGAGCGGGCCATCCGGTCGGTGCCCCGGGTCACCAGCGTCATCGACCAGGGCGTGTCCGCGGACGGCAGGGCACGCGAGGCGATTGTCGAATTCGACGGCCGACAGCCCGCCACCAACAGGGACACCGCCCGGGCCGTGGCCCAGGTCCGGGCCGAGTTCAGGTCACCGGGCACACGAGCCGACCTGGTCATGCACCTGACCGGGGGTGTGGCCCAATCCGTGGACCAGCAGAACCAGTCCGGCCAGACCCAGACCCTCACCGAGGTGCTGTCCCTCCTGTTCATCCTGGCCCTCTTGTTCCTGACCTTTCGGGCCCTGCTGGCGCCCTTCGTGGCGCTGATCCCCTCGGTGGTGGCCCTGTTGGCCGCCGGGCCGCTGGTGGCCGAGTCCACCCACATCGGCGTGCAGGTCTCCGACCTCACTCCCATCCTCCTGACCGTGGTCATGCTCGGCGCGGGCACCGACTACGGGCTCTTCCTCATCTTCCGGGTGAGGGAGGAGCTCCGCCGGGGACGACCCGTGGGCGAGGCGGTGGCCTTCTCGCTCTGCAAGGTGGGTGAGTCCATCACGTTCTCCGGATTCACCGTGATCGCGGCGTTGGCCGCAGTGGTGGTGGCCACCTTCGGCCTCTACCGCGGGCTGGGGCCGGGCCTGGCCATCGGCATCGCCGTCGCCCTGCTGGCCAATCTCACCCTGCTCCCCGCCCTTTTGGCGGTGCTGGGCCGCGCCGTCTTCTGGCCCCGGGTGCCGAAGGTCGGCCCGGCCCGGCACGGGACGTGGGGCCGCATCGCCGGCAGGGTGGTGGCCAGGCCACTGATCACACTCCTCGTCGGTCTGGTGTTCTTCGGCGGGCTGGCAGTGTCGATGCTGGCCTACGCCCCCACCGGCTTCGGTGACCAGCCCCCGGCGGCCACCTCCGACTCGGCCCGGGGACAGGCCGTGCTGGACGCCAACTACCCGTCGACCGAGGCCAATCCGACCACGGTCCTGTTCCGCCTGCCGACGTCTGTGTGGGCCCACCCCGACACGCTCATCACGGCCCAACTGGGCCTCGAACGGTCCGGCGTCTTCCGGGCGGTGAGCGGCGCCCTCGATCCCAATGGCACCATGGCCAGCCCGGAGGCGCTGGTGCGGGCCCACCGCCTGCTGGCGCGCTACGGACCGGCTGCGACCCTCCCCTCCTCCACCCCGGCGCGTGTCGCCCTCTCGCCCGCCGAGTACGACGCCTATCGCGCCACGGCGCTGTTCATCAGCGCCGACGGCCGGACCATCCGCTACGACGCCACCCTGCGGGCGGGAGCGTCGACCAGCACGGCGGCGGCCCAGGCCATCCCGGCCATCCGCGCCGCGGTGGCCAACGTGGCAACGGCGATCGGGGCCACGGCCAACGGGGTCGACGGCTACGCCCCTGCGGCTGCCGACGTCGGGACCATCGCCGGCCAGGACCTGGTCAAGATCCTCCCGATCGTGCTGTTGGTGTTGGCCCTGTTGCTGGCCATCGTGCTGCGCAGCTTGGTGGCGCCGATCTACCTGGTGATCAGCGTGGGGCTCTCCTACCTGGCGTCGCTCGGACTGGCGGTGCTCGTCTTCGAGCTCGCGGGAGGCCAGGACGGGATCAACTTCGTCCTTCCGTTCTTCATGTTCGTCTTCATCATGGCCTTGGGCCAGGACTACAACATCCTGGTGATGACGAGGATCCGGGAGGAGGCCCACCACGCGCCCATCCGGGTGGCCGTGCGCCGCGCCGTGGAGGCCACAGGAACCACGGTGACCTCGGCCGGACTCATCCTGGCGGGCACGTTCGGGGTCCTGACCGCCACCGGGAACACGCAAGTGAAGGAGATCGGCCTCGGCCTGGCCGCCGGAATCCTCCTCGACACCTTCTTCGTGCGCACGCTGCTGGTGCCCTCGGTGGTGGTCCTGTTGGGCCGGTGGAACTGGTGGCCGTCGGCGCTCTCCCGAGAGGATCACAGCCACGACCCGGTGATCCCCGACGATGCCGTTCCCGACGGGGCCGTCGAAGACCTCGAGCCCCTGGTCCGGCCCCTCGCCGGCACGTCCCGCTGACCGTCTGACCGCGCCCCCGCTCCGGTCGGGCGAGTGCCGGGACAGAGTACGGTGAACGGGCGTGGCCAGCCGACGGAAGACCCCCAGCCGTCCGACCGTGGTGCTGTTGGTCCGCCACGGAACGACACCGACCACGGGGAAGGTCCTCCCCGGTCGGGCCCCCGGTCTCCACCTGTCCGACGAGGGCCGGGCCCAGGCTGATGCCGTGGCCGGCCGGATCGCCGCCCTGGCCGGGGCGGACGGTCGACAGCCGGTCGCCGTGTACACCTCCCCCCTGGAGCGGACGACCGAGACGGCGAGGCCGATTGCCAGGCAGCTCGGCCTGCGGGTGCGAACGGAGCGCGGCCTGATCGAGTGCGACTTCGGAGCCTGGACCGGGGCCAGGTTGAGCGGGCTGTACAAGAAGCCGGAGTGGGCCCAGGTCCAGCGCTGGCCCAGCGGGTTCCGGTTCCCGGGGGGCGAGTCCTTCCTCGAGATGCAGGCCCGCATGGCGTCGGCCATCGCCCGACTGGTCCTCCTGCACCGGGGCGGGACCGTCGTCGCCGTGTCCCACGCCGACCCGATCAAGGCCGCGGTGTCATCGGCGGCCGGAACCCAACTGGACCTGTTCCAGCGGCTCACCGTGTCCCCGTGCTCCGTGTCGGCGCTGGCCTACGGCGACGGCGGCCCCAGCGTCCTCACCGTCAACTCCACGGCATCGCTCACCGAACTGGCCGTCTCGTGAGCGAGGGATACGACCTCTCGGCCCCGGAGCGGATCACCGTGGGCACGCTCGGGCCTGTCGGTGATCGACTCTTCTTGCTGCAGTGCCGGCAGGGGCCGGTGCTGCTCACCCTCAAGATCGAGAAGCAACAGGTGGCAGTGGTGGCCGACTACCTGGCGCGGATCGTGAGGGACCAAGAGCGCCCGGGCCACCTGCCGGACGAAGTCCCGCTCGAGGAACCGGCGGAGCCGGCCTGGGTGGTGGGGACCATCGGCGTTTCCTACGACGAGAGCGACGACCGGGTCGTCCTGGTCATCGAGGAGCTGGTCCCGGAGGACGAGACGGGCGCCATCGCCCGCCTGTCCATCTCCCGTGAGCAGGCGGCCGGGTTCGCCATCCAGGCCACCCGGCTGGTCGAATCGGGCCGTCCCCCGTGCCCGCTCTGCGGGTCCCCCCTCGACCCTTCGGGACACGAGTGCCCGCGGACCAACGGCCACCGTCCCCCGGCCGTGTGATCGGCTGGAACCCCGATGTCGGTCCCGGGCTCGACTCGGCGACCGAACAGCTGCGGGGCTGCGAGCTGACCGTGGCCGGGCGCCTGCCGTGGAGCTCGAACCTGACCTTTCTGGTCACGCTCGAAAGCGGCCACCCCGAGCCGCTCAGCGCGGTCTACAAACCGGCCCGCGGCGAACAGTCGCTGTGGGACTTTCCCGACGGCCTGTACCGGCGCGAGGTGGCGGCATTCGCCTTGTCCGAGGCACTCGGGTGGGGCATGGTCCCCCCCACGGTCGAGCGCCACGATGGCCCGTTCGGGCCCGGATCCCTGCAGCTGTTCGTCGAGGCCGACTACGCGGAGCACTACTTCACGCTGTTCGAGAGCGGCAGCCACGAGGCCATGCTCCGGACCATGTGCGCCTTCGACATCGTCGCCAACAACGCCGACCGCAAGAGCGGTCACGTGCTCAAGGGTCCCGACGACAGGCTCTGGGCCATCGACCATGGGCTGTGCTTCCACCGACAGCCCAAGCTACGCACTGTCATCTGGGATTTCGCCGATGACGAGGTGCCCGGCGACATCCTGGTCGACCTCGAGCGCCTGGCCTCCGACCTCCCCGACGAGCTGGGCCGGCTGCTCTCGGACTCGGAGCGGGAGGCGCTCCAGGGCCGGGCCCGCATGCTCGTCCACACGGGGGTATTCCCCGAGCCGACCGGCGGTCGCCCGCCCTACCCCTGGCCTCTCGTGTGAGCGACTCCGCCCGGCTGGTGTGCGCGACGGCGCCCCTTGGGCGGGGGGGCCGGATGCGCCGGCCCGTACCGACCGGGCGGATGTGGACGGGGCCGGCTCATGGCCTCGCACCGCGGGATGGTGCCGTGGCCGAGCCGGACGGGCTCGAAGGTGGCCGGTGCCCCGCCGAGGGACCCGGCGCGTCGAGCGCCTGCACCAGCAGCGTCGCGTAGTACTTGGCACCGTCAGGCGTGAGATGGACCCCGTCGGGGTAGAAGAACTGCGGGGAGGTCGTGCTGGCGTCGTACCAGTCGACGACGACGGCGTTCGGGTAGTTCTGGGCCACGGCGGCGATGGTCCCGTTGACCTCCTGCTGCCAGGGCTGGGGGACCCGGGTGTTCACCAGCACGATCCGCTGCATCGGGCCCAGGGAGTTGAGCAGGCCCACCAACTGGTCCGCCGAGTAGGGGCCGTTGGTCCCGAGCTCGAGAATCAACCGGTTGCCCACCACGCCGTCGGACTTGAGCTGGGCCACGGCATTCTGGACCAGGTAGAGCTGCTGGCTGACCTGGGCGTCGATGGCGATGCCGGGCAGCATGCTCTGGAGATAGGGGGCGGCGTCCACCAGGATGGAGTCCCCGAGCGCGGTCACCCCCTGGCCGGCCGGCGGAGCCGTGGAGGTCGTGGTGCTCCCGTTGGGGGGCGCCACGGTGGTGGACGGAGCGACGTGATGCCTCGCGGTGGGGACGATGCTCGTGACCCGGGGTCCCGGGTTGGCGGCCGAGGCGTCGACCAACCCGACGATGCCGAGGGTGCAGACCACGGCGTTGAGCGACGCGGCGCCGACCACCAGCCAGCCCAACGGTCGCAAGCGGGGCCAGGACCAGTCGTGCCGGCGGACCCGTCCCCACTGGCGGCCGAGGGCCCCGTGTCGGACCGGCTCCTCGACGTATCGCCACGAGAGGGCGGCCAGCGCGAAGGTGACCCCGATCTGGAGGGACGACCGCAGGACACTGGGGCGGGAAGCGACCGGCGTGGTCAGGACGATCACTGGGTAGTGCCAGAGGTAGATGGCGTAGGACCGCTCACCTACCCAACGGAGGGGCTCCCACCCGAGGATCGACCGCAGCCCGGACCCGGGGTGGACGGTGACGCCGATGACCAGCGCGGTGAGCGCGGCGAGCACCACCATCCCCCCTTTGTAGAGCGAGGGCTCATACTGGTTGGTGAGCCAGAACATGGTGAAGATCCCCACCAGGGCCGCACCCCCCACCACATTCAGCAGCCGGGCGGCGCCGGTGGTGATGGGGGCAAAGGCCCGGTTGCGGGGCAGGCCCATGGCCAGCGCGGCGCCGATCAGCAGGGCGAAGGCGCGGGTGTCGGT
>DASZGT010000246.1:0-2144 GCA_035938575.1 Acidimicrobiales bacterium
CGGGCCGCCTGGGACACGTTGCGCTTGGTGAGGGCCCACAGGGCGTCCAGCTCGGCGCGGAGGTGCCCGGCCTGGCTGCGGACGGCGGAGTCCGACCAGGCCCCGGTGCGCTGGGCCAGGGCCACCGTGGCCGACAGCAGTTCGACGGCTTCGAGGAGGTCCCCGACGAAGGCGGTGCCCCGCTCGAAGCTGAGCGTGACCATGGTGACCCGCCAGCCGTCGTTCTCGTCGCCGACCCGGTTGGCCACCGGGACGCGCACCCCGTCGAGGAAGAGCTCGGCGAACTCGGTGGATCCGGCGATGGTGGTGAGCGGTCGGATCTCCACCCCGGGGCTGTCCATGGGCAGGATGAGCCACGAGATGCCGCGGTGCCGGCTGTCGTCGGCCCCGGTCCGCACCAGCAGCTCGCAGTAGTCGGCCACTTCGGCATGGGACGTCCAGATCTTGGACCCGTTGACCACGTAGTGGTCGCCGTCCCGGAGGGCGCGGGTGCGCAGGGAGGCGAGGTCGCTCCCGGCGTCCGGTTCGGAGAAGCCCTGGCACCAGACCTCGTCGCCGTTGAGGATGGACGGCAGGTACCGCCGGCGCTGTTCCGATGTCCCCTCGGCGATGATGGTCGGGCCGGCGTGGAGCAGCCCGACGAAGTTGACCCCGACGTAGGGGGCGTGGGCCCGCTCGAGCTCCTCTTTGAAGATGAGCTCCTCGACCGGCGTGGAGCCCCGCCCGCCGCCCTCGACGGGCCAGTCCACCCCGGCGTAGCCGGCGTCGAAGAGCAGCCGCTGCCAGTGGGTGTCGTAGGCGCGGCGACCGGGCCAGTCCTCGGCCGACGGCTTGGGCGGCAGACCGGGCAGCGTGGCCGCCAGCCATCCGCGCAGCTCGCCGCGGAACGCTTGCTCGGCGTCGGTGTAGCGCAGATCCATGGGGGTGGCCTAGGCCCCGTGGATCACTTGAAGTCGAGGTCGTAGAGCTTGATGGCGTTGCCCCTGACGATCTTGTAGATCTGCTCGTCAGTGAGGTCCTTCATCTGCTTCTCGGCGATCTGGCGGGTCTGGGGCCAGGTCGAGTCGGAGTGGGGGTAGTCCGACTCGTAGGTGATGTTGTCCACCCCGATGGACTCGACGTTCTTGAGGCCGAAGGCGTCGTCGAAGAAGCAGCCGTAGATCTGGCGGTGGAAGTAGGTCGACGGCGGCTCGGGCACGATGTCGGCCACCCCGCCCCATCCCCGGTTCTCCTCCCAGACGTTGTCGGCCCGCTCGAGGATGTACGGGATCCAGCCGATCTGGCCCTCGGCGTAGGCCAGCTTGAGGTCGGGGAAGCGCACCAGCACGCCGGAGAACATGAAGTCGACCATCGAGTAGGTGGCGTTGGAGTGCGTCAGTGTGGACCCGACGGCCGGGGGGGCGTCGGCCGAGGTGGACGGCATCTTCGACGACGAGCCGATGTGCATGTTCACGACGGTGCCGGTCTCCGCACAGGCCCGGAAGAACGGGTCCCAGTAGCGGTCGGGGTCGTGCACCGAGGGTAGCCCCAGGAACGGCGGGATCTCGCTGAAGCAGACGGCGCGGACGCCGCGGGCCGCGTTGCGCCGCACCTCGGCCGCGGCCAGCTCGGCGTCCCAGAGGGGGATCAGGGTCAGGGGGATGAGCCGGCCCTTGGCCTCGGGCCCGCACCATTCCTCGACCATCCAGTCGTTGTAGGCCCGGACGCACAGCAGTGCCAGCTCCTTGTCCTCAGCCTCGGTGAAGGTCTGCCCGCAGAACCGGGGGAAGGTGGGGAAGCACAGCGAGGCCTCGAGGTGGTTGGTGTCCATGTCCTCGAGCCGGGGTGCGACCTCGTAGGAGCCGGGGCGCATGTCCCCGTAGGTGACACCCCGCATGGTGACCTCGTCCCGGGGCACGCCGACGGCGGAGTCCACCCGCAGCAGTGGTCGCTTGAGGTCCTCGTAGTACCACCAGTCGGTGGGCACGCCCTCGGAACCGGGGGTGACGGTGAGCTTGCCGCCCACGAACGTGATCTCCCCCATCGGGGCCCGGACCACCCGGGGCCCGACGTCGTGGTACTTCTTGGGCAGGCGGTTGATCCAGACGTTGGCGGGCTCCACCACGTGGTCGTCCACGGAGATGATCATGGGCATGTCGGCCATG
>DASZGT010000247.1:0-18797 GCA_035938575.1 Acidimicrobiales bacterium
CAAGGAGGAGCGGGCCGATCTGGTCAAGCACCATCTGTGGGTGCTCTGGACCGACTACTTCAAGCCCGAGCATCTCGAGAAGTACCCCCAACTGCACGATCTCTTCTGGAAGGCCACCAAGACGGCGGGCGAGGCCAAGAAAACGAACGACGTCGCCGTCGGAGAGCGGTTGCTGGCTCAGATCGCCGAGATCGACGGGATCTTCTGGGAGACCAAGAAGTAGCCGGAGGACCTTCGAGAGCGGCACCCCCTGAATTCAACAGCTGGCATAACATCCAAGGCATGCCCGTCAGGATGATCGGCGCCGGTCTCGGCCGGACCGGGACGATGTCGCTCAAAGTGGCGCTCGAGGTGCTTCTGGCCGGGCCGTGCTACCACATGCTCGCAGTACGGGAGCGTCCAGAGGATCCAGACGTCTGGGGGGACGCCTACGAAGGCAGGCTGCCCGACTGGCACAAGTTCTTCGACGGCTTCCAAGCCGCCGTCGACTGGCCGGCGGCCCCGTTCTGGAAGGAGTTGAGCGAGGCCTTCCCCGATGCCCCGATCCTGCTGTCCGTACGCGATCCGGACGCGTGGTGGAAGAGCGCGTCGAACACGATCTTCATCGCCGTGGAGACGTACTTCAAGCCCGACGCCCCCAACGACGGCTGGACCAGAATGGGCCGGGGGATGATGGAGCGGTTCACCCCGAGCTGGCGGGACGAGTCAGCTGCCAAGGCCGCCTATCTCGCTCACAACGATCACGTGCGAACGACGGCACCGCGCCACCGGCTCGTCGAATGGCACCCCGGCGACGGCTGGGAACCGATCTGCTCCAGTCTGGGGATGGAGGTGCCTGATCACCCGTTCCCACACGTGAACACCACCGCCGAGACCAGGGCGGAGATTGGCCTGAAGCCACTCTAAAATTGGCGGCCGAGAAGTAGCGCCCGGGGCGCCATAGCCACGTGAGCGGTGCCGGCGGAGCGGAGCCTCACGGGCGCTCCCGTGGTAGCCGTTGGCCGGGTCAGGTCCTATCGGGCACGAAGCAGCTCGAGCAGGACTGCGTCGTGGGTGATCCAGCCAGTCGAGCGTCGTCGATCGGCCCGCCACAGGACTCGCAGACACCGTAGGTGCCGTCGTCGAGGCGGCCGAGCGCGCCCTCCACCCCGTCGAGGAGCCTGTCGACGGCGTCGATCGTGTCCTCAGGCGATTGGAGGTCGTGACCATCGGGGGCTGTTCCGTCTCTCGCTTCGCCCGGGCGCCCCTCGGACCCCTGGTCCTTGCGGTCTTCGGCCAACTCGGTCTCCATGGCTGGGGAGCGTACCCGCGTCCGCTCCGGCTCCCCGTAGGGTGACGTCGTGGAGTCCATCCCTGGCCCGGATCGTCGGCCCTCCCGGCAGGAAGCCGGCGCCCTGGCCGACCTGGTCGGCAGCGGCCAACTGGTCCCCTGCATCGACGGCAGCGACCGACCCGCCGTCGAGCTGGACCAGGCGGCGTCGACCCAGGCCCACCCCGAGGCCTCCGCCCGCGTGGACGAGTTCCTCCCCTGGTACTCGAGTGTGCACCGAGGCGCCGGCTTCCGCTCGCGGCTCGCCACCGCCGCCTATGAACAGGCGCGGCGGGCGGTCCTCGAGTTCGCCGGACGGTCACCGGACGGTGCCGACGTCGCCATCTTCTGTCGCAACACCACCGAGGCCATCAACCACCTGGCCTACCGGTTGCGCCTCCATGCGGATGACGTGGTGGTCACCACCGTGGTCGAGCACCACGCCAACCTGCTCCCGTGGGGACGGGTGGCCACCCGCCGCTATGTCGAGTGCTCCACTGAAGGAACGTTCACGGTCGAAGACGTGTGTGCCGCACTCGACGGCGGCGGACGGCCGCCGGCGCTGTTGGCTGTGACCGGCGCATCCAACGTGACCGGGTGGTTGCCGCCCCTCGGGCCCATCATCGATGCCGCCCACGAGCGGGGGGTACCGGTGCTTGTCGATGCGGCCCAGCTGGCACCCCACCGGCCCCTGCCATCCTCCGCCGACTTCCTGGCCTTCAGCGGCCACAAGCTCTACGCCCCGTTCGGCTCCGGCGCCCTCATCGGACCGCGGTCGGTGTTCGAGGTCGGCGATCCCTTCCTCGCCGGCGGTGGTGCGGTGGACCTGGTGGGCTTGGACGAGGTGATCTGGACGGCCCCCCCGGACCGGGAAGAGGCCGGCTCGCCGAACGTGGTCGGTGCCGTGGCCCTCCATGCGGCCATCGACGCCCTCGGCCACATCGGGTGGGAGCGGATCGTCGCCCATGAGGTCGGGCTGGCCGATCGGTTGGTCAACGGCCTCCGTTCCATCCGCGGAGTCCACCTCCTCGGGCCCAATGGTTCCGAAGCAGCCGCGGTGCAGGCGAACGGCCACCTCCAGGTCGAGACGCTGCCGGTCGCCGCCTTCACCGTCGACGGCATGCACCACGCCCTGGTGGCATCCCGCCTCAGCGCCGAGTACGGGATCGCGGTGCGCCACGGGTGCTTCTGTGCGCACCCCTACGTGGTGCGCCTCCTCGGACTGGCCGACAACGACGTCGCCGCCTACAGGGACGAGGTCCTCCGGGGGGACCACCGGCATGTCCCTGGCGCAGTTCGGGCCAGCGCCGGCCTCGGGACATCCGGTCAGGACATCGACAGCCTTCTGACCGCGGTGGACGAATTAGCCGCCGGGGCGCCGGCACCCGTGCCGTACCAGCAGGACGAGGCGACCGGCGACTTCTTCCCCATTTCGGATCAGGACGGTTGGCGCGATGCGGCACTCGAGCCTGGTGCTGCCTGCGCGCGGGGGTGACGAATCAGGTGGGTGGGCACCGTGGGTGGGGGCCAAGAGCCTACGATCAGCGGATGCTCCGCCGCCTCAGACGACGCGCTTCCAGCGTGGAACCGGCATTGCCGCTGCGCCCCCGGCCAACCCGAAGAGTCGGATGACCAGGGAGCCCATCCTGCGGACCGTGGTGGTGGTCGCCTGCCTGGCGGCGATCTGCCTGTCGGCCGGATGCACATCCGGGTCGGCGGCGGCCACCGCCACCACGCCCACTGCCTACGTGACCACCGGAGCCGGTGTCGCCAACCCGGGCACGACGGTGGCCGTCGTGAACACCTCGACCTCGACGGCCCAGACCCCGATCACCACCGGCTCTCTACCGGCTGCCCTGGCCGTCACGCCCGATGGCCGGGATCTGCTCGTGGCCAACAGGGGTGACGACACCCTGGCCCTGATCGACGTGGCCGCCGGCAAGGTCGTCAACCGGGTCACCGTCGGGCTCGAGCCCGACGCCGTGGCCGTAGCGCCCAACGGGAGGCTGGCCCTGGTGGCCAACTTCGGGGACAACACGGTCACTCCTGTGTCGCTCCCGGCGCTGCATGCCTTACGACCGATCGCCGTGGGAAGAGAGCCAGTGGCCGTGGCGGTCTCGCCCAACGGCCGATTGGCGCTGGTGTCCAACTATGAGGACGGGAGTGTCAGTCCCATCGCGCTGTCGGATCTGGTCGCCGGCACGCCGGTCCCCGCCGGGGCCGAGCCGGTGGCTCTCTTCATCACTCATGATGGCTCCACTTGCATGGTTGCCGACTTCCAGACCAGCGTCGTCACACCGATCAATCTCTCGACCATGGCCCCGGGGCCGGCCATCCCCGTCGGGGGGAACCCCACCGGGATTGCCGGACTCTCCTCGTCGCCGCTCGCATACGTCAGCGGAGGTGGAAGTGTCACGCCCATCAACCTGGGAACGCACCAACCCGGCGTACCCATTCCGATCGGGACCACAGCCGAAGCGCTGGCTATGGACCCGAAGGGGACCACCGCATGGGTGGCAGGGGGCGATGGATCACTGGTTCACGTGAGCCTGGTGAGCCATGCGGTAATCGAACGGGTGCACGTGGGCGGAGATCCTTCGGCTGTGGTCATCTCGGTGGCACGGGGATCCGGATAGTTCGACGGATGCCACACCGGGAGCTGGTCCCTCGAGCTCGAACGCCAGCGGTTGGGCACTCCTGGTCTGACGAGTTCGGCGAGCGGGTTGGACGCCGCGCACCCCCTGTGGGGAACGGAGATGACTGCTGCGTAGCCGCAGACGCGCCACGGCGACCGACGGCATCGGTAGTTGGGTCACCCGCGACAGAGCCGATACGCTCCTCCGCGGGCCGTTAGCTCATCCGGTAGAGCAGGGGACTTTTAATCCCAAGGTGGCGAGATCGAGACTCGCACGGCCCACCTACAAAAGCGAGCAACTGGGCCAGGAGCGCCGCCGGACTTGGTCTGGAGCTGGAGGGCGAGGGGCAGTCGAGTGACTGTGGGTGGACCGCGTCGTCGGGAGTGGCGATGGATGTCAGTGCAACCCGAATGGTCGATCCTTCGCTCGACAAGAGGCCGTGACAGGTGCGCGGTGACCATCGCTGAGCGGTCACAGAGTCACCTTTTCGCCAGGATCCAACCGCACGCTAATCGACGCACATCTGAGTTGACCCTACTTCTAGAGGGGCCGATCGAACTCGATGAAGCCGGCTGGAGCGAGATAGTCGACCGGCACGTCTTTGTGGCGCCGGTACCCGGCCACTCGGAATATGTTCGAGATCGTTCCCTCAACGACTCCGCACAAGGTGAACTCCTTACCTCTCGAGAAGAGGTCGACGGGTTGGGCCCACCCTGCCCGCACGTCTTCAAAATCCAGCCGCTTGACGCGTGCCACCAGGCAGTAAGTGCATCCATCCGGTGACACTCCAACCAATCGGGACACCATGCAATGGTCATCCCCGTCGTCGATCACATAGATCCTGGCGTCTGGGTCGTCGGCGCCGGAGGCCCAGCGGATTTGTTCAAACTCATCATCTGGTGACAGACCGAACCGTCCGTGCCGCAGGTATTTCATGGCCCACAGCGCGCTCGGTGGGATCACAAGGTCGGGTTGGGCCGATTCGAGGGGAGTTGACCCCTTCGGCTCTGAGATCACCGGACTCCTGCCGAGCCCACCTGGCGCGATCCCGAGAAGCCATGCACCCCCGGTGCCGAGGGGGTACACCGGAATCGGTCGGTCGTTCTCGTCGCCGGCCGGCCCGTCCAGACCACCCAATTCGCCGTCTTCTTCCACGGTGCTCACTTCTCGGTCACTGAGTACCCGCAGCATCCCCGGGCTGGTTGCGTTGGGCTCGTATCAGTTCTCTCTACGATGCGCCTGCGGTGCCCGAGGAACACTCATACACACGAGGGTTACGTCATCAACATATACGTTGATCCTCTGATCCGAGTCGCGATCCGCATCCGGATTGGCCTACGGCGTCATCGTTGGCATCGGACAACCAGCCGGAAGCCACCGTCGACGGCATCGAGCTGAGTGAGGTCCGCATGACGGGTCTGCCAGGTCCCATTGGCAATGTCGGCAGCCAGCTGTTCCATTCGACGGGCCACCAGTCCGTCCGGCAACTGGGCCAACCCAGAGATACATGATCTGACATCGGGGTCGAGGTAGGACTCGGGCCGCCGCCAATAGGCCCAGTTGAATCCATCGACACAGTCGGCGGGGATCGGGACCACCTCGACGCGATCGGCGCCCACAGCTTCGGCCACCACCTCAATTGACGGAGTGCGCCAGGTGTCAAGAGTGACTGTCTCGGGCAGGTACTCCTCAAACAACCAAAATTGGGCGTGAACGGCGGGATCGAAGGTGAAGATCACAATGCCATCGGCCACCCGCCGGAGTTCTGCCAAGCCAGCGACGACGTCGGGCCAGTGGTGAATCGTCAGGATGGCTGTGGCGGCATCGAAAGAATTATCGGCAATCGGCAAGGCCCCGGCAACCGCCAGCACGGCAGGTGCTGCACCGACCGAACGCTGGGCCAGCATGACCGGCGACGGTTCCACCGCCACCACCCGCCGGTCCTTGGATTCGTAGGAGCCCGTCCCGGCCCCCACGTTGAGGACCAACGTGGCAGTCCCGAGGGCTGCCTGGATTTGAGATGCGATTCGGGGATCGGGCTGACGGTGCCCGGCATAGTTCCTGCCAATAGCGTCATACGTCACCCTTGTGCCCACTCCACCTCCCGCTCCGCTCTCAAGCGTGTTCTTAACATCTCCCACCGCCGGTCGGTAGCAAACAAATGCGGGCTGAGCTGAGATGGGGATCCGCGTTTCCGATCAGGTCCCGATCGACAACCCGTCATCCGCCACTCTCGGACTCCGAAACCGCGCCCCGGGCCCGGTCGATGAAGCGTCTGATCTGACGCCAGGATGGCGACGTCAGCGGCGCCTGTGATCCCGAGTTGGAGACAGGCTGCGACTGTGAAAGGTTCCCCAATTCCCGTCGCATTCTCATGATCGTACGACGCGAGACGGGTAGGGCCTTCTGCGACTCGCCGGAGAATGCCCCCTCCATGCTTCGCTCTTCAATCCAGGACAAAGCGGCGTTGGGTCGTGCACCGCCAAGGGCGGTCGCGGCGTCGAGACGCGCCGATTCGATGTCGTGTCCGTGGCCATCTCGTGCCCGGATCACGGCTTGGCTCAGATGTCTGACGTCAGAAACGTCATCGTGCCCATAGAAGTAGTCGGCGCCGGCCTCGGCCATGCGGAGCCGCAGCATGTCGTTGAGGACGTGCCCTGAGATCACCACGATGACCGTCTCGGTTCGAGACCGAACCCGACGGATGGCCTCGACCACCGTCACACCTGGAAACCGATCGAACCCGGCGTTGCGGTCCCAGGCATCCACCACGGCGACGTCGACTGAGGACCACAGGTCGGGATCAGCCAGCGCAGCCCCGTGGTCCAGCGTCGCCACAACCTCTAAGGACTCCACCTTGGCCAGAGCCTCGGATCGTCCTGATCGGATCCAGAGATCATCGTCGACAATGGCCACGCGCACGGATTTGTCGACCGATCTCACCTCCAGAACGATGCTCGTTGTATCGGCGACATGCAAGCCGGATCGGGCCTCCAGGTACACTTCGGTCGTGCCAGGCGGTGAGCAGCTCCGTCCGTATCGCGCCATGGTGGATGCGCGTGCCATAGGAACACTGGCGGAGGGGCTCGGATCCCGGTTCCACCAGACGCTGTCGCCACGTGGCGCTGCTCAGACCCGAGGGTGGCGGTGGGCCGCGCTCGGCTGCGCCGCGCTGGATGTGGCCAAGGCTTACAAATTGACCCGCGACGACCACTTCAACCTGCCTGCACGACTCCTGCTCGACTCAGCCGACTTGGCCCTCTGGTGCGCCGCGGCCCGGGATGACACCGACACATCCGAGGATTCGGTCATACCGGGAGTGGCCCTGGCCGCCGAGGCCGGCGCCCGCCTCGGGGTGGGTGGACTCATCGTCCCGGCGCTCAATGCCGCCGTGGCGGCCGCCGTGCGCCATCGCAGAGGCCATCGGCTTCGACTGGAGCAGTTCTCATGGCAGCTGATGGGTGTGACAGGTGGCTGGATGATCCGGGCCCTGGCCGGGAGAAGGCGGCGAACATTCGAGCGTCGCCACGCCTTCGAGCTACACGCTCGACTCCAAGAGGCCGAGCTGGCCGGTCTTCATGAGGTGGTGGTCGAACACGAAGGCGCCCTTGACCTCCTCCAACGCGCGACAGCCCTCATCGACTTGGCTTCGAACTCCCCAGTCCGGCGCAACATGGCAGGGAGCTTCAAGGCAGGCGTTGCCCAAGCGGCGCGAGCACGAGCAACCTACTTGCGCGACGCCCTGCTCGTGTGGCAATCCGAGCACAACCTCCAACCCGATCTCACCCGGATGGTCCGGTTCGATGTGGTTCCTGAACACGGAACGATTCTGCTGACCGAGGTCCAGAGGAGCTCCCTGTACGCTGAGCTCGAGGTGCTTGATCTGGCGGGACCCGTCCCGGTGAGCGTGGTCGATGTGTTCGAGGCTCGTCGTCCCGGGGGTGCGCGCGACCTGCTGGTGGCCGGTCAGTTGCTGGCACTGCCCAGCGAGGCGAAGGCGAAGTCCTGGACGTTCGACGCCATTCCCGTTGCGATGCTGATGGAGGTGGGCTGGCTCATCCAGCCCACAGGCGCCCATCGGGAAGAGGTGCCATGGTCATCGACAGCGGTGCCACTCGCCATCGCCGGGGCGGCAACAGCATGGGCGACCCGGCGCGTGGACCGACAAGGCAGGACCCCGCCGAGGATGGCCAATGCCGCTGCGTTCGTGACCGCCTCGTCCTACACGTTGTTGGCCACCCGGACGATGCGCCACACCCACACCGAGGCGGGGATCTCACGGTTTCCCTGGGTGATGGCATTGCAGGGCTATGAGCTGGTCCGGACCATCGCGTCGGATGACCTGAGTCGGAACGAACGGAGAATCGCCGGATTCGGGACTGCGGCGATCATTGCCCTGGGTTGGGCGCTGAGCCCGCCTCCCCGTTCGGGAAGAGCGTTGGTGGCGGAGCTGGGTTGGGTGCTCGCCCTCGATGTCTTCGCCAAACGCCTACAGCGTGGCTTTGTGGACGAGGCCGACGAGGTCGCCAGGGTCGTCCAATCTGACGACGCCCGCCAGATCGCTGACGCCTACGAGCAGGGCCGGCACCGAGCCAACGCCACCATCGGGAGGGCCCTGGCGGCCGCCCGCCAGACCCTGAGGACGCAAGCCGAGGGGATTGCGCCTGACATTGTCGGCGAAGCCGAGCGTCGGCTGAGCGAAGTGCAGGCCCTGCTGCCGATTGGCTGACGGGTTCGGAAATCTCCTCAACCGTCCGGTAGAGACCGAGCGAACCGCAATCCAACAAGGCGCGCGAAGACGGCTCTGTAAGCGCGCGCCACCCGATACCTATAGTTGAAATTGACAGCTTGGCTGGCAAGCGGGCTGGGGCCAGAGGAGACAAGCGGATGGGGCCGCCATCATTGGCGAATACGAGTTGTCAGGGGCGCATACGTTCGCGCAACTGCGGCACTGTTTCATGAAACAACTGTCGAAGCTGATCACGTGATTTCGGGCGCCCTCTGTGTCGACGCCCGACCAAACCGTCTGCTGATGTTTGCGGAACGTCGTTCATCTCATCATCCAAGGAGAAGCCCATGAATGTTGGCACGCTGACCCGGCCCCTGTTGGGGTTGATCGTTTCCGTCCTCTTGATCGGCGCACTGGCGGTCGTGGTGCCGGGGACGGCAAATGCCGCGGGGGGAGGAACCGTGCAGGGCCACGTACAGGATCAGAGCGCGGTGGCGCTCAATGACATCTGTTTCTCGTTTGTGAAGGAGGGCAAGGCCAACGGTCCGAACACAGTGCTGATCTCCTTTGCCCCCTCCGATCTCAGTGGGTTCTTTCAGCAGGCGAACATTCCTGCCGGCAAATACATCGGCTACTACTCGCAATGCGGGCCCATCACGACCGGGTCCACCAACACGGAGCCGGTGGCCGTCTACACGGGGAATACCCTCAACATCGACGCCGCCACCAAGATCAGCGTCGTGGACGGAGCCACCCTCGATCTGGGCACTCTCCAGTTGGCCGCGGGCGGCGACACCAGCGGAACCCTGCTCGATGCCCGGGGCGGGAGTGCGCCGGGCGTGTCAATCAACGCCTGGGGTGCCTCTACTGGTCTGCTCCTGACGCAGGGCTGCACTGATATCAACGGCCACTACGCGCTCTTCAACATGCCGGCTTCGGGGATCAAGCTCGAGTTTGCACCGACCAAGGGTGGTGGGTGTGGCAACGACGTCGCCTATGTGAACCAGTGGTTCGGCGGGGCCAATTTCGCCACGGCAGCCACGATCCCGATCACGCCAGGTGTCGGCGGCAATGTGGCCACGACGACGCTCGCCGACTCCAGTAGAGGTGCCAAGTCGTTGACTTCCATCTCGTTCACGGGGCTCGGCACCGGCAAGGCGTTCGCTCCGACACTGACCATCAACGGAACCAAGCTCGGCAAGATGCCACCCCCGCCGAACCCGGCAACCCCAACGTCGTGCGGTTCGCCGTCCAGCGGCTACGACTACGGGACAAAGCTCTACTTCAACGACTGGACCGCCGGTTGGCAGGCCGGACACATCGGCGACTGCATCGGCTTCGTGGTCAACTCATGGTCACCAACCCAGGTCAAGTTGACCCTGGGAGACTTCTACTTCGACGCACAGTACGGAGCGATACAGACCGGAGATCAGTACACCATGGTCGTTGACGGTGCAGTCCTCACGGGCACCGCGAGCTGACGGCCGGACACACCTGACTCCTTGCTCTGTGACGGCGATCAGTCCGTCAACGGCCCCGACTCACAAGCGTCCTCCGTTTGCCGAGCACGCCGGCGACGACAAGGAGTCCGAGACCCAGTGGCAGATTGGCCGGATCGGGGGTACCCGGCGGCCTGATGTTGGCGAGGCCAGGGGTGCTCAGTGGCTTGACGAATGACGTCAGATCGAGAGGTGCAGGGCAGCCACAGGTCTTGATCAGGTGTC
Source organism: Acidimicrobiales bacterium (assembly GCA_035938575.1). Lineage (GTDB taxonomy): Bacteria > Actinomycetota > Acidimicrobiia > Acidimicrobiales > RAAP-2 > Bog-756. Next base: position 10,399 of record DASZGT010000247.1, read on the forward strand.
GGAACCCCACTTCCTTTCGAGTCGGTGGTCCGACCAAAGCATCGGCCTGGAGGACGCCGCAGAAGGTCGGATAGGGCACCGACAGGACACCTCCCGTGCCGAATGCCGTGCCGATCACGGGTTGACCCGGCATACCCGGCTCGTTGACGAAGAGCTCCCATTGGCAGGCGGTATGGTTTCCGTACTTTCGGCACGGCGGCGCCGGAATGGTCAGGGTGACGGCTCCGGCCTTGTCGCCGAATGCGATGTGGGCGAAATGCGTGTCCGCGTCGGCGGCCGCGGGGACGGGCTGGGCCAGCAGCAGCACGGGAATCACCGCAAGTGTCAGGTACAGCCACCGTCTCATCGTGTCTGGACCGGTCCTTCATTCACGCCGTTGTAACCCTTGATTAGTCGACCGAAATCCACCCTGCCTTTAAGGATTCGGCAAAGAAGTGCGTCGACGAAAACGGCACCTGATGGTCCGTCATGACCGCTGCTGATGACCCATGGCGTTTCAGGCACAAGGTGGCTACGGCCAGCCGACTTTTTAGCGAGGTGTCCAGCGGTTCCCGGTAAGACTCGGCTCGTTGATTTTGTCCCATCGAGTGATCCGGGCGGACGTAAGCTTCGCCCATGGCAGATTCACAGACGGAGGAGATCGCGGCGCGCATCCAGACCGCCCTGGCCGCGGCCGACGTGACCCAGTTCTCGGATCTGCTTCATCCTGACGTCCGATGGGGTGCCCCGGATGACCCCAACCCCGGCTGCCAGAATCGCGGACAGGTGCTCGCCTGGTATCGACGCGGGCGGGAGGCCGGCGTGCGGGCCGAGGTGACCGAGTGTCTTGTGTTCGAGTCTCGGGTGCTGATCGGAACCAAGATTCGGGGGAATGATGCCGCCGACGAGGCGGGCGGAGAGGTCGACCGGTGGCAGGTGTTCACCGTCGGCGGTGGACAGATCGTGGAAATCGTCGGCTACGACAACCGGCCCGAGGCCCTGGCGCGAGCGGGTGCTTAGGCCGGAACCCCCCGGTCCTCGGCTTCGGCACCGACGAGGCCTTCGGTCCCCGATCCACGCGCTGGCGGCTCTGACCGTTCCGGGGTCTGCCCCTACCCGGTGACTTTCTGCAGCTGCTTGATCCCGTCCTCGATGCCACGGCAGAGCACGTCGAGGTCGGGAGTGGTGTCGTAGTCGCCGGTGACTCCGAAGTTCACATCGCCGTCGTAGGAGAAGATGGCGATGCCAATCCTGATCTGGCCGGCCAGGGGGACGTATGGGTATGCCTTCAACATGCGCCGACCACAGACGTAGAGCGGAACCTGTGGTCCGGGAACATTGGTGGTGACGGTATTCACGTTTCGCTGGGGCAGATGGCTGGACACCCGCATACCCAGGGCCAACAGCATCGGCGGAGCGAAACCCGACATTGAGGTCAGCGCTTCGCCGGCCAGGGCCTGCTTGGACTCCTTCAGCCCTTCCATCTGCAGGCTGATGGCGTGCAGCCGCTCGCCGGCGTCGGCAATCGACACCGGGAGTTCGGCGAACATGGCCGAGACCTTGTTCTGCAGGGTGCCGTCGCCCACGGCGCGGCCCCGGTCATCGCGAGCGCGGACGGACACGGGGACCAACGTGCGCACCACCCGTTCGACGGATTCGCCCCGGGACACCAGGAGCTCGCGGAACCCGTTGGTGATCGCTGCCAGGACCACGTCATTGAAGGTTCCACCCAGCTCCTTGCGGATGGCCTTGATGTCCCGCACTGTGGTCGAGGCCCATGCATAGCGCCGATGCGGCCCCAGTGGTCCGTTGAGGCTCGAAAGCGGTGGCCTCCGGACCAGCCCGGTCATCGCCGACATGCCCTTGACCACCTCGCGCAACTGCCCCATCGCCTGTCGTGGCACGGCGGCGGCGGACCGGGCGGCTTGCATCTGCGCATAGGGGCTGCGGAGCAGCTCGACCGACGCCTCCGCGGCCAACCGCGCCCCGGAAGGCGCCGACTCGGGGGCCCATGTGACGGGAGTGGGGGCCACGGGCTCCGGGGAGATATCCATGATGAGGGCCAGGAGGTCGGTCCCCGAGACACCGTCGACCATGGCGTGGTGGGTCTTGGCCAGAACGGCCCAGTGACCGTCCTCCAAGCCTTGGACCACCCAGATCTCCCAGAGGGGCTTGGACCGATCGAGCTGCTGGGACATGACCCGGCCCACCAGCTTGCGAAGCTCGGCCTCACCCCCCGGGGAGGGGAGGGCGGTGTGACGCAGGTGGTAGTCGATGTTGAAGTGGGGATCATCGACCCAGACCGGCCGCCCCAGTTCGAACGGCACATGCCGGACCACCCTGCGGTAGCGGGGGACCAGCGACAGCTTGCTCTCGACCATGTCCATGATGTCCGGGAAGGGAGGTTGGGGCCCTTCGAAGATCCCCACCGACGCGATGTGCATGTGGCTCACGTCGTTCTCGATGTGCAGGAACGACGCATCGAGCGGGCTCATCCGGTCAACGCCCACGTCTGACCACCTCCCCAGTGCCGCGCCCCTCGGTCGGGCACGACGCTACTACCGCTTAGGCCTTCGGACCTGTGGGGATCGGCCTCGAGAATCAACCCGTGGGAGTCGTGCTTCAACCAGTGGGAACAGCGTCGACATCGGCCAGGAGACCACTGGAAATCTCCCCCCTGGCAATCAGTTGCACGGTCTCGGCGTGGGCCGCCGCCGTCACCCGGTCGGATCGGTCGTTGCTCATCGGCTGCAAACCCATCGCATTCATCGAGGCTGCCCCGGGCTCGATCCGGACGACCACCGTGCCCGCCCGTTCGAGACGGCGCTGTTCTCGGTCGAGACGCCGGTGGGAGGACCATCGCAGCAGCGCATCCGGCGCCCCCAGGGGAAACCGGGTAGCAGACATGGGTGACACCACCACGACGACATCGAGGTTCTGGGCCCGCAACACACTGGCGTTGGTGCTCGAGTGCACACCGCCGTCGAAGTATTGGACGCCGCCGATGGTGACAGGGGCGAAATAGGCGGGGATGGCACAGGAGGCCAAGACGGCTGCCGCCAGAGGCGCGGGGGGCGATCCGGCCCGCCCGAACACGACTCGGGCGCCGTCAGTCCGCCGGGTGGCGCAGATCCAGAGATCCTCGGGCCAACGGTCGCCGACCATCCGGTGCAGCGGAGTGGCCCGATCGGTCAGATCGATCCTCCCTGCCGGCAGCATCGTCATGGCGGCCACCTCGGGCCGGAAGGCCCAGGGTCGGCGGGCGGCCCGAGCCAGGAGGGCGCGCGAGGGCGGGCGCCACGGCCTGAACCAATCAACCGGCGGCGGCGAGGGCAGGTCGGACGAGTCCGGCAGAATACGCTCCACCAGCACTGCCCCCTCGTGCGACAACGGGGAACCGGTGGACATCGCCGCCAGATCCGACGCGCTCACTCCGAGGCGGAGCAGCGTCCCGGTGATCGACCCGGCCGACGAACCTACAATGAACGTGGAGGACCTGGGGTCCCATCCGAACTCGCTCTGGAGCGCGGTCAGCGCACCGGCGTGATAGGCCTGCCCGACGACGCCGCCGGCACCCAGCACCAAACCGACGCTGGTCAACGATCCTCCCCCATGTGCCTGCCCCCGAAGGAGGTCCCGACCTCTTGTGCGCTGTGCATTGACTCCCCCACAACTGACTCCCCCGCGCCACTCGTTCGCATGATCGTACCGGTCGCGGACAAATGAGCAAGCGATCTCGGGCCGCCATGGAACGGGACGTTCTGCCTCCCGTGTTCGAAACGGAGGCGTTCCTTGCGAGGAGGCACGAGGCTGGTGGAGGCGCCCCCGCCGGGGTCAGCTCGGGGTGAAACGGCAGTCGAGGTGCTTGATCCCGTTGATGAAGCTGGACCGCAACCGATCCGGCTCGCCGACGGCCTCGATGTCCGGCAGGCGCAGCAGGAGCTCCCGCATCATCACGTCGATCTCGCGTCGGGCCAGATGTGCGCCCAAGCAGAAATGGGGACCGGCGGCGCCGAACCCGAAGTGAGGGTTGGGATCCCGGGTCACGTCGAAGGTGTAGGGGTCCTCGAACACCTCCTCATCGCGGTTGGCCGAGTTGTAGAAGAGGAGCACCTTGTCGCCCTCATGGAGCTCCTCGCCCGATAGCACGGTGTCCTCGGTCACGGTGCGCCGCATCCAGATCACCGGAGACGCCCAGCGCACGATCTCCTCGACACCGGTGGCGCCAATGGCCGCAGGATCGGCTTGCCAAAGGGCGCGCTGATCCGGGTGCTCGGACAGGGCCAGCAAGCCATGGGAGATGGCTGTTCGGGTGGTCTCGTTCCCCGCGGTCAGCAGGAGGATGAAGAATGAGGCCAACTCACCCGAGGTGAGGGCCTCGCCGTCGATGTTGGTGGAGATCAGCGCGGTGGTGAGGTCGTCGGTGGGGTGCTCGATCCGATGGGCACTGAGCTCGTTCATCAGGTCGGTGAGCTCCTGGCCGGCGTTGATGAAGGCCAGGACCGGGTCGGCGTCCTCCGGGATGTACTCAGGGTCACCGTCGCTGAGGATGATGTTCGAGCAACGCAGAACCGTGGCGTACTCGGACGGCGGCACGCCCATCATGTCGCAGATGATCTCGAGGGGGAGCGGTCCGGCGATCTCGGTCACGAAGTCGCACGTACCGAGGCCGGAGGCCCGCTGGATGATGCGATCGGCGACTTCCTCGATGCTCTCCTCGATGCTCTTGATCCGTCGCGGATTGAATGCTGCGGACACGATGCGACGGAGCCGGGCGTGGCGGGGATTGTCGGTCGAGATCATGCCGGCGAAGTACTCGACCATTTCCGGAGGTAGGTCGAGGATGCTCACGGCACCTCGGCCCGAGCAGTAGATCTCGGGGTGCCTGCTGACCTCGGAGATGTCGTCGTGTCGGGTGACGGCCCGGTATCCGGGCCCGGGGGGCGGGGCCAGCGCGGAGATGGACGTGGCGTCGGGCTCCTCGAAGAAGGCCAGCGGTCGTTCCCTGCGCAGGAGGCGGAAGGCACCTTCCCGCTCCGACCAGGGGCGCTCCCAGAAGCCGAGATCGGAGAGGTCGATGGCGTCGAGCGACAGTGCGGACTCGGGGATCACGTGATCAACCCTACCGACCTTCCGGCTGACATTGCTCCGGTCTCAGAACTGCTGCTCGAGGGGCTCCTGCCCCATCGATGCCCCTGGCTTTGCCGTTGGGGCGCTCTCACGGCCGACGCGCCGGGAGATGGGGTCGAATGCGTAGTAGAGGGCCAGCGCACCGTGGAAGGCCAGGCACACGAAAGGAGAGAAGAACACCGCGACAACGATCGAGGCGCCGTAGGCGCCGGTGCCGGCGGTGAAGAGAACGGTGGAGACGGTGCGCTGCGACTCGGGAAAGTCCGGAGTGAGCAGGCGTCGGCCGATCGAGGCGTAGAGCCAGAGCAGGGACCACATGCAGGCGTTGACGGTCATGGCCACGCTGTAGAAGATGGCGGCCGTCCTGGCACCCGGCCCGAGACGGAGCGCCTCGCCGAACACTTCTGTCGGATAGGGAATGAACACGATGGTCATGAGGAGGAGGAGGTTGCAATAGAACATTCCGCGGTCGATCGCCCGAAGGTGCGTAAAGACGGTGTGATGATTCACCCACATGATGCCGATCACCAGGAAGCTGACGACATAGGCGGCAAGTGACGGCCACCGCTGGCCCAGTTGCCCGGCCAGGTCGTTGTAGTGAGCGGTGTCGGGCAGCGCGATGGTCAGGACCAGCAGGGTGATGGCGATGGCGAAGATTCCGTCGCTGAACGCCTCCACCCGCCCCTTGTTCATCCGAGCATCACACCTCGAAGCTATCCGGTCGTAGGCTGCCCGGTGGCACCGCACGTTCGCCACCCCCAGCCTGAGGAGTCCAACCGTGACCACCAACCTCGATGAGATTGCTGCCGGCATCTATCGGCTGTCCACGGTGGTGCCCGACATCGGGCCCAGCGGGTTCACATTCAATCAATTCCTGCTGGACGACGAGGAACCGCTGTTGTTCCACACCGGCCATCGATCGATGTTTCCTTCGATCCGCGACGCCATCGAGCGCGTGATGCCGGCCGAGCGGCTGCGGTGGATCACGTTCGGCCATGTCGAATCCGACGAGTGCGGAGCCATGAACGAATTCCTCGCCGCCGCCCCCCGGGCCGAGGTCGCCCACGGGGCGCTCGGCTGCCTGGTCTCCCTGAACGAGATGGCCGATCGTCCACCTCGTCCCCTGGGTGACGGGGAGGTCATCGACCTGGGCACCAAGCGTGTGCGTCACATCGACACGCCCCATGTCCCGCACGGATGGGAGGCCCGGGTCCTCTACGAAGAGACAACCGGCACCCTGCTGTGCGGTGACCTGTTCACCCACTTGGGCGACGGCCCCGCCCTCGTCACCGGGGACATCGTCGGACCGGCCATGGAGGCGGAAGCCCTGTTTCGCAGTTCCTCCCTGGCCCCCGACACGGCTACGGTCATGCGCCGCCTCGGCGAACTGGCACCGACCACGCTGGCCCTGATGCACGGCTCGTCCTTCAGTGGCGACGGCGCCGCGGCCCTCGACGATCTTGCCGCCGGTTACGAGTCGCAGTACCTCACGCCTTCGTGACGGCCGTCGTGCCCGTTACCGGGTGACCCCGTCTCACGGCATCGACGCGGCCGGCGCGGGCGCGGATCCGGTGGCCCGACCGAGCATCGGTGGTTGGGGATGACTACGGGTTGATGGTGACCTTCGAGGTGGCGTCGTTGACCCCGAGAGGCGCCACCACCATCGACTGGTTGAACGTCAGGTGCGCCCCGTTGATGGCCGCCCACGCTCCGCTGATCGGCGGCCCAAACGCCGACCGCCTCGGGAAGTGGACACCGTTGAACGTGAGCCTCCCCGGACCGCTGACCCAGATCCCGGCCGGAGGGGTTCCGGTGAACCTGTTCCTCATGACAATCGTTCCTCGGTTGAAGGTGACCGGCTGACCCGACTGAGCCGCAGCTCGGACGAGTTGGATGTCCCCGGTGAAGGCCGAGTCATTGAAAGTGATCGGGCCGGCGAGCGTCCCCTGCATCAGGACGCCGCCCTTGCGTCCGCCGGGTCGATTGATGGTGATGTTGCCCGCCCCGATTCCCGTCAGGTCGCTTTCAAAGTCCCAAGCGGCATCGGCCGCCGAATTGATGCTGACGTCGTTCAGCGTGGACTGGGTGGCGTAGGCCAGGGTCACGCCCTGCCGCCCGGCGTTGTTGATCGTGTAGCCGTTCACCGTGAGATTGCTCGTCGGTGGGTGGCCCGGCTCGAATCCGAGCATCAGACCGTCCCCGTAGGTGTTGTTGGTGGCGACGTTGTTGAGGGTCACATGGGCGCTGGACAGGATCTTGACACCCTCCTCGTTGACCCACGGCAGTCCGTGATAACCGCCATCTGCGTTCAAGCCGTTGAGGACCACGTTGCTGATGGTGACATTCGAGGTGCGCATGATCAGGAAGAACGGCCTCACAGTGTCGTTGGCCGGGTCGTTGGATTTGGCGTTGGCATGATTGTCGTAGGTCCCGCCATTGATCGTCACCGGCTTGGTGATGACGATGCCTTTGGTCCGGTAGCACCCCGAGCCGTTGAACACGCCCCCGGGCGGCAAGGCGGCAATGGCGGCAGCCGGATCAGGCTTGCACCGCCGGGATCGATCACTGTCAGCCTGCGTGGTCGGTGCCGTCACGGTCGTCGTCGTCACCACCGGCACCGACGGTGGGGGTGTCGGCGGTACACCGACCGACTTCGGGGCCGATCCGGTCCCGACGGCCGGTTGGGTGGTCGTGGTGGTGATCGGGGCCGGGAGGGTGGTCGTGGTCACGACCGGTACGGTCGGCGCCCCGGGGGCCGGGGTGGACCCTGCTCCGGGCCCTTGGGCCGGCCGGGTGGTGGTGGTCGTCGGGGCGGGGAGGGTCGTCGTGGTCACGACCGGTACGGTTGGAAGAGTCGTCGGTGGTGTCGGCAGGGCCCCCGAACCCCCTGTGGGCGCCGTGGGAGGCGGGGTCGTCGTCGGTACCGTCCCGAGGTGCGGCGTGGCGCTGGTTGTCGGCACCGCTGCCGGACTCGACAGCGACGGTGCATGGAATCCGGTGACGGTCCCAGCGGCCGCCGCAGACCCAGGTCGAGTCGTGGCGCGCAACTCGAACGCCGCTGCCGTCAATCCAGCCGCCGAGATGAGTGCGGCTGCGGTCACCACCGCGACGATGGTGAAGCGCTCTCTCCGGTGGATCCTCGGGTGAGCCGCGCCGTCATGCTCCGGACCAGAACTGTGCCCCAATTGCCCTCCGTCCCCGAGGGGCTGGAGCGGCTCGTCAGTCTGCACCGGTTTCGTTGGCGCACCCGATTCGACGGCCCGGCTGACTCGTGGAGTCCCGTGGTTTTG
>DASZGT010000248.1:0-5171 GCA_035938575.1 Acidimicrobiales bacterium
CCTTCGGTGCCGTCCTGTCCCACGGAGACCCTGGCGGCTCCGAGGCTCTCGAGTCGGTCCACCTCGGCATCCTGATCATCGGGGCGCAGGTCGAGGTGGATCCGGTTCTTGATCGCCTTCGGCTCGGGGACGGCCAGGAAGAGGAGGGGTCGGACCAGACCGTTCTCGGGGTGGTCCACTCCTGGCTCCACCCATACATCGCCATCCTCGTCGACGCCGTGCTCCCAACCCAGGACGGCCGACCAGAAGCGCCCCTGCATCAGTGGGTCTTCGGCGTCGAAGCTGACGCTTTCGATTCGTAGGGACATGCACCTCTCCTGTTGAGTCCTCGCGGGCGCTGGCCAGTCCCGAGCGTGTCCTGTCAAGTGTGCCCTGTCACCGGGTGCCGGACCACCTGTTTCTTTGGGCGGGTGGCGTTTGGTCCCGCGCACCTGATGGCAACTGGCTCACCGTTCGGGAATCGGACGTCGGAGAACCCGGAACTTGGAGCTCGGCGGGTCCTGGGCCCGGCAGTCCGGAGCGCGGCGGTCCGGGGTCGCGGCCATCCGGGGTCAGCCTGGGCTCCCGAGCCGGAATTTGACACGGGGCCGGCCCTGAACCAGAGTTGAGCAAACGCTTAAACCGATCGCTCAAAGGAGGAGGCCACGTGGCAAAATCGGGAGCGACGAGCCAGCTGCGGAGCGGGGGAGCAGAGGGCTCGAGTGACACTCGTCTGGCCTTGATCGGGGCGGCCGTCGAGACCTTGAAGGCCGACGGGTTCGTCGGAGCGAGCGCTCGCGCCATCGCCGGACGGGCCGGGTGCAATCAGGGACTGGTCTTCTACCACTTCGGATCGGTGGTGAACCTGTTGTTGGCTGCTCTCGACGCGGTGAGCGCCGACCGGCTCGAGCACTACAGCGAATCGGTCAGCCGCGTCCATTCGATTTCCGGCCTGGTCGACGCGGCGGCGGCCATCTTCCAAGAGGACCTGGATGCCGGGCACATCACGGTCCTGGTCGAGATGATCGGAGGCGCCTCCTCGACCCCAGGGCTCGGACCGGAGGTGGCCAAGCGGATCGCTCCGTGGACCCAGTTCGCACAGCGGGCCGTTGACGCCTCGATCGCCGATACCCCATTTGACCCGGTGGTTCCCTCCGGGGACCTTGCCCTCGCCATCGTTGCGCTCTACATGGGCCTCGAGATGCTGAGCCATCTCGACGGGGACAGGGCACCGGCGCTGGCTCTGTTCGCTCACGCCCAGAGGGTGGCAGCGCTGTTTGAAGGATTCGGAGGATCTCCCCTGGCGACCACCGAGCCGCAGACGCCGCCCGACCAGCGAACGCCCGAGGAGGCTCCATGATGCCCAGCACGTCCGGCAACGCGGATCCGGATACCGCCGAAGCTCCTCGACCGCAGGCCCGCGGCGACGACACCGGCATCGATGCCGTCACCGGAGCCTTCAGCTATTCCGGCCGGGCCATCGCCGGCGCTCTCCTGGGTGCCGGCCGCAGCGTGCGAACACTCACGGGGCATCCCGAACGTGCGCCGAAGGTTACGCAGATCGAGGCCCATCCCTTGCACTTTGACGATCCGGTGCAACTCTGCAGCTCGCTCGAGGGAGTGACCACCCTCTACAACACCTACTGGGTTCGCTTCGCCCACGATCGCGTTGATCATGAACGAGCGGTGGTGAACTCAAAGACGCTGTTCGAGGCGGCCAGGCGGGCCCGGGTTGGGCGCATCGTCCACATCAGCATCACCAACCCGAGTATTGATTCGCCGTATCCGTACTTCCGGGGGAAGGCACTCGTCGAGCGTTCACTCATCGAGATGGGTCTGTCCTACTCGATACTTCGACCGGCCATCCTGTTCGGGGGCGACGGCGTCCTGTTGAACAACATCGCCTGGCTCTTGCGCCGCCTGCCCGTTTTCGCCGTCGGCGGTCGTGGTGACTACCGGATCCGAGGCATCCACATCGACGACCTGGCGCGGCTCTGCGTGGCACAGGGGGGAGAATGGCGCGACAGCGTGACCGATGCGGTGGGCCCGGAGTCCCCGACCTTTCTCGAACTGGTGACGTCCATCCGGAACGCCGTCGGCAGTCATGCGCGCATCGTCCGGGTGCCACCGCCCCTGGTTCCGCCGATGGCGCGGCTGTTGGGACTGTTCCTCCATGACGTCCTGCTCACCCGCGACGAGTATGGCGCCATGGCCTCGGGACTGGCCGCCACATCTGGCCCCGCTACCGGACCCACCGCCCTGTCGGACTGGTTGAACGAGAATGCGTCGGCCTTGGGCCTCCACTATGCAAACGAGATCGACCGCCACTTCTCGTCCGGTGCCCGATAGGCGCTGCGCTGGCAACTCGCCCACAACCGTGTCATTCCTCGAGGGTGAATAGTGAGTCGGGGGAGTCGGGGGAGTCGGGGGAGTCGGTGACCTCGGTGGGCGGCGGTGGTGCGGGAGCTCGCGTGTGGCGTTGACCACGGCCGACCTCTTCCGTAATTCGACGTCATCGGACATACACCGTTTGCCCTCCGCCAATCCGTAGCATGAGCCTCGGGCAGGAGGTGTCAGCAGGATGGCACCACCACCGGGGATCCAATTCGGAGGTGTCACGTGATCGCATTGGCCGTTGTCCTGAGTGTCGTGGTGCTGCTCCTGGCTGTGCTCGTCGCCGGCTTGCTGCGCAGCCATGCCGACATCCTCAAGGCCCTCCACGAGCTCGGGGTAGGAGTGGGAGAGCCCAGCACGCGTGACGGCGACCACGCCGACGCCCGAGGATCGGACCCCGCCACCTCTGTGCACGTCCCCTTCACCATGGGCCCTCCTCTGCCGGGGGAGCGCAACTCGACTTCAGCTCCGACGATCGCCGGCGTGGCGCCGAGCGGTGATGCGGTGGCGGTCAACGTAGCGGGAGGCAGCCCCTTGACCCTGCTGGCATTCCTCTCCTCGGGGTGTGCCACGTGTGCGGGATTCTGGCAGGCGTTCCAGCGGCCCGACGACCTCGGTCTACCGGCCCACACCAGACTGGTCGTCGTCACCAAGGGGCCCGAGATGGAGCTCCCTGCCGAGATCGCTCCTCATGTGCGCTCCGGCCTGTCCGTGGTCATGTCGACCGATGCCTGGAACGACTACGAGGTTCCCGGCTCCCCGTTCTTCGTTCTCGTCGATGGCGAGTCGGGCCGACGCATCGGTGAAGGGGTGGCAAACCACTTCCGCCAGGTGGTCGAACTGGTGCGGCGGGCCGAGGTCGATTCCAGGGCCTTCGGAATTGAGAGCAAAGGCCGTGCGTTCTCTGCAGGCCTCGACGGTCCCGAGCGAGAAGTGGCCAACGACCGAGAGCTGGTCGCTGCCGGGATACTTCCGGGCGATCCGAGTCTCTACCCCTCCTCGCTCGCTGATGTGTACGGGCCCGACGCAAGGGGACAGACCGTGGAGCCCGTCCGATACGCACCAGACGGACAGCGTGCACCAAGTCCACCACGTCCACAAGATCCACAGCGTGCACACACGACACCGAAGGCACCGGACCAAACCGGGCGACCGCAGCCTTTGCCGGCGACCGTCACCGCCTGGGACATCAAGGCGGGCTGACGCACTGTGGCCGTTCTGAGGGCTCACGGCATTGAGGCCCCGCTTCCCAGCGGGTTCGAGGGTCGCATCTTCACGCGCCTCTCGATCGGGACCGAGGTATCCCGTCCGGTGGCGCACTTTGCCACCTTCGCCCTACCCGTCGAGGTCGGGGACTTCGGCGGTGGAGCAGTGAATTTGATGGGCGCGTCGGACATCTTCGCCGCTCTGTTCGAGTACGGCCCCGAGAGCCTCGGCCGGCAACTCTTCTCCCGCCAGGGCCTGCCCCGGTCCCTTGCTCCGACCGACTTTCGACCCTACGTGCTGCGCCGCGGCTTGGGAGGTCAGTCGGGAACGCAGTGGTTCTTTACCGAGTCCGGGAGACCGTTCACGTTGTATGTCGTGCTCGGCAGTCACCTCCAGCGGAGCGCACTTGTCCCCAGGGTGAACGACCTGATCGGCCATCTGACGATCAGCCCCCCGGCCCAGCCGTCGGGGCTTGCCTCCGCCCCTCTGACCACGTCGACCGGTGCCCCATGGAACTGATCGGGTTGTTTCTGGTTGCCTGTGGGCTGTTGGTGGCAGCCGGCGTCGCCAAAGCCATTCGCCCTGATGACACCGCCAGAGCGTTGGCACTCGTGTTCCCGGTCCCCATGCGGACCGTGCGCACCGCCGTCCGCCTGGGATCCGTCGCCGAGGCGCTTCTGGGAGCGGCCGCCCTGGTGGTTCCACGCACAGCGTCCGCGTCCCTGGTGGCGTTGTCGTACGCAGCCTTTGCCGTCGTGGTGGCCCTGGTGCGATCGAAGGGCGGAGCCATGGCCAGCTGCGGATGTTTCGGGACTCCTGACACGCCGGCCACCGCCGTGCACCTCGTTGTCAACGTCGGGCTGGCCGTGTCGGCGTCGGCCGTGGCGCTGGCGGCCCCGGCGGGGACGATCGTGTCGATCCTCTCCCAGGAGCCGTGGCACGGCGTGCCCTTGATTGCGCTGAGCGCGCTGTGCGGGTGGCTCGCCTATCTCGCCATCTCGGCACTGGCGGCACTCCAGGGGGCGCGCCGCCTGACCGCGATCTCGTTTCGGTCGCGGTGACCCCCATCCCGCTCCCCGCATCGGTAGCCCAGGACTGTGATCCGACGACCGTGACCCGAAGGCCGTGACCCGAAGACGGTGACCCAGACCCTCGTCGAACGGGCATCCGCCTTTCTCGAATCCAAGCTGTCGCGCCGCGGCTTCATCAACCGCTCCGCCTACGCCGGCAGCGCGGTGGCCATCGGGGCCGGCCTGGATCTCGTGCTCAAGCCGGGCACCGCCTACGGCCTGGTCTGCACCTGTGGCAACTCCAATTGTGGGTGCGGATCAACCTGCTGTGCCGGGTTCACCGAGTTCTGCTGCTCGGTCAACGGGGGCTACAACTACTGCCCGGCCAACTCGGTGATGGGCGGTTGGTGGAAGGCGGACAACTCCTCTTTCTGCGGCGGGCCCCGCTACTACATGGACTGCAATGCCACCTGCACATGCACTACGGGATGCGGCAACGGGTGGGCCTTCTGCGAGCCGGGCTGCGACGAGACAAGTTGTGGATGTGGGGCCAACGGGTGCAACTCCTTCGTCACCGGGTGC
>DASZGT010000249.1:0-5683 GCA_035938575.1 Acidimicrobiales bacterium
GCGGCGTTGGTAGATCCATCCGACCAGGATGAACATGGTGGCGATGATCAGGCCGTGATTGACCATCTGGAGCACTCCGCCGGTCAGGCCCTGGCTGTTGAGGGCGAAGGTCCCCAACACGATGAACCCGACCTGGGCCAGGGACGAGTAGGCCAGCAGCCGCTTGAGGTCGCGTTGGGCACAGGCCACCAGCGCCCCGTAGACGATGCCGATCACGGCCAGGGTCAACAACAAAGGGGCCAAGGTGCGGGTGGCCTGCGGGAAGAGGTTCAGGTCGAAGCGGATGATCCCGTAGGTTCCGAGTTTGGCCATCACCGCGGCCAACAGGACCGCCCCGGCCGTGGGGGCCTCGGCATAGGCATCGGGTGACCAGGTGTGGAAGGGGAAGACCGGCGTCTTCACAGCGAACGCGGCCGTGAAGGCCAGGAAGAGCAGCGTCCCCTCCGTGCCGGACAGATGGGTGTGCATCAGGGCCGGGAGCTCGAAGGTCAGCGTCCCCGTCTGGGACTGATGGATGAACGCCACGGCCAGGATCCCGACCAGCAGGAAGGCGGAGCCGGCGAAGGTGTAGATGAAGAACTTGATGGCGGCATAGCCCCGGCGGGCATAGCCCCACCCACCGATGACGAAGTACGCCGGGACCAGCGTCAGTTCGAAGAAGAGGAAGAACAGCACGAGGTCGAGGGAGACAAAGCTTCCGAGGCAGGCCGCCTCGAGAAGCAGGAGCCACGCCACGAACGAACGGGGATCGCGGCGGACCCGGGCCCCGAGCATGGTCAACGGGAACAAGAGGGCGGTCATCAGGAGGAGGAAGAGCGAGATGCCGTCGATCCCCACGGACCAGCGGATGCCCAGATCCTTGGCCCAGACGTGGTCGGAGACCAACTGGTAGCCCCCGTCACCGGTCTTGAACTGGATGGCGATCGCCACCGCCACCGCCAGGGTGACCACCGCCACGACCAGGCCCACCATCTCGTGGAACCACTGGCTCACGGCCCGGCGCGGCACCAGGGCCACGACGGCGGCGCCGATGGCCGGCACCAGTACCAGCACGGTGAGATAGGGGAACTGGGTCGTCGACATCAGGTCCCGACCGCTCCGGGGGCACGGCTGTCAGCCACGGTGAGGCAGGTGGCGGCGCAGGTCGCGGTGAGACACTTCGGGGGCGGCATGCGGTCAGCCCTTCATCAAGTGGAGGTCGTCGGCGTTGGCAGTGGACCGGCGGCGGAAGATGGCGACCACGATTCCCAGCCCGACGACCACCTCGGCGGCGGCCACCACCAACACGAAGAACACCAGCACCTGTCCACCGATGTCGTGCAGCATGCGGGCGAAGGTCACGAAGGTGAGGTTGGCGGCGTTGAGCATGAGCTCGACGCACATGAACATGACCAGCACATTGCGCCGGACAAGGACGCCGATGGCGCCGATGGAGAACAAGACCACACCGAGGGCCAGGTACCAGTCGGGATTGATGGTCACGGCCGGGTCTCCTGGTGTGAGCCCGACGGACCCGCTCGACCGGTAGAGGACGGGACCGGTACGACCGCTCCGCCGGTGGTCGCATCGGTGCGCCCGTCGGGCCCGGCGACCTCGTCCGCCGTCGGGTCCGGCCCGTCCGCGTCATCGGCGATGGGCGACCCGTCTTGGGGGTTCGCCCCAGGTCCGGTCGTGGGGGGCCGTCGGGACAGCACCACCGCACCCACCACGGCGATCACCAGCAGGGCGGCGGTGGCCTCGAAGGGAAAGAGGTAGGTCGTGTACACGGACCGTCCCAGCAGGGCCACGTTGGACTGCCCGGTGTCCGGTCCGGCCACGTGTGGGGCACCGGTCGTCCACCGTGACACCTGCCCCAGCAACAGGAGGCCGGTGGTGGCCAGCGCGATGAGCGCCACGGCCAGGGGCCGCTGCCCGCGTAGGGGCTCGGCGGCGATGTTCTCCTCACGGTCCACGCCGAGGAACATGATGACGAACAGGAAGAGCACCACGATGGCGCCGGCGTACACGATCACCTGCACCGCCGCCAGGAAGTCAGCTCGCTGCAGGACGAAGAGCACGGCCACGCCGAACAGGGTCATGACCAGCATCAGGGCCGCATGCACGGGGTTGCGGGCCACCACGACCCCGATGGCGCCGGCGAGGACAATGGCGGCGGCAACGGCGAAGGTGCCGACGTCCACCCACGACGCGTGCCCGGATGTCGAGGCCGCGGCGAGCACCACTCCCATCGAGCCGAGCATCAGGGGCCACTCGATTCGGAGGTCTGGCCGGTGTCGGTGGGCTCCGACCGGCCCGCTCGGGGCGTGGCGGTGCCGGATTGATCCCGCTCCGAATTGCCGGCCTCGACCGCGGCGGCGTAGTCGTCGTCCGCCTGAGCCCGGTGCTTCTTCCCTGCGCCGGGGGCGAAGCGCTCCGCCTTCTCCAACATCCTCCCGATCGCCCCCCGCGGGCCTCGCTTGGCGGCCGGCAGGTCACCGGGGCGGAGATGGCGCTCGAGGGTGTTCCGCAACTGCTGGCTGCCGGTGGCGGCGTCGTCCCGGTGGGTGGTCTGGCCTGCCTCGGGGGACCGAACCCCGAATCCCAGTTCACCCGACCACTGCACCCGGCCCTCGAACTCGGCGCTGCCCGAGGGGGAGGTGGCCCGCATCCATCCCGAGGTATAGAGGTCGTCGTTCTCGCGCCAGTCCTCCCACGGCAGGTGCCTGGGCCTGCCGTCGTCGTCAACCAACAGCTCCTCTTTGGTGTAGATGGCGTCGTTCCGGTTGGTGAAGGAGAACTCCATGAGCTTCGACTCGGTGATGGCCTCCGTGGGGCAGGCCTCCACGCACAGATCGCAGTGGATGCACCGGAGGAAGTTGATCTCGTAGACGTAGCCGTATCGCTCGCCGGGCGAGACGGGGTGGTCAGGGGGGTTGTCGAGGCCCCGGACGTAGATGCAGTCGGCGGGGCACACGCCGGCGCACAGCTCGCACCCGATGCACTTCTCCATCCCGTCCTCGTACCGGTTGAGGACGTGGCGGCCGTGCTGACGCGGCTGCTTGGGCCGCTTCTCCTCGGGGTACTGGCGGGTGACCGGCGGCCGACCGAGGTGTTCCAGGGTCAGCTTGAACCCGCCGAGGAAGTTCTGCCGTTGCCGCGGCGGCTCGGGGACAGCCATCAGCTGCCACCTCCTTCGGTTGACGGGGAGACGGGTCGCTCTGACCGGGAGGCCCTGGGATCGGATGGTGCACCGGCGGGCGGCGAGCTGGCGGGCGGCGAGGTGGCGGCCGAGTTGCCGGCGGCCTCCGGCGGCCGGGTCCACAACCGGACGCCGACCGCAGGCACGATGGCCCTGGTCTCCTCGCGCTCGGCGCCGATGGACAGCGAGCGGGTGATCACCACCGCGGCGGCGATCACCGCCGCCGCCATGCCGAGGCCCCACCATCCGTCGACCACGAAGCCGGCCACGATGAGCAGCCACCCGAGCGACAGGGGGATGAGCTTCTTCCATCCCAAGTCCATGAGCTGGTCGTAGCGCAACCGGGGCAGGGCGGCGCGCAACCAGACGAACACGAAGAGGAAGACGATGGTCTTGCCGAGGAACCACAGGATTGGCCACAACCACTGGAGATGGGCCACGTGGGGAACCGGACCGTCGGGACCGCCGAAGAACAGCGTGACCGTGATGGCCGACATGGTGATGGTGTTCATGAATTCGGCCAGGAAGAACAGGGCGAACCGGATCGAGGAGTACTCGGTGACGAAGCCCCCGACCAGCTCGGTGTCCGCCTCCACCAGGTCGAACGGGGGCCGGTTGGTCTCCGCCACGATGGCGATGAAGAAGATCACGAAGGGGACCACGGCCAGCCGGATGGCGTTCCACTGCCACAGGTGGCCGGCCTGGGCATTCACGATGCTCCGGGTGCTCAGCGAGCCGGAGATGAGCACCACCGTCACCACCGTCATGCCCAGGGCGGCCTCGTACGAGATCATCTGGGCCGAGGCCCGCACCGAGCCCAGCAGCGGGTACTTCGAGCCGGACGACCAACCGGCCAGCATGATCCCGTAGACACCGATCGAGGACATGGCCAGCAAGAAGAGGATGCCCATGGGCGGATCGGCCAGCTGGAGCTCGAAGGTGTGGCCGGCGACGGTCACCTCGCCGCCGATGGGCACGATGGCGAAGGCGAGGAAGGCCGGGATGATCGTGAGGTACGGCGCCAGCTTGAAGACGAAGCGGTCCGCCTGGTCGGGAAGCAGGTCCTCTTTGAAGAACAGCTTGATCCCGTCCGCCAGGGTCTGGGCGATGCCGAACGGACCGGCCCGGTTGGGCCCGATGCGGCTCTGCATGTCCGAGATGACCTTGCGCTCGAACCAGATCATCAGCATGACCGACACCATCAGGGCCGCGAACACCACCAGCACCTTGATGAGCACGATGAGCAGCACCACCCAGCCGGCGCCGTTGCTGTAGAGCGGGTCCCCGGCGGCCAACAGGGGGTGGAGGGCCGACACCAGCGCGCTCACGGGGTCTCCATCCGCAGTTCGACCACCGGGGCGCCGACCTCGATGAGATCGCCGACCGTGCCCTGGTCCAGCGGGACGTTGTAGTCGGCGGCCACCGCCCGGCGCGGCAACGAGGCGTCGGGCACCGCCGTCAGCACCGCCGAGGCGGTGGCCGTGCGGACCCGGACCGTGCCGCCGGCCGGTATCCCCAGTTCGTCGAGATCGAGGGGATGCACTCGCAGCGGCGCCGTGCCGACGAGGCCGGCCAGCGCCGGCACCGCGCTCACCGCCTCGCCGAGGTCGTAGAGCGAGCGGGCGGCCACCAGGCGCAGCGAGTAGCGGTCGCTCGCGGGGACAGACGGCACGGCCAGGTCGACGGGTCCGGCGAGCAGGGCCGGCCGCACCGGGTCGCCGTCGTGGGCGTCGGACCCCGCCCCCGACAGGGCGGCATGGCCCGCGGTCGGGGCCCCGGCCAGTCCGGCTCGCGGCGGGGCCCCCTGGCGCTCCACCGACTCCACGCCCGGGAAGGCGATCGGATCGAGCAGGGCCGCCGGCCTGCGGGGGCTGATCGACACCCCGCTGGTCGGCACCGGGGCCACCACTCCGTCGGCGGCCCCCGGCGAGTCCAGCACCGCTCGGGTGATGCCCCGGTAGGCCGGCGCCAGGCGCTCCACCTCGTCCCAGACGGCGGCCACCGAATCGAGCCCCAGGTCGCCGTCGAGATGCACGGCCAGCTCCGAGGCAATCATCCAGTCCGGCCACGACTGCCCCGGGCTCACCAGCTTCTGGCCCAGCCGGCTAATGCGCCCCTCGATGTTGGTGGTGGTGCCGGGCCGCTCGTGCGCCTCGGCGGCGGGGAGCACCACGTCGGCCTGCTCGGTGACGGGCCCCGGCGATGACGCCACCGACACCACGAAGTCGGCGCCCTCGAGGGCGCGCTCGGCCAGGCGGCGATCCGGAAAATCGCTGAGAGGATCGGCGCCGAGCACCACCAGCGTGCGCAGGCGGGGGCCGTCCCCAGGCTCGTCTGCCGCCGCCGCCAGCATGGCCGCCGTGTCGCGCCCCCGCTCGGCCGGCACCGAGCCCCAGGCGTGGGCGAACCACTCCCGCCCGGCGTCGAGGGTGACCCGCCCGGGCAGCAGGCCCGGGGCCAGGCCCATGTCGAGGGCCCCGTGGACATTGCCCCTCCGCAGGGCGG
>DASZGT010000250.1:0-4474 GCA_035938575.1 Acidimicrobiales bacterium
GCGGGAGCCGGGCTGAAGGAGTTGGGCAGGTTGCTGGTGGCGAGATCGAGCGAGACGGTGACATTGGGCACCTCAGGATGGGCGGCGAGCACCGTCCCACCGAAGTTGTCCTGCAGCGAGAAGCCGCCGACCATGGCGAAGTCCTTTTGGATGTCGGCCTGGGTCAGCTGCTTGTTGGGTGCTCCGGAGTAGTTGTCGTCGCCGCCGTCCACGGTGATCTTGCGACCGTTGACCCCGCCCGAGGAGTTGACGTAGTCGGCATAGGCCTGGGTTCCGACCGCGGCACCCTTGAACAGTCCGGCAAACAGCGTCGACACGTTGCCAACCGCCACTGATGTCGAGGTGATACCGGTGTAGTCCTTGAACGCCGAGGCCGGAATGGTCGACTTGTTGGAAGCGTTCGACACCGCGGGGGTCGTGGACGTCGCCGTGCTGGTCGACGAGCAGGCCGTCAGCGTGGCCGCCATCACCAGCCCGCTCAAGACCACCGCCATCCACGATGTCCGTCGCGGCGATCTCACTGCATCACTGGTGACTCGCATGATGGTCTCTCCCCCAACTGGTCCTTCGGACCGCCCCATCGCATGTCCGAACCCCGGCGACCGCTCGGTATGACTCTAGAGAAATGCGGCGCCCCCCGCTGGCTCAACCCGGGCCGTCCTCTGCCGGCGGCCGGATCCGTCGTCGCCGACCCGGAGCTTCGTCCCTCCGGTGCATGGCGGCGACGCGGGACCGGTCCATGTTGACGAACTCACCCTCCGCCTCGACGGTGACCACTCCGGTCTGGATGAGCTGGCCCCGGCTGTAAGTCCGGCGGTGATCGAGGCGGGTGACCCATGCCTCGAACCGGGCCGGCTGGCTGATCAGGGTCGGCTTGAGATAGCGGATGGAGAGGGTGACCGTGGGCCCGGCACCGTTGGCGATGATGTTGGCCGCCGTCAACATGATGTCGAAGGCCCCGGCCAGCACGGCGCCGTGCACACAACCCGGAGCCCCCTCGTAGGGCGCCGTGAAGACCGCGTGCCCGATGGCCCTGGGCGGATCGAACTCGACCGTGAGCGGCAACGCCACCGGATTGCAGGAACCGATGACCATGTCGAAGGGCATGGCCGCGGCCAGCGTGTCCGCTTCGGAGGGTGGGACCGACTGATCGGCGTACCTGGCGGTGGGCTCTGGGCCGGAAGCCGGCACGTGACGGCTTAGCTCGTCGGCCAGGGCCGCCACTCGGTCGGCGGCATCAGCCAAGAGCTCGGGCGGCGCCGCGGCGGACACCGAGGCCACCATCAACCTCCTGACGGCTGCGGCCAGCTCCTCGCGACCTCCTCCGCTCCAGGGTTTGGACGCGGGGATCGAAGCGCCGTCCTGATGCTCACTCATGATCGCCGCCGAACTGCTCGAGGTATGTGGCGTGCTTGTCCAGCTCGACCAGCATCCGGTCGGCGCGGCCCGAGGGCACCCGCAGCACCACCTCCCCGATTCCCTGGTTCTGGTAGTAGGCGAGCTTTTGGTCGCTGGGAATCGTCCCGAACGGGACCACGCGGATCGCCTGCGGGTCCCGGCCCCGGTCCTCGACAGCCCGTCGGAGCTGGGGAACGGCCTCGGCCAGTCCCGAGCCGCCGATGGGCATCCATCCGTCGGCATACTCGGCGATGGCGGCGAACACCAAGGGGTTGGCGCCCCCGCCGACCAGGGTGGTCACCCGCGGTTGCTGGATCGGCTTGGGCCAGCTCCAGCAGGGATCGAGGGAGACGTAGCGGCCGTGGAACTCGGCCCGGTCTTGGGACCACAGCGCCTGCATGCAGAGGACGTGCTCCCGGGCCACCTCCCGGCGCGACTCGAAGGCCACGCCGTGGTCGGCTGCCTCCGCCCGGTTCCATCCGAACCCGATCCCGAGGACGACCCGGCCCCCGCTCAGGTGATCGAGGGTGGCGATCTGCTTGGCCAGGACGATCGGGTCGTGCTGGGCGGCGAGCACGACCCCGGTGCCCAGGGTGATCCGATCGGTCACCGAGGCGGCGGTGGCCAGGGCCACGAACGGATCGAGGCTGCGCCGGTAGTCGTCGGCGTTGACCCCTTCGACCAGCGCCGGAGGCGCACCGGCCCGGACGGGCAGATGGGTGTGCTCCGGAAGGTACAAGGAATGGAACCCGCGCTCCTCGACGGCCACGGCCAGGTCGGCCGGCGCCATGGCGCGGTCGGTGAGGAACGAGGTGATGCCCAGGCGCACGGCCGCTCAGGTCTCCAGGCCGGCGGTGAGCTGCGCCCCGGGATTGATGGCGGGATCCGCAAACAGCGAGGCGAATGCCGCTTCTTCGCGAGCCCGGGCCGCTTCGATGCCCGATCGGTCAGGGGCCATCATCAATCGCTTGATCTCCCGGGTGGCATGAGGGGCGAAGGAGGCGATCCGGCGGGCCAGGGCCATGGTCTCCTCCAACGCGGTACCCGCCGGGCACACTCGCAAGGCGAGCCCCGCCTCGACGGCCTGGTGGGCATCGATCCATTCCGAGGCCAGCAACAGCGCGGCGGCTCGTTGCCATCCCACCCGCTGAGGCAGCAACCAACTGCTGGCCGCCTCGGGTGGCACACCCAGTTCCGCGAACGGTGCGCGCAGCCGGGTTCCCTCCTCGAGGAGCACCGCGTCCAGGTGCACGAGCAAGGTCAGGCCGAGGCCGACTCCAACGCCGTGGACGGCGGCCAGCAGCGGCTTGTCGAAGGAGACCACCGTGTCGAGCAGGCCCTGGAATCCCGAGCCGGCCGCGGGCCCGCCGGCGCCCGTGGCGATGGCCGCCATCTCTCGCAGGTCCTGCCCGGAGGTGAAGGCCGTCCCCCGACCGGTGAGCACCACCGCCCGTGTCCGATCATCGGTCAGCGCCTCGGCCAGTGCCCCGGCCACCGCCGCGTACATGGCGGCGTCGAAGGCGTTGCGGACCTGGGGGCGGTCGAAGGCGATCAGCCGGACACCGTCGTCGTCCTCGACGTCGATGCGGTGGTCGGTCACGGGCGGACCACCTGGCCGCCGTCCACATTGAAGACATGGCCGGTGATCCACGAGGCTTCGTCGGACAGCAGGAACAGGCACATGCCCACCAGGTCCGCCGTCTCTCCCTGTCGCTTGAGGGCCAGCGAGGCGAGGATCGGCTTCATGAAGGCTTCGGGGACCACCGTCCGCGACGCCTCGGTGTCGATCGGTCCGGGGGCGATGGCATTGGTGCGGATGTGCTGGCCGCCCAGTTCATGGGCCAGCTGCTGGGTGATCGAATTGACCCCGGCCTTGGCCAGACCGTAGAAGCCCGCGTACATGTAGGCGGCGGTGGACGACTGGTTGACGATGGCGCCGCCACCCCGTTCCTTCATGGCCGGGTAGCAAGCTCGCACGCAGTTGAGGGCACCGAGCATGTTGACGGACAGGAATCGGTTGAGATACTCCCACTCGACGGTGAGCAGCAGGTCGAGCTGCATCCCTCCGAAGATGGCGGCATTGTTGACCAGATAGTCGATGCCGCCGAACCGGTCGACGGTCCGTGCAGCCATCTCCGCCGCCGATCCCGGATCGGCCACGTCAACTCGCACCGAATCGGCCCTGCCTCCCGACGAACGGATGCCCTCCGCCACCTCGGTGGCCCGCTCCCCCGCGATGTCGGCCACCATGACCGAGGCGCCCGCCGCCGCCAGGGCTTCGGCGTAGGCCTGACCGATGCCGCCGCCCGAGCCGGTGACGATGGCCACCTTGCCGGTGAAGTCGAACCGGACCATGGGGGACGGATCGGCAGCGCCGGGTTCAGTGGCGGCTGCGGGTGCGCTCACGACTCGGCCGTTCGATGCCGGCGGGCGATGACCTTTTCGGCGACCTCGTTGATCCCGGTCGACAGTGGCCAGCCGACGTAGTGGGCCAGATGCACCACCGTCTCGCGCACCTGGTCCTCGGTCAGCTCCTCCCGCTCGAGGGCCGACTGGAATTGGATCTCCACCAACTGGGACTGGCCCAGGGCGGCCAGGACCCCGATGGTCATGAGCCGCCGGTCACGGTTGTCCAGCCCCGGCCTCGTCCACACCTCGCCGAAGAGGTGGTCCACGGTGAAGGCGGCGTAGGGTCCGGCGATGGTGTCCGGGTCGACGGAGAACCCGTAGACCTCCTGCATCTTGGCCATGCCTCGGGCCCGGGCCGAGCCGGGGTCCCGTTGCTGGCCACCGGCTCGTTCCCCTGGTCCCCCGGCGTCGGGCTCACTCATGGTTGGACATCCTCCCCCTTGCGATGGACCCCCGAGGGATGCAGGCCGGCGGCAGCGGGCGGAGTCATGCCCCGACCTCGCCGATTCCGAAGACCTCGTCGCAACGCGCCTCGGTCATCTCGGCCAGCGGCAACCGGACATCGAGGGCCCGTGCCATCTCGAGGGCAGCCTGCAGATCCTTGTGGGCCAGCGATGCCCCCGCCTGCATGGCTCCGATCAACCCCTTGTCGTCATCCTCGGTGAAC
>DASZGT010000251.1:0-8813 GCA_035938575.1 Acidimicrobiales bacterium
CTCGAGTTGGTCGTCGGAGGCGTGCAGATGGGGTCGGTGGCGGGCCAGCCGGAGGGAGAGGGCCTCGACCATCTGGTCGCGCTCGGTGCCGCGCAGGTGGGTGGGGACGACCACCACGATGCGGTCGCCTTCCCAGTGGGCGCCAGCGGTCTTCTTCCGCCGCGTGCTCACGCGCACCTCGACGTGGGGGTGGAACAGGGTGGGGGCTTCGGTCGTGTGGCTCATGGAGGGCAGACTAGGGCCGGGGTGCTACGACCGGTCGCACCTGCGGGGGGGAACGCGGTTATTCCGGCTGGGGACGGCGGCCGTACGGGGGAGGAGCTCCCGCCTCGGAGACGTCCTCGGGCAGCTCGTCCGATGGTGGCCTCAGAGCGCGCCAGGCGGCGGCGCCGAGGATGCCGCCGACGATCGGGAACACGATGAACACCCAGAGCTGGCTGAGGGCCCAGCTCCCCTGGAACACCGCCGTCGACAGGCTCCGGGCCGGGTTGACCGACGTGTTGTCGATGGGGATGGAGATGAGGTGGATGATGGTGAGGGTGAGTCCCACCGTGACCCCGGTGAGCCCGACCGGCATGGACAGGCGACTGGTCGAGGCGATGATGAAGACGAAGACCCCCGTGAAGACCACTTCGGCCAGCATCACGGCCCCGAGCTTGAACCCACCGGGCGAGTGGATGCCGTACCCGTTGGAGGCGAAGCCCGAGGTCTCGGCACTGAACGGGATCGAGCTGCTCTTGGCGATGATGTAGATGACCAGTGCGCCGATGAGACCCCCGACGACCTGTCCGACGATGTAGAAGGGCAGTTCCCGGGTCTTCGTCTTGCCGATGATCCACAGTCCGAGGGTGACCGCCGGATTGATATGGCAGCCGGAGATGGACCCGATGGCGTAGGCGGCGACCAGCAGGCTGAACCCGAAGGCCACGGCCACCCCGATCATCCCCACCGAGCCTCTGGGGAAGAAGCCTCCGGTGGCCAGGATGGCCGTCCCGGGCCCTCCCACGATCAGGATCATCGTCCCGATGGCCTCGGCGATGCCGATTCTGACGCGTGTGTCCATGGTTGGTCCTCCGATGGGCGTTGGCTGAGAGATCCACGCCGTCAACGGCCTTGACCGACTGTCGGCGCTTGCCGGACGGGAAAAATAGTAGGCAGGCAGGGGTCCGCCCACGCGGATGCCCGGGGCCGTCCCGAATGGGAGTTCCAAGGGCGCGAAGGTACGATGAATGGGTGCATCGTTACTTCACCCCCCGGTCGGTCGGGATGCATGTGACGCTCCTGATCCTGCTGCCGGTGTTCGCCTGGCTCACCTGGTGGCAGCTCGGACGGGCCCTCGATGGGAACACGCTGAGCTGGGCCTACACCTTCGAATGGCCGCTGTTCGCCGGGTACGCCGTGTACGTCTGGTGGCAGCTGATCCACGATCAGGCCGCAGGGCTGTCGTCACGGGCTCTCCCCGGCCCGGGTGTCGAGGAGGCCGGCGCGGACAGCCACGACCAGCCCGGGTGGGCACTGTCCGGCGGGCGCAGGAAGAACGTGGCCATTGCCGCCCGCACGGCCGTGGGCGAGGGGGGCGGCCATCGGGAGCGCTTCGCACCCCAGACGGCCGAGGAGGCCGAGCGATTGGCCGCGTACAACCGCTACCTGGCCGGGCTCAACGCCGATTCCGGTACTGCCAACCGGTGACCGGGCCCTCGGCCCCACGCGGTCGGATCGGAACCGGGACGCTCGCGGTGTGGAGGCCAGGGGACCCGTGCACGGCGCCCTGATCCGCTACCGGGTGATGACCTACATCGTGGGCTCGGCCCTGATCGTGCTGGTGTTCGTGGGCGTGCCCTTGCAGGTGTGGGCGCATTTCCCGATGGTGGCGAAGGTGGAAGGGACCATCCACGGCTACCTGTACCTGGTGTACCTGATCGCGGCCGCCGACCTGGCCCGTCGGGCCCATTGGCGACTGGGCCGGATCCTGGCGGTGGTCCTGTCCGGCTTCGTGCCGGGGCTGGCGTTCGTCGTCGAGCACCGGGTGGTCAAGCAGATGAGGGCCGAATGGGCCGAAGAGGCCGAGTGGCCGGTCGCCGAGCCCATGGCGTCAACCGTGGGCCGCGAGGGTGCTCCCAGCGACCAGGCTCGGCCCTGAACGTCAGCGCCCTCCGCGCAGCAGCACCCCGGGCCGCGCACCGGTGTCGTGACCGTCGGCGAAGGTGGTGACCCCGGACTTGATGGTCTCGACGTAGCCGGTGGCATCCTGGACGATGCGCTTGCCCCCGGCGGGGAGGTCGTCGACCACCACCGGGTTGCCCAACTGCAGGCGCTCGTAGTCAATGAGGTTGAGATCGGCGACCGCCCCGGGCTCCACCGTGCCGCGGTCGCCGAGCCCGTACAGGCGGGCCGTGTCGTGGGACTGCTTCTTGACCATCCACTCGAGGGGGAGTCGTTCCCCCCGAGCTCGGTCACGGGTCCAATGGGTGAGCATGAAGGTGGGCTGGCCGGCGTCGCAGATGACCCCGCAATGGGCCCCTCCGTCGGCGAGCCCGGCGGCGGCCCGGGGATGGAGCAGCATCTCGCGCGCCGGGGCGAGGTCGCCGTCCGAATAGTTGAGGATGGGCACGTAGAGCAGTCCGCACCCGTTGTTCTCGAGCATGGCGTCATAGGCCACCGAGAGAGGCGGACGACCCGTCACCGCGGCGATCCCGGCGAGCGACCGCTCGGGGCCGGGCTCGTACTCCGGAGGGCTGCCCAGGGCAAACGTGGTCCGGTAGGCCTGCTCCATCCGCTCGACCGAGTCCGGGTCGGGCTCCCACGACTCGATGGAGCGGCGCACCTCGTGGCTCCTGAGGGCAGCCACGAACTCCTCACGGGACAGGCCCTTGGCCTTCAGCTCCTGATAGGCCGGGATCAGGTCGAACAGGCTGTAGGTGGTGAAGTGACCGGACAAGAGACCGGTGGCGCGGCCCGCCACCTGCGGCCAGAGGTCCGCCCCCTCGGACACGGCGCGCAGCGACTCGTCCATCAACTCGCGCCACAGCTCCGGGGCGCTGTCCACCTGGAGGAGGGCGAACGTGACCGGACGGTGGATGGCGGACGACAGCCGGCGCATCCAGTCGACCTCCTTCCGCGGGCCGATGATGTCCTCGCCCGCGGACCCGGCCGGGGCCAGCTCGAACACTCCGGAACCGAGCTCGCCCAAGGCGCTCCCTATGCCGAAGAGCTCGTCCTCGGCGGCAAACGTGCCCGGCACGGGCTCGCCGTCGATGGCCAGGTGGGCGAGGGTGCGGGAGGTCGAGAAGCCGAGGGCCCCGGCGGCCACGGCTTCCTTGACCAGCTGCTTCATGGCCTCGATGTCCTCTGGCGTGGCGACCTCGTTACGGGCCCCCCGATCGCCCATCACGTAGGAGCGCACGGCGCCGTGGGCGATCTGGGTGCCGACGTCCATGGTCCACCGGCGCCGATCGAGGGTGTCGAGGTACTCGGGAAAGGTCTCCCATTCCCACTGCATCCCCTCCGACAAGGCGGTGCCGGGGATGTCCTCGACACCCTCCATGAGGCCGATGAGCCACTCGTGGCGGTCCGGCCGGGCCGGTGCGAACCCGACCCCGCAGTTGCCGGTCACGATGGTGGTGACGCCGTGCCAACTGCTGGGCGCCAGTACTTCATCCCAGGTGGCCTGGCCGTCGTAGTGGGTGTGGATGTCCACCCATCCCGGCGTGACCAGAAGGCCGTCGGCGTCCACCGTGCGCCGGGCCGACTCAGCGCCGAAGGATCCGACCCCGGTGATGCGTCCCCCGTCGACGGCCACATCGGCGGTCCGGGCCGGAGCCCCGGTGCCGTCGACGACCGTTCCCCCTCGAATCACGAGGTCATGCATGGTCTCTTCCCCCTTGAAAGGCAGTCCCTCGATGCTGGCACGCACACCAGTGTTCCGCAATGACAGTACGGCCCGGGTGGAAGTGGCGGGGTCTATGGCGGGGGGATGGAGTAGGTGACCTGGGCCTTGGCCAGCGCCTCGTCGCTACCCACGGAGTACATGGCCACCTCGGCCACCCCGAGCTGTCGCCCGAGCTTGAGGAGCGTGCCCACCGCCACCACGTCGATCAGGGCTGGCTTGCGCAGGAAGTCGATGTGAAGGCTGGTCGTCACCGCCAGGGCCACCGGTCCGATCTGGCCGATGATGACCAGGTAGGCGGCGCAGTCGGCCAGGGCCATGAGCGACGGACCGGACAGGGTGCCTCCGGGCCGGCTGTTCTCCTGCCGTACGGAAAGGCGCATCCGGATGGTGTCACCGGTGATGGACTCCACTGCGTAGGGAAGGGGGCCACCCGGGAACGCTCCTTCCAGGAAGTGCTGGAGCTGCTCGACGGTCATGGTAGGGGCGGTAGTCATCGCCCGGGCAGCGTACCCACTGCCGGGGATCGTCAGCAGCAGACGATGCATCGACGGTGCCATGCCAGACTGTGGCCCCGGGCCGAGGCTGCTCGGTGAATCGGACGATTGGATTGCCGGGCATGGTCAGAACATCCGAATGAGGGGGAGTGGCGTGTTGGGTGTAGAGCACCAGGCGGCCGCCGAGTTGGCGCGCGCAGCCGGAATACGGCTGATGGAACTTCGCTCCCGGTCGGAACAGGGCGGGTCCCTCGGCAAGGAAGGCGATCAACTCTCGCACCAGCTCCTCACGGAACGCCTTGTCGACCTGTTTCCGACGGATCGGGTCCGCTCCGAAGAAGCAGACCAATCGAAGGCACTGGGCACCGAAAGGGGTCGGGTCTGGATCATCGATCCACTGGATGGGACCCGTGAGTACTCGGAAGGCCGAGAGGACTGGGCTGTGCACGTAGCGCTGGCCATTGACGGCGATCCAATGGTGGGTGCGGTGGCTCTTCCCGCACTTGATCTGGTGTTGGGGACGGGGGAACCCCCACCACTCCCTACTCCCGCGGCGGCGCCGCGCATGGTCGTGAGCCGCACGCGACCTCCGGAGTTCTCATCGTTCATCGCCGAGCGTCTGGGGGCGACCGTCATCCCCATGGGATCTGCAGGGGCCAAGATCGCCGCCGTCATTCGCGGCGAGGCCGAGGTCTACGTCCATGCCGGCGGCCAGTACGAGTGGGACTCAGCTGCGCCCGTGGCGGTGGCCCTGGCCAGCGGGCTCCATGCCGGCCGCCTCGACGGCTCGCCCCTTCGCTACTCGCAGGCAGACCCGTGGCTACCCGACCTGATGGTGTGTCATCCGACCCTGACCGACGCGGTCACCCGGGCCCTCAGCGCCTTCGGCGTGTCGGCGGCGGGATGATCGGTGTGATGGCAAGGCTCGGCGACACGTGACGGCGGACACCGACACCGACGGAAGCGCCACACCGTCCGTCTTCGGCGCCGCCCGGTTGGGCCCGATCACACTGAAGAACCGGATCATCAAGGCGGCGACGTTCGAAGGGGCGACACCCAAGGGGGTGATCACCGACGAGCTGATCGCGTTCCATCAGCGGGTGGCAGGGGGTGGGGCCGCCATGACCACCGTCGCCTATCTGGCCGTCTCGCCCGAGGGTCGCACCGATCGCCATTGCGTGCTGCTGGGAGAGGAATCCCCCCTCGGTTTGCGCCGGCTGACCGATGCCATCCACGGGTCGGGGGCCGCCGCCTCCGCCCAGATCGGACACGCCGGGCCCGTGGCCAACGGGCGTTCCAACAAATCGCCCTCGCTGGCCCCGTCGCGCCGGTTCAGCCCGACCGGAGAGGTCACCCGAGCGGTCTCCGAGCGGGACATGGCACGGATCACCGACGACTACCGACGAGGTGTCGAGATCGCAGTGGAGTCGGGGTTCGACTGCATCGAGATCCACCTCGGTCACAACTACCTCCTGAGTGCCTTCCTCAGCCCCAAGTTGAATCGGCGAACCGACCAGTGGGGGGGCAGCTTGGCCAATCGGGCCCGCTTCCCCCGTGAGGTGGTCAACGCCGTCAAGGATGTGGTCGGTGATCGGCTGGCGGTGACGGCAAAACTGAACATGGCCGACGGAGTGCCAGGCGGACTGTGGTTGGACGAGAGCATCGAGTTCGCCCGAATGCTCGAGTCCGACGGCGCCCTCGACGCGCTCGAGTTGACCGGAGGGAGCTCGCTGTCCAATCCGATGTACCTGTTCCGGGGAGACGCACCCCGGCGCGAGTTCGGAGCCACCCTGCCGGGTCCCTTGCGGCTCGGATTCAAGGCGGTGGGATCACGATTTCTAAAGGAGTACCCATTCGAGGAGGCGTACTTCCTTCCCTATGCCCGACAGTTCCTGGACGCCGTCTCGATCCCTCTCATCCTGCTGGGCGGAGTGAACCGACTGGACACCGTCGAGCGAGCTCTCTCTGAAGGGTTCACGTTCGTGGCCATGGCCCGGGCTCTGCTGCGGGAGCCGGACCTGGTCCGACGATGGGAGGAGGGTGAGCGATGCGAGGGCCGGTGCATCCATTGCAACAAGTGCATGCCCACCATCTACAGCGGGACCCGGTGCGTGCTGGTGACAGAGGGCGAACCGGTCTGAGCTCAGCCGGCCGACCTCGTCGGCTCTGCAGGTTTCAGCCCGAGCCCGTTTGGATCATCGCTCTAGTTCTGGTTCACATCCGGATCAGGGTCTTCCTCCCCGGCCACTTCCGGAGCATCGAGGTCCCACCCCTCGTCATCGCTTGCTTGTACGCGCTGGCGTTGGCTGGGCTCCCCGAGGCCGTCAGGGTCGTCGATGCCACCGTCGAGCCTGACCATCGCTTCGGGATCATCGAACACGGCGCCCGCCTCCCGGAGCTCACGGTCGTCAACCTGCAAGGTCGGATCGAGCGAAGGATCAAGCTCGACCGACTCGAGGAACTCCGAATCGAGCTGGGTCTGATCATCGAACGCTTCGTCACCCTGCTCGAACGGCTCCGCGCCTGAGGGCTCGTCGGGTGACCAATCATCAGTCTGGCTCATTGCATCTTCTCCGTGTGTAATCGGCCCGTGCCGTCGATCGTAGGGCGTCCGGCGGTCAATCGGACTCGTTCGGCCTGCTCGTTCTTCGAGCCCGACAGAGGAGATCGGCTCTACCCGGTGTTCTGGCGAAGGACCGGCCAGCCCCAAGCGGTTCGGTTGAGAGACCTAGACTCGTGGATCCGGGTCGGGCCCACGTAGCTCAGGGGATAGAGCACTCGTTTCCTAAATGAGGTGTCGCAGGTTCAAATCCTGCCGTGGGCACACTGGCGTTGTACGACCACGCCTGATCCTTGACGGATCGATAACGGCTGATGCTGGACACGACTACGGCTGATGCTTGTCGTAGTAACGGCTGATCCTTGACACTCCGGCCCCACCGGGCCTCCGCTGTTCGCAGCGAGAGGAGGTGGCCGAGTGTTCATGGAGCTGAGCAAGGTGCAACAGCGTTACGACGCCGTTCTGGGCGTCATTCGAGACGGCCTCACGGTGACCGAGGTGGCCGAGGCCTATGGCGTGAGCCGACAGAGCGTCTATTCGTGGCTCAGACGTTACGAACAGGGCGGCCTCGAGGACCTGGCCGACCAGTCACACCGGCCGAAATCGTGCCCCCATCAGATGGCCCCGGCCATCGAGGCCCGCGTCCTCGAGATGCGTCGCCAACACCCGAGCTGGGGACCGATCCGTCTGGCCCATCAGCTGGAGCGCGAGCGGACACGAGAGGTCCCTTCCCACATGGCCGTCTATCGGGCCCTGGTCCGGCACGGCCAGATCGAGCCCAAGTCCAAGCGCAAGCGCCTCCCGACCTACAAACGCTGGGAGCGGGGCCGCCCCATGGAGCTCTGGCAGATGGACGTGGTCGGCGGTGTGCTCCTGGAGGACGGCACCGAGTGCAAGGTCCTGACCGGGGTGGACGACCACTCCCGGTTCTGCGTCTGCGCCGGCATCATGGTCCGGGCCACGGCCCGGCCCGTGTGCGGCTACTTCGGGGCTGCGCTGGAACGCCACGGGGTGCCCGAGGAGATCCTGACCGACAACGGCAAGGTCTTCACCAACCGGTTCGGCCTGAAACCCACCGAGGTGCTCTTCGACAAGATCTGCCGGGAGAACGGCATCACTCACCGGCTCACCGCCCCGGCATCCCCGACCACCACGGGGAAAGTGGAGCGGTTCCACCGCACCTTCCGCCAGGAGTTCCTAGGAGGCCAGATCTTCTCCGGTCTCCGGACCGCTCAGAAGGCCCTCGACACGTGGATCGACGAGTACAACACGGAGCGACCCCACCAGAGTCTGGGCATGCTCACCCCACACGAGCGCTTCTATGCCGGACGGGACGACGGCGCACCGATGCCGGCGCTCGACCTCACCCGTCTCCGAGAGGACCGCTCGGGAGACGACTGGGTGGCCCGAACGGTCTCGGCCGTCGGCACCATCTCCGTCTCCAATCAGGTCCTCAGCGTGGGCAGGCACCGGAGCGGCCAGACCATCGACGTCCGGGTGACCGAGAAGCTGTTGGAGGCATGGTCCGGCAACGAGCTCCTCAAGACGGTGCTGCGCACCTCCAAGGGGGTGGTGCGAAAGAAGCGAGCAGAAATCCACTAGAAATATTGAAACGGAGTGTCAACCGTCAACCGTTACTGATGTGGGAACCATCAACCGTTATCGTGCACAGGCTCCAGTGGCTGTGTAGATGTTCGGTTGATCCTCTGGGAATGAGTTCCGGGTGATGCCTGCTGCAGTTTCAGTAGTTGCTTGACACGGTTCCGGTTGATGCTCGACACCTCGGCCCCCACCGACCTGCGCTGTTCGCAGCGAGAGGAAGTGGCCGGGTGCTCATGGAGCTGAGCAAGGTGCAACAGCGTTACGACCC
>DASZGT010000252.1:0-1963 GCA_035938575.1 Acidimicrobiales bacterium
CTTCTGGTACCCCAAGATGTTCGGGCGGATGCTGAGCGACCGGCTCGGCAAGTGGCACTTCTGGGGGTTGTTCATCGGGTTCTGGCTCACGTTCATGCCCCAGTACCTGGTCGGCCTCTACGGCATGCCCCGGCGGGTGGCTGACTACCGGCCCGACAACGGCTGGACGGGGCTCAACGTGATCTCGACCGTGGGAGCCTTCATCATCGGGGCCTCCTTCCTGTTCTTTCTGGTCAACCTCTACACCTCGTGGAGGAATCCGGTGCCGGCCGGTGACAACCCGTGGGACGGCCACGCACTCGAGTGGTTCACCTCGTCGCCGCCGCCCCACCACAACTACACCCACCTTCCGCCCATCCGCTCGGAACGGCCCACCTGGGACTACAACCACCCCGAGCATCGGACGCTGGTCACCCACAGCAAACGCTCACCTGGTCCCTCGGACGACAAAGAGCCGGTCGGAGCACCCTCATGAGGATCAGTGCCGTCTTCTTGGCCGGAACGGGAATCTTCTTCGCCGTCATCGGTGTCGTCTACTGGTTCACCAGCTACGAGGACGCCGGGTTCCTGATGCTCATGGGGTCGGCGCTGCTCGGGTTGCTGCCTGGCTCGTACTACCTCTGGTGGTCGTACAAGATGAAGCCCCGGCTGGACGACGATCCGGAAGGGTCGATCGCCGAGGGGGCCGGGGCCGTCGACTCGTTCCCCGGCTCGAGCATCTGGCCGTTCATCCTCGGCATGGGGGCCATGTTCGCTGCGCTGACCTTCGTGTTCGGATTGTGGATGGCCCCGCTGGCTGCGGCCCTCATCGTCTCGGCCGCCGTCGGGGTCACCGTCGAGAGCCGCCGGGGCGGCGCCGTCTGACCCGGTCCGCCCTCAGACTGCGGGGCGCCAGGCGGTAGCGGGTGAAGTACGTGGTGGACCGGCGGCGCCGGTGCCCCCCGGTTGCCCGCAGGCGAAGTCAGGCCCGGGGGGCGGCAAAGGCGCCGTCGGCCCGGGCCCGGCTCAGGTACGGAGCATCGGGTGGCAACGATCCCGTGTCCTGCAATTGCTCTGCGGCCTCGACCAAGGCCCCGTAGGCGATCCGGGCCAGCGAGCTCCCGACCGATATCCGTCGGACGCCGACGGCGGCCAGCCGGGGCGCCGAGGGTCCGCCGGGGACGAGGAGGACGTTGGCCGGGGCGGAGGTCTCCTCGACGACCCGACCGATGGCCGTCAGGTCCTTCAGACCGGGGGCGTAGACGACATGGGCCCCGGCTGCCGCGTAGGCCGCCAGCCGCGTGACCGTGTCGTCCAGATCGTCCTGGCCGCGCAGGTGGTTCTCGGCCCGTGCCGTCAGCACGAGCCCCACCCGGTCGGCGGCGTCGGCAGCCACGGCCACCCGGTCGACGGCCACCGTCGCCGGCTCGATCTCCTGGGTCTCGGGGTTCCAGTCCTCGATGGAGCACCCGGCGGCCCCGGCCTCGGCCAACAGCTCCACCGTCTCGGCCACCCCTCCCGGGCTGTCGGGGAAGCACCGTTCGGCATCGACGTTGACCGGGAGGTCGGTAGCCCGGCACAGGGCCCGGACATGGTCCACCAGTTCATGGCGACTCACCGTCATGTCCTGTCGTCCCAGCGACGCCGCCAATCCCCCGCTGGTGGTGGCGAGCGCCTCGAAACCGAGCGAGGTCAGGAGCCGACAGGACCCGAGGTCGTGCGGGTTGGGCATGATGAAGGTTCCGTCGAGGTGGAGCCGGCGAAATCGGGCTCTGATGTGGTCGATGTCCATACGTCGATCATGAACGGTGGGGGTCGGACGGACAAGAGGACCGGCACACCGACCGGACGGCCGTGGTGACCTGGGCGCACCCACGCCCGTCGGCGCCGACGCCTCGACCAACAACCTAGATTCGCGCTCATGCGTCTGAGCACGGTGATCCTCCCCACCTATCGCTGGGCCGAGGGCCGGGAGATCTGGCGG
>DASZGT010000253.1:0-17767 GCA_035938575.1 Acidimicrobiales bacterium
AGAGGGGTGACGAGGTCGGTTCGCCCCAGGCCAGCACGACCCCGGGCCTCCACGTGCTGCGCACCACCTCCAACAGATCGGGGCGATCCCCGGCGACCACGACCTCCGTGAACCCGCCCAACAGGAGATCGGCCGTGAGCACGGTGTGGGCAAATGCGGTCGGGTGCTCGGTCAGCAGCTCGCCGAACATGTCGACCACACGACGAGCCGCGTCGGTGTAGCCCGCCACCCCGGTGAGCGAGCCCAGGCGGGCCAGGGAGAGCGCAGCCACCGCATTGGCCGAGGGAGTGGCGCCGTCGAAGATGTCCTTGGTCCGGACGATGAGCGCCTCGGCATCGTGTCCGGTGGTGAAGAAGCCTCCCTGCTCCTCGTCCCCGAACAGCGCCAGCAGGGCGTCCGCCGTCGAGGCGGCGCGATCGGTCCACCGGGCCTCGCCGGTGAGCTCGCCCAGCCGCGTGAAGCAGTCGATGAGCCAGGCATGGTCGGCGGCATACGCCAGGTGGCGGGCCCCTCCGTCCTGCTGCCAGCTGCGCCGCCATCGGCCGTCGGCCCCGAGGAGATTGCCCAGGAGGAACTCTCCGATGGCCACGGCAGCATCCCCCCAGGCCGAGTTGCCGGTCGCGGCGGCTGCCTCGGCCAGAGCCGACGCGTACATGGCGTTCCACTCGGTGAGGACCTTGTCGTCGAGGCCGGGCCTGACGCGGGAACGGCGCGCCTCGAACAGCAGGGTCCGCCCGGTCTCCACGGCCTCGGGCCCGCCGAGCGGTTCCCCGACCGGTCGACGGAGGATGGAGCTGCCTTCGAAATTGCCACCGTCGGTCACGCCGAACCACTGGGTGACGCCGGCGGTCACCTCGTCGATGGACGACGCGGCGCCGGCGTCGTGCCCTTGGGCGATGGCCCGGGAGATCTGTGATGGGGACCACACGTAGAACCGGCCCTCGACTCCCTCGGAATCGGCATCCTCGGCGGAACACACGCCCCCGGCCGAGGTGGTGAGGTCGCGCCCGACATAGTCGACGATCCCCTCCATGGCCAGTCGGTAGTTCTCGCGCCCGGTCACCTGCCATCCGTGGAGATAGGCACGCAAGAGGCCGGCTTGGTCGTAGAGCATCTTCTCGAAGTGCGGGACCAGCCATTCCCGGTCCGTGGAGTAGCGGGCGAATCCGCCCCCGAGGTGATCGTGGATGCCTCCGGCGGCCATGGCGTCGAGGGTGGCGGTGGCCATCTGGGCCGAGTGGTCTCCAGCCGGATCCCCTCGGTGGCGAATCGAATGGCACAACGCCATGTCCACCAGGGTCGGTTGGGGAAACTTGGGAGCGCCGCCGAACCCTCCCCATTCCGGGTCGAAGCGCTGGGACAGCTCGTCCATGGCCGGGGTCAACAGATCGGCCCGACCGCCGCCTGGGCGTTCGTCGGAAGCAGGAAAGAACGAGGACCC
Source organism: Acidimicrobiales bacterium (assembly GCA_035938575.1). Taxonomy (GTDB): domain Bacteria; phylum Actinomycetota; class Acidimicrobiia; order Acidimicrobiales; family RAAP-2; genus Bog-756. The sequence goes on from DASZGT010000253.1 coordinate 1,442, forward strand.
GCCGCCGGATGCCCGGACGACCGAACGCGAGGCGATGGCGCGCGAAAGTTCGTCGGCCTGCTGCTCGGCGTCGTCGCGACGGTTGTCCCACACGTCGGTCACGGCGCCCAGGATGGTCCGGAACGACGGCGCGCCGCGCCGATCGTCGGGCGGGAAGTACGTGCCGCCGAAGAACGGCCTCCGGTCGGGCGTCAAGAACATGCTCATCGGCCACCCCCCCGACCCGGTGATGGCCTGTACGGCCTCCATGTAGACGGCATCCACGTCCGGTCGCTCCTCACGGTCGACCTTGATGCTGACGAACGACGAATTGAGCACGTCGGCAGTGGCGGGGTCCTCGAACGACTCGTGAGCCATCACATGACACCAGTGGCAGGCCGAATAGCCGATGGACAGGAAGATCGGCCGGTTCTCCTGGCCGGCGCGGTCGAAGGCGTCGTCGCCCCATGGGTACCAGTCCACGGGGTTGTCCCGGTGTTGTCGTAGATAGGGCGACAACTCCCGCGGCGGCACGTCTCTGATCAGAGGCAACGGAGATCCTTGGTCATGGTCGAACCTTGGTCATGGTCGAAGAGGAGCAGTGGGGGCCCACCCGACGTCAAACTTAGGGCCACTGAGGGGAACCCGGTCAACGCCGTCGGTCGGTCCACTTCCCCGGCCTGTGGGGCGATAGTGTTCCTGCTCTGCGGTCGGCATCGGTCGGCTGGCGAACGACCCCGGGGGGAGTGGCGTGCGCTTTCGTTACGTTCGGCTGACGACCGTGGCCCTCGGCCTCCTCCTGGGCGCCTCGGCGGTGGTGCCCGGTGCCGCCGCCTCGGCAGCCCAGCCCGACATTCCGGCGCCGCCCGGCCTCCCCTCCTTCTACAGCGTTCCCCAACCACTGCCGAGTGGACCGGCGGGTACCCTCATCAAGTCCGAGGTCGTCCCCGACCCGAACCTGGTGGGCGCCACCCTGTACCGGGTGATGTACAAGTCGACCGGGCCAAGGAGTTCCCTGGTCCCGGTCACCGGGATGGTCGCCGTCCCTGACGGGACGCCGCCCACCGGCGGGTGGCCGGTCATCACCTGGGGCCACGGCACCAATGGGATGGCAGACATCTGTGCCCCCAGCCTGGCCGGATCGTCGCAGATCCCCGGGGTCAACCAGTTGGTGGCGGCGGGCTACGCCGTGACGGCCAGTGACTACCAGGGTGAGGGGACGCCCGGGCTGATGCCCTACATCGTCGGTGCCTCGGCTGCCGAGGACACCGTCAACATCGTCGAGGCGGCCCGCGCCCTTCCATCGGCGTCACTGAGCTCCTCGTATGTGGTCTGGGGGCACTCCGAGGGAGGCCAGACCGCCATGTTCTCGCTCTACGGCCACCGGGACCTTCCCGACCTCCACCTGCGCGGCGTGGTGGCCGGCGCCCCGCCCTCCCAGTTCCCCTATCTGTACAACTTCCTGGTGACCAGTCCGTTCGACTACTACCTGTTGATGGTGGCGGGCTCGTTCAACAGCTACTACGGGAACCTTCGGGCCCCCTTGGCCAAGATCATCACCCCGGCGGCAGCAGCGTTGGTCCCCGCGCTCGACCAGGGGTGCTCCAGCTACGTGAAAGGGGTGGTCGACGCCGCGGTGGCCGCCACCCCGCACCATTCCCTGGCGGATCTCATCCCGCAGAACCCGTTCAGAGTTCCGGAGTGGGCCAAGATCCTCTCGGCCAATGACCCTGAGTCCTTCACGAGGAAGACCTCGACCCCGTTGCTGATCATCCAAGGGGGCAACGACGAGCAGATCCCGGTGATCTCCACCCAGCTCCTCCAGAGCCACTTGTGTCAGATCGGCCAGCCCACCAAGCGGTGGGTGTACTCGGGCCAGAGCCACGCCGGCGTGATCGCGCCCAGCTTCGCGGACATGCTGCACTGGATCGGAGACCGCTTCACCACCAAGTCGGCGGTCGATCCCTACGTTCCCACCGCCGCCGGCAATCCGACCATCACCATCGCCCAGAAGACCTGCTGAGCGGGCGAAGACCCCACCGGCGGCAGTGCGGGTCCGTCCCCGCCGCGCCGGCTGTTCCCACCGAATCGAATCGTCGGGCCACCATCGCTGTGGGGGAACGTTCTCACGTCGATGGGGCGTCGGACAGATTCCGGCGTGGCCCGATGCCTAGAGTGATTCGCCATGGAACTCCGACTGGACGGAAAGACGGCTCTGGTCACGGGGGCCTCGCGTGGCATCGGTGAGGCCATCGCCCTTGCCTTCTCCGCCGCGGGGGCGTCGGTGATGATCTCGTCGCGCAAGGGCGACGCCCTGGCCCAGGCCGTATCCGAGATCTCCTCCGCCAACGGCTCCAGGGCGGGGGAGGTCGATTGGCACGTGGCCAATGCCGGTGACCCCGAGCAGGCCGCGCTCTGCATGGCGGCCACCGTGGGACGATTCGGCTCGGTCGACATCCTGGTCAACAACGCGGCCACCAATCCTTACTACGGGCCCATCATCGATCTCGACACGGCCCGGGCGGACAAGACGGTGAGGGTCAACCAGTCCGGGTACCTCGAGTGGTCCCAGGCGGCGTGGCGCTCGGGCATGGCCGACCACGGCGGGGTCATCCTCAATCTGGCCTCCATCGGCGGGCTGTCGGTGGAGGGCGGAATCGGTTGGTACAACGTGACCAAGGCGGCGGTGATCCACCTGACGAGCCAGCTGGCCGGCGAGCTCGGGCCCAAGGTCCGGGTCAACGCCCTGGCTCCCGGCCTGGTCAAGACCGAGTTCGCCCGCGCCCTGTGGGAGCCCGCCGGGGATGCGATCGCCCGTCGACTGCCACTCCGCCGCCTGGGGGAGGCCGACGACATCGCCAAGGCCGGACTGTTCCTGTGCTCGGATGCGGCCTCGTGGATCACGGGGCACACGATGGTCGTCGACGGCGGGGCGCTGTGCATCGCCAGCGGCGGGGTCTCCTAGTCCATGGTCCCGACCCGGCTGGGCCGCGGGACACCTCAGCGCCGGGCCGACTCAGACGAGGTCGGCGCGGCGGACCTTGCCACTCGGGGTGCAGGGGAGCGAGGCAACCACCTCGAGCTCTCGGGGTGCGGACCACGGGGCCATCGCCGAGGCCACCATGTCCCGCAGCTCGTCGAGACCGGGCGGCGCGGCCGGGTCGGCCGGCACCACCCATGCCACCACTCGTTCGCCCCATTCGGGGTCGGGTCGCTTCCAGACCGCAACCTGGCCCACGCCGGGATGGCCGGCCAACAGGCGCTCGACGGGCGCCGGCCACACCTTCTCACCCCCGCTGACGATGACGTCGGCGATGCGCCCGAACACCGTCAGGGTCCCGTCCGGCTCCAGGCGGCCGGCGTCCCCGGTGGGGAACCACCCCCCGGAAACCCGGGGATCGGTCCCGTCGCGGTAGGCGCGCAGCAACATCGGCCCGCGGACCATCACCTCGCCGGTGGCCCCGGTGCCGTCGATGCGCAGGTCGACCCCGTCGAGCGGCCTCCCGTCGTAGACGACTCCGGAACCGGTCTCGGTCATGCCGTAGGTAGTGATGACATTGGCCTCCAGCTGCACGGGTGGAGCCGCGCCACCCAGCAGCACCGCCCGGTACCCCGAGACGTCGGTGCGACCCAGGGCCGTGGCCACCAGTGCCACCAGGGTGGCGCCGGCGCGTGCCTGGTCCTCGACGGCAGCGGCATCGAAGCGCTCGAGCACCGTGCACGGCGTGCCGGTGACGAGGGCCCGGGCCACCACGGCCAGCCCACCGATGTGGGCGAGGGGCAGGCAGGCCAGCCACCGGTCGCGGTCGGGGTCCACCAGCAGTCGCGCCGACGTGGCCAGGGCCGAGGCCGTGACGGCGTCGTGGGTCAGGACCACTCCCTTGGCGGAGCCGGTGGTGCCGCTGGTGGGCACGACCAGGGCGTCGCCTGCCTCCGTCGCCACCCCATCGGGACGGGCGTGGGCGCCTTCCGGGTCCACCACCCGCGACGGCCGCAGGGCACCCAACACCGCGCTGACGGCGGGAGCCGGTAGCCGGGGGTCGATGGGGAGCACAGCATCTCCGGCGTCCCACACGCAGCGGAGCGCATCCACGAACCCCGGGCCGGCCGGCAGATCGAGCGCTACCAACTCCGGCATGGGGGTAGCCTAGGCGACCGTCCGAGTAACGACTCTAGGAGTGAATGGTCGAATGGTTGCCAGGCAGAGGGCCGACGGAGGCAGTGCTCGCACCGTCGCCTCGCAGGAGACGGCCATCACGGGCCCGCCGGTGGACCCGGTGGACCGGTTCCGGGACCGTCCTCCTCCGGACTGGGACCGCCGCCGCGCCTACAAGGACATCCACTATGACGTGGCCGATGGGATGGCCAAGCTGACCATCGCCAGACCGGAGGTCCGCAACGCCTTCCGGCCCCAGACACTGTTCGAGCTGGCCGACGCCTTCGCCGTGGCCAGGGACGACCCGTCCATCGGGGTGGTCATCCTCACCGGCGAGGGCAATGACGCCTTCTGCTCCGGCGGTGACCAGAAGATCAGGGGGGACGACGGGTACCTCGGGGACGACGCCGTGGCCCAGCAGGGGATCGGCCGCCTCAACGTCCTCGACCTCCAGGTCCAGATCCGCCGCCTGCCCAAGCCGGTCGTGGCCATGGTGGCCGGCTACGCCATCGGCGGCGGTCACATTCTCCACCTGGTGTGCGATCTGACCATCGCCGCCGACAATGCGCGGTTCGGCCAGACCGGGCCCAAGGTGGGGAGCTTCGATGGCGGCTACGGGGCCAGCCTCCTGGCTCGCACCATCGGCCTCAAGCGGGCCAAGGAGGTGTGGTTCCTGTGCCGCCAGTACGACGCCGCCACCGCCCTCGACTGGGGTCTGGTCAACGAGGTGGTGCCGTTGGCCGAGCTCGAGCGGGAGACGGTCGCCTGGTGTCGCCAGATGCTGTCGTTGTCGCCGCTGGCGCTGCGGATGATCAAGGGAGGCCTGCATGCGGCGGACGACGGGCTGGCCGGGCTCCAGCAGTTCGCCGGTGATGCCACCATGCTGTTCTATATGAGCGAGGAGGGCCAAGAGGGGCGCAACGCCTTCCAGCAGCACCGGGCCCCGGACTTCGGTCGCTTTCCCCGTCGGCCGTGATCGCCGGTCGACCTCTGCGGTCGCCGTCGTGACCACGGACGGCGCCCCTCCCCGCGCCGCCGCCGTCCCGGGCCCGGTCAAGCGCTGGGTGCTCGGCGCCCGTCCCCGCACGCTCCCCGCCGCCCTGGTGCCAGTGCTGGTAGGGACGGCGGCCGCCCATGCCTCCCGGGTCCGCACCTACTCGGTGATCACCCACCGGGGGGCGGCCTACGCCTCGGTGACGACCATTCGCCTGGGTCCCGGGCAGACATTCTGGTGGCGGGCCGTGGGGGCGTTGGTGGTGGCGCTGGCCATCCAAGTGGGCACCAACTACGCCAATGACTACTCCGATGGGATCCGTGGCACCGACGACGCCCGGGTCGGACCCGTCCGGCTGGTGGCGTCGGGCCTGGCCCCTCCCTCGGCGGTCAAGCGGGCCGCGCTGATCGCCTTCGCTGTGGCCGGTGCGGTGGGGCTGGTCCTGGCCTGGGCCACCTCGTGGTGGGTCCTCCTGGTGGGGGCAGCGTGCCTGGCCGCGGGTTGGCTGTATACCGGTGGCCCCCGCCCGTACGGCTACGCGGGACTGGGCGAGCTCTTCGTCTTCGTCTTCTTCGGGCTGGTCGCCACCGTGGGCACGTTCTACGTCGAGACGCTCCACGTCGATCTCCCGGTGGTGTGGTTCGCCGCCGTGGCCGTCGGCCTGCTGGCCACCGCCCTGCTGTTGGCCAACAACCTCCGGGACATCGAGACGGACATCCACAGCGGCAAGCGCACGCTGGCGGTTCGGGTCGGGCGTCGTCCCGCCGGTCTCCTCTACGTGGCGTGCCTGGTGCTGCCCTTGGTCGGGGTGGCCGTCTGGGGCCTGGTGTCGGTCACCGGTGCCGTGCATGCCCTTCGGCCCGGCATCGCCTTCCTCCCTCTGGCCGCCGTGCCCCTGGCCGCCACGCCGATCCGGATCGTCAACAGCGACGCCTCGGGCCGGGCACTGCTCCCGGTCCTGGCCGCCACCGGGCGGCTGCAGTTGGCGTTCGGCGTGCTGATGTCGGTCTCCCTGTGGTTCTGGATTCCTTGAGGTGCGCTCGGCGTCCCTATCGGGCCACCGGACGCGTCTGCCCGCGCACCAGCGCGGCCACCTCTCGGGGCCGCTGCAGGTGCGGTGCATGGTTGGTGCCCGCCACCACGGCATGGGTGGCGTTCGGCCCGATGGCGGCGGCCATGCGCCCGCCCAGGGCGGTGAATTTCTCGTCGCTACCGCCGGTGATGATCAGCACCGGCATGGTCAGCTCCCCGAGTCGACCCCACAACGCCGGCTGGGTCCCCGTCCCGGCCAAGCGGAGGCTCGACGCCAACCCGGGGCCCGTGTTGGCCAGCCGCTGGCCCAACCCGCTGGCCTCGGGGCTGATGCCGGCGAACAGCGGCCCCTCGAGCCATCGGCGGATGAACGTCTCGACCGGGGTGGCGGTCGACGCCGGTCCGCCGGTCGGGTCGAGCTGCTCGGCCATGGCTTCGTCGGTCCGGCGACGGGCCAGGCGCTCGGCCGGCAGGTCGATCCCCGCCGTTGCCGAGATCAGGACCAGGCCCACCACCGGCGCCGGCCGGGCCAGCGCCAGATGAAGGCAGAACCGGGCGCCCATCGAGTAGCCGACGTAGGTCGCCTGCCCGCCGGCCTCGCCGAGCAGCAGGGCCCCGTCGGCCAGGCCCGCGGCCACCGCCGACGAGGCGCCGTGGCCGGGAAGGTCGACGCGCACGACCTCATGGTCCCGGGCCAGATCGTCGTCCATCGACCCCCACACCCGTCCCGTCTGGGTGAACCCGTGGGCCAGTACCAGGCGGGGCCCCCTTCCGGTGGTCTCGGTGTGCAGGGCCGTAGAGGACCGGGGCGCGGGAGGCGGGATCGTTGGTGGAGTGGCCGGCGACATGGGGGACTCCGGTGAGCGTACCGACGGCAGGCGACCCCCCCGGGGATGCCGACATCCAGGCCGCCTTTGCCTCCACCCTGGTCGATGAGTGGGTGCGCGGCGGGGTGGTCCATGCGGTGCTGTGCCCGGGCTCGCGGTCCACGCCCTTGGTCGTGGCCTTGGCCGCCCATCCCGGCATGGCCGTGCACGTGCGCCTCGATGAGCGTTCGGCGGGATTCACCGCCCTCGGGATCGGGAAGGCCACCGGGCACCCCGCCCTGGTCGTGACCACCAGCGGCACCGCAGCCGTCGAGCTGCACGCAGCCGTGGTGGAGGCGGACCTCGCCGGGGTCCCCATGATCGCCTGCACCGCCGACCGGCCTCCCGAGCTCCGCGACGTGGGCGCCCCCCAGGCCATCGACCAAGCCCACCTCTTCGGGCGGAGCCCCCGGTGGTTCTGCGACCCGGCGGTGGCCACACCCGCTTCGCGGGCCTCCTGGCGTTCGCTGGCGTCCCGGGCGGTGGCCGCGGCGGTGTCGAGCCCGGAAGGACCGGGCCCGGTCCATCTCAACCTGCCGTTCCGGGAGCCGTTGCTGGGCGACCCGGTGGCCGGCGGGGTGAGTTCGGGTCGTCCCGAGGACCGGCCCTGGCACGAGGTCCGATCGGGCCCTGTCCCTCCCCCCGAGGGAATCGTTCAGGCGCTGGTGGCGTCGGGCTGGCTCCGCCCGGGACGCCGTGGCCTGATCGTGGCCGGCGCCGGGTGCGGCGATCCGACCGCGGTGCACGACCTGTCCGTCGGCCTCGGATGGCCGCTGCTGGCCGATCCTGGCTCGGGACTGCGCCGGCCCGGGCCCACGGTCGTCGGGGCCGGCGACGGCCTGCTGCGGTCAGAGCGGTTCGCCCATTCGCACATTCCCGACGCCGTGCTGTGCCTGGGCGAACGGTGGGCGTCCAAGGTCGTCAATGCGTTCCTGTCCTCGGCGGCCGAGGCTGGCACCCATGTCACGGTGGTCGACCCGTGGGGACGCTGGCCCGATCCCGACCGCCGCGCCGCCGCGTTCGTCCGATGCGATCCCTCCCTCTTCTGCATGGAGGCCAGGCGGAGCCTGGAGGGGATGACGCCGACCGGCCCCGAGACCGCCGGCCGGAGCGGCTGGATGATCGACTGGCGGGATGCCGAAGCCCGCGCCCAGAAGGCCATCGGTCACACCCTGGGGATGCGGGCGGGGCCCCGAATCGGGGAGGGCCACGGCCGGCTCAGCGAGCCCTCGCTGGCTCGCCGCCTGGTCGCGCATCTTCGGGCCGAGTCGACGTTGGTGGTGTCCTCCTCGATGCCCATCCGCGACGTCGAGGCGTTCGCCGCCCCACGGGAGCTCCCCCCGAGGGTTCTGTCCAACCGGGGGGCCAACGGGATCGACGGGGTTGTGTCCACCGCGCTGGGTGTGGCCATCGGTTCCTCGGGTCCGACGGTGGCACTCGTCGGCGATCTGGCCTTTCTCCACGACGTCTCCGCCCTCGTGCACGCCCCCGGCTTCACCGCTCCGTTGACCGTGGTGGTGGCGGACAACTCCGGCGGAGGGATCTTCTCGTTCCTCGATGCGGCGTTGGCCCTGGATCCGGATGCGTTCGACACGCTGTTCGGGACGCCGCAAGCCCCGGACGTCGCCGCCGTGGCCGCCTCGTTCGGCTGGCCGGTGGACGAGGTGGGTGGGGACGTCGGTAGCTCGGAGTTGGAGGATGCACTGGATGGCTCGCTGACGAGCGGCCGCCTGTCGGTGATCCGGGTGCGGCTCCCCGATCGCTCGGAGAACGTAGCCATTCACCGACGCATCAACGCCGCCATCACCGTCGCGGTGGACCAGGGTCTCGAGACGCGATCGGCACCGGCTGCCGGGTGAGGTCCGGTCGGCCGACCGGGTGTCGGGGCTCGTGGGCGCCAGCAGGGTCGGGGGCTAGCAGGGTCGGGGGTCGTAGACGGGAATGGTGGGGGCAGCCGGACTGGTCGAGCCGTGTTTCGTGGAGGATGGAGGCGTGGTGGTCGCCGGGGCGGCAGTGGTCGGCGGCACCGTGAGGCTGAGCGGATTGCCGTAGGCGCTCAGCGGGGGAGTGGTGATCGTCCCGATCGGGCCCCCGAGGAACTGGGTGATCACCTGTGCCGCCCCACCGGGCCCGTCGGGCTGGACCACCTCGACGGATCCGGCCGCCGACGAGGCGCCCACGGTGGGCAGGGTGTAGGCCAGCAGTTGGGAACCGGAGAAGGCTTTGTACCGCTCGGCCAGTGCGTACAAGTCGCTCGGGGAGAGCGCGTCGTCCTTGCTGAAATCGTGGACCACCGAGGTGAGGAGAGCGTTCAGTCTGAGCGGGTTGTAGGTGGACTTGGCCTTGTTCAGCGCGGCCGAGATGATCAGGTTCTGGCGTGGGATCCGCCCGATGTCGGATGTGGGATCCGAGACCCATCTGCCGTTGGCGTAGTACTGGAAGTAGCGGGAGCGCGACAGGGCCAGAGCTTGGGAGCCGTTGAGAACCTGACATCCCGTTGCCGGGACGTCGAGACCCGAGTTGTTGTGGCAGATGCCGGTGGAGGGGTCGCAGTAGTGGTCCCGCACCGGGTAGGGGAAGTCCATCGAGATCCCCCCCAGGGCGTTGACTGCGTCCTCCAGTCCGAAGAAGTTGATGGAGATGTAGTGACTGATGGGGATCCCGAACGTGTTCTCGATGGTTTGGATGAGGGCGTCGGCGCCGGTCTTCACGCTGTTGCCGTTGCTGAACGCCGAGTTGATCTTGTTCTGGCTCGAGAGCTGGGTGCCCGCCTCCATGCCGGACAGGGTGACATAGGTGTCCCGCGGGATGGAGAGCGAGGACGCGGTGCCGGCCGAGGGGTCCACGTGAATGATCTTGATGGTGTCGCTCCGTTGCCCCCCGGCGTTGGACTGGTCTCCGAACTGCTGGGCCTGGGCCGCCGTCTCCCCGACCCGCGTGTCGGAGCCGATGAGGAGCACGTTGTAGGGCTGGCCATTGGCTGCGGCCACACAGGTGGAGCAGGGGTTGGACACCACCTTGCTCCATTGATAGCGGAAGTACCCGTACCCCAGTCCCGCCACCACCAGGAGGACGACGACCAATCCGATGAAGCCGCGCAGGACCCGCTCAGCGGGCCGCCGCCGCCGTCGTTTTGCCCGCCGCCGTTCCCGTCGCGACGGGACCGCCACCTGCCCACCCAGGATGGGCCCGGGAAACTGGGGACTGCCACCGGGACGGCCGGAGGCCGCCGGCGTCGAGGCGCGCGGCTGTCCTGTGGGACTCCCCGAGGAGCGTCCGGATGGGCGGGATGACCGCGGCGGAGGTGGGTCGCTGGGTGCCAAGGTGGTGGCCGTGTCGGCGCATCTGATCGGGATCGATCCACCGGCAAACGGTGCCGGGGCGCCCGCCACGGGATCACCAGTTTCGCACGGGCCGTCGCGAAACTGGTGTCACCTGGCCCACCGGCCAGGATCAGGAGTCCGTGGGCACCCACGATCCGTGGAAGCCGAAGGGCACCCGGGCCGGGAGGTGGACCGTGGCCACCGGCGGGCCCGCGAACGAGGTGGCGTCGAGGATGACCAGATCGCTGGCGTCCCTGGTGGCGTCGTAGACGACACTGAGGACCCACCCCTCGTCTTCGCCGCTACCGTCAGCAGCCCGTACGAACACGGGCTCGCCTGAGGCGCGGCCGTCACCGGGCTCGTAGCGGGTGGACTCGTCGCGTTGGAGGTCGTACTTCACCAATCCGTGCTGGGCCGGCTCGTTCGCCCGGTCCCCGAGGCGGGTGCAGTATCCGTAGCGGTGGGGCAGGCCGGCCACGGCGGCGTCGATCCTCGGGAACTCGACGGGGGTGTCGTCGAGTTGTTGCTCGGAGACCCGGTTGGTGGCCAGGTTGATGGTCCACCGGGCCAGGGCCGGGGCGGCCGAGGCGATGGCTTCCCCCGGTCCGGTGTCGAACGCCCGGCTGTAGCGAATGACGTCCAGCACCACCGACTCGGCGTCGTCATAGCAATTGAGGACGTGAAAGGCGTAGACCGGGTCGATGCCGATCCAGCGGAGGTCGGCGTTCCCCCCGGAGCGGGGCATCACGCCCACCCTGGCCCCGGCCTCCGGCATCCACCGGTAGGGGAGCGAGCGACCCTGGCCGGCGAGCTCGAGGTCGAAGACGACCGGAAGGTCGAGGAACACGGCGCGGGTGGAGGTGACCCCGAAGTCATGGATCATGGTGGCTCGGGGGATGTCGATGTCCTCGGTGCGGACCAGCAGCCCGTCGGCATCGACGACGTGGTAGCGAAGGAATGGCGGCCCGAAGACATCGCTGCCGAAGAAGATCAATTCACCGGTGGCCGGGTCCACCTTGGGGTGAGCGGTCATGGGCGAGGCCAGGCCCCCGTCGAAGTCGTGCACACGGGCCCGGCTCAGATCGGGGGAGACTGCATGCGGGAATCCCGACTCGACCAGCGCCAGGGTGGTGCCCCCGTGGCGGATGACGTGGGTGTTGGCCGGACCGTCGAGCGGTTCGCTCGGCCCTTTGGGCGCCGCGGTCTCCAGCTTGGCGGCCAGGGCCCGGGTCCTCACCCAGCGGTTGCGGTACCCGGTGGCCTTACCGTCGGCCAGCGAGATCGAATGGATCATGCCGTCACCACTGAACCAGTGGTAGGCGGCCTCGTCGACGGGGGCGACCGCGGGATTGGGCCCGTTGCGCAGCAGACGGCCGCTCAGATCGGGAGGAATGACCCCGGTCACCGGGAGCTCGTGGTCGTCACTGCGCTCCTCGTGGACCGGTGCGAAGTTTCCTTGGAGATAAGGGTTGGGCATCGAGCTCCTCGTCATGGTCGAACTCATCCGGCGCACTGTCGGTCCCGGCGCGAACGGGAACTGATGGTAGCCCTCGGCCCTTCACCGTCAGCCGGAGGACCGGCTCCGAGGCCCCTTCGGTGATGGAGGCCACCGAGTGGCGGGGACGAACGCGGCCCGATGACGTGGCAGGCTGAGGCCATGGCCCAGCTCGCCGAGGACCTCCGCTTTCGCGGACTCATTCACCAGACCACCGACCCTGCCCTCGAGGACCGCCTCGACTCCGACCGGTTGACTGCCTACAGCGGCTTCGATCCGACCGCCGACAGCCTGCACGTGGGTCACCTGGTGCAGGTGTGCAATCTCCGGCGGCTCCAGCTCGCCGGCCACCGTCCCATCGCGGTGGCGGGGGGCGGCACCGGATACATCGGGGACCCCGGCGGGAGGTCCGACGAACGGCAGCTGCTCACCGAGGAGGAGCTGCAGGCCAACTTGAAGGGCATCCACGGGCAACTGGAGCGGTTCATCGACTTCGGTGGCGACCGCGGTGGGACACGGGCGCTGCTGCTCAACAACGCCGACTGGCTCGCCCGACTGGGCCTGTTCGACTTCCTCCGCGACGTCGGCAAGCACTTCACCGTCAACCAGATGGTGGCCAAGGACTCGGTGAAATCCCGCCTGTCGCGAGCGGACCAGGGCATCTCGTACACCGAGTTCACCTACATGCTCCTGCAGGCCTTGGACTTCCTCCACCTGTACGACGAATTCGGCTGTCGGCTCCAGTTGGGAGGAAGTGACCAGTGGGGCAACATCACCATGGGGATCGAACTGGTTCGGAAGCTCCGCCACCAGGAAGTGTGGGGTCTGACCACTCCCTTGGTGCTGAAGGCCGACGGGACCAAGTTCGGCAAGTCCGAGTCCGGCACGGTTTGGCTCGACGCCGGGCGGACCAGCGCGTATCAGCTCTTCCAGTTCTTCTTGCGTAGCGAGGATGCGGTGGTCGGCAGCTACCTCCGCTACTTCACGTTCCTACCCCGGGAGGCCATCATGGCTCTCGACGAGGCCACCGCCCAGCGTCCCGAGCGGCGGGAGGGCCAACGCGAGCTGGCCCGCCAGGTTTGCACCCTCGTCCACGGGGCATCCGAGACGGAACGGGCCGAGCACGCAGCTGCGGCCCTGTTCAGCGAAGAGGTGTCGGGGCTGGACGAGCGATCCCTTCTCGACGTCTTCGCCGATGCCCCCTCGACCATCGTGCCCCGGAGCCGGCTGGACGGGCAGGGGCTCTCCCTCCTGGACCTGCTGGTCGAGACCGGACTGGCCCGCTCGAAGGGACAGGCCCGGACCCTGGTCGGCCAGGGTGGTGTCTCGGTCAACAACCGCCGGGTCGAGGACGCGGCCCTGGCGGTGGGCACCCATGACCTGGTGGCCGGCCGCTACGTGGTCCTGCGGCGCGGCAAGAAGGACTACCACCTGGTCAGCTTCTCCTGATCGGACCGGGATGCCAGCGACGGCAGCCAGCTACGGGGACCTCTCGCCGACCACCGTGAACATCGCCATCTCGACAGGCTCTTTGGTCATGTCGTGCGCCAGGTAGTGGAGATGGCTCGAGTACGTCGTCGTCATGCGGTCGAAGCCCAGATGTCGGAGCATCCGCTGGACGGTCCCGGGGGTGAGGGTCCACCAAATGGTCAGGTTGTCGAATCCGGCTGAAGCGAACCGCAGGAGATTGTCGTCCCGATTGAGGGTTGGGTCCTGGAGGGCGTCAGTCACGACGATGCGCCGAGAGGTACGGGCTGCCGCCTGCTGCATGGCCAGAAACGGGTCACGAAGATGCAGCAGGATCGCACCGAATACGGAGGTGTCGAACGTACCCAGGTCGCCGGGCATGTCATAGATGTTGCCGTAGGCGACCTTGGCCCGGGACCCACGATCCCTGTGCAAATACCACCAGGAGTTCTGCACCTGGGCCACCATGCCCATGAAACTCATCTGCTGCTCCCGCTCGTCAACTCCGGGTTTCGGCAAGATGTCCGCGCAGACATCAAAGCCGATGTCAAAGCTCACGACCTCTGCCCCCTCCTCCTCCATGTAGTAGGTGAGGGCGCCGGTGGCCGGCCCGAGCTCCAACACCCGGTCACCGGCCACGTTGATGTTGCCGAGGTACGCGGACTCAGCCCCGCGCAGGTCCCACGGGCCCCGAACCACGTCACCATTGGACAGGGAGGCGGTGTGATAGAAGGAACAGTCCTCGAGCTCCACGCCCGCCCGCTCGCTGGCCAGTTTGTCCTGGAAGGCAGGCTCGAGCTGCCCGAGGTAGCCCCGCGGGGGAAACGCGGGCCAGGGGGCCCCTCCCGCTTTGTCCCCGCCGCGCAAGAACACCACCGAAGCCGGCGTCGGTGCGCGTGTCCTGGCCCGGGCCCACGTGTTGGCCACAGCCTTCACATCGTGCAGCACTCGCCGTCTGATCACCCGCGCCATGTGACCGGCATCGCTCCGCGCCCCGGACACGTTCTCTTGCATCTGGCGGCGTCGGATCTCCCCAGAACTATCCATGGCCGACGATAACCCAGGGCGAACCGGCAAGGGCCCTGGGATATCTACACTGACAGCCATGAGTCCCGCAGAACCAACTCCGTCCGAGATGTCTCCAGTGCGCCTGACCGCCGGACTACCCGAGACGGTTCTGCCCGAGGAGTCCGAAGCGGTCAGATCAGGGCTCGAGGCGGCCCTGGCCCAGCCCGGCGAGCGACGCCGGCACGCGGTCGCCGATGTGGTCCGATCGGAGCCGCGATCGCTGGCCGCCTGGGCCGCCCTCGGGTCGCTGGCCCGAGATGACGTGGAGGCGTACGCATGCTTCCGGGTGGGCTACCACCGCGGGCTCGATGCCCTCCGGGCTGCGGGTTGGAAGGGCTCGGGGCTGGTCACGTGGGAGCACGAGTCCAACCGGGGATTCCTCCGGTGCCTCGACGGGCTGCGCTCGTCGTGTGGCGCCATCGGCGAGCATGGTGAGGAGGAGCGCTGTGTGCAGTTCCTGCGCCAGCTGGACCCGTCGTGGCGACCCGATCGGACGGGCATTCCGGCGTAGTGGGCCCGGACCTGCCGGATTCGGAGGAGACGGGGCCAGCTCCGGCCCCGGCGAGTGCCCGCCGCATGCCGGAAGCGTTGGCCAGGTGGACAGGGGCGACCGCGTTGACCCTGGCGATCATCGTGGTGGGGGCATCGGTGCTGGCCGGATGCGCCGGCCAAGACCAGACGGGACCGCCCGCAGCCCGGGTTTCGGCCTGGGTCTCCGGTGCGGGGGGCGGTGCGGCCATCGGCACCCTCCGGGTGGAGAGCCGCAACATCGACCAGGCGCTCTCCCGGCACGACCCGGCCGCCGCCATCAAGACGGTGTGTGCCCTGTTCACCAACGACGCCCAGACCGCCATCGGCAACCTGCCGACCCCCGACTCGCAGTTGACCGACGACCTGAACCGCGCCTATGAAGACGCCGCCGCCGCCGGCGACGACTGCTATGCCGGCTCGTCGGGGACCGCCTCGCTCCTGCATCGGTCGGCCGCCGAACGGTCCAAATTGATGCCGTTGCTCGCTGCCGCCATCGACCGCATCGCGCAGATCACCGGGCACGCGCCGTCCACCTCCACCACCCGACCGGCGGCCGGTAGTGGCGACCCGTTTGCGAATTGACCGGCAGCCCGATGGCCGAGTCCGCACACGGCGACACCCAGCAGCCGGGGCCGGCCTAGGTATGCCGAATGTCGAGGGCCCCATCGGCCCCATCCCGGAGGGTCGCGATCCCGACTCGTACGATCGGCTCAGACGCCGCGTGCTGTGGTCGCTCCCGACCGGACTGTTCGTGGTCGGAAGCCGGGCGGGTGATCGGCGCAACCTGATGACCAGCAACTGGGTCATGCAGATCGCCATCGCACCCAAGTTGGTGGCCGTCTCGGTGGAGCGAGGGGCGGTGACGCGTCAGTTGATCGAAGCGGGGGGCGGCTTCTCGGTGAGTGTGCTGTCCCGCCAGGACCGGGCCGTGGTCCGCCGGTTCGTCAAGCCGGTGGACGCCGTGGTGGTGGATGCCGATGGGGCCGCGATCTCGCTACAGGGGGAGCCCGTGCACGAGGTGGCCGGAGGGCTCCCATGCCTCACATCGGCGGTGGCATGGTTGTCCTGCGAGGTACGGCGGACCTGTGATTGGGACGCCGACTCGGCCGAGGGCGCCGCCAGCCATGTCCTGTACGTCGGCGAGGTCGTCGATGCCGGCGAGAGCACCCCGACGGTGCCCGGGGGAGAAGCGCCCGAGGTCCTCCGCATGGAGGACACCCGGATGAGCTACGGGGGATGAGCCTCGGCCTCCCGGGCGCTAGGCGTCCGCAGAAGGGTCGGGCCGCAGATCGACCCGGAGGGTGAGGATCCCGTCCTCGATGCTGGGCTCGGCGTCGCCGAGCATGGCGAAGTCCATGAAGTCGGCCTGAGCCTGCTTCTTGAACCGCTCGCGATCGGGTCCCTCGATGGGCGGG
>DASZGT010000254.1:0-9409 GCA_035938575.1 Acidimicrobiales bacterium
GACCAGCAGGCGTTCGGCGAGGCGGTGCTTGCGCACCACCCCGCGGGCCAGGTCGGCACCCTTGGTGGTCATGGCGATCTGTCGCGACGTGCGCTCGATGAGGTCGTCGGCCTCGAGGCGGTCGAGCATCTCCGAGACTGATGGGGCCGCTTTGTCCAGGCGCTCGGCGAGGCGGGCCTGGATGACCGGGATGCCCTCTTCCTCCAGGGCGAAGATGGTTTCGAGGTACTCCTCGACGGGCGGGTGGAAGCGGTCGAGCACGAGGCCGATCCTACGGTACCGACGCCGTCAGTGGTTCGCCGGCCACGGAGCGGCCGGCATTGCCCCAGCGAGGGATGAAGCGTTGGAAGGTTGGGAGGATTCCGCACCCCGAGGGACGGCCACCGGCGCCAGGGCGGTACCGTGGACATCGTGGACGAGAGCCCGAGGCTGGATTCGGTCGACGCGGGGTCGGACCACGCGCCGACGGCCGACCACGGACCGGCCACCGACGGCGGCGCTCCTGCCGATGACCGGGAGGGCGAAGTCGGAGTCCCCTCGTCCGACCGCACTGCCGCCGGCGATCCGACGGCCGGGGCGGAGCCGGAGTACGCCGATGGTAAGGACCCGCTCCGTTTCAACAACTGGATGAAACGCTCGGCCACCGGTGCCGTGCTCACCGGCATCACCATCGGGCTCCAGCGGGCACTGGAGGACCCGAGGAAGCAACCGCCGTTCGTGATCGTGGCGTCGGACGAGCCGGGAGACCCCGACGGCCCCATCGACCTGAGGTTCGACCCCGACAGCCCGGCGGACACCGTGGCCGTCATTCGCCGCCCCGCAGCCGGAGAGGGTGGGGAGGCGCCAACGCCGTCATCGTGACCGGTCTGAGCCCGGCGGCATGGTCGCCGTGGTTCGAGGCGGCAACGCCGCCGCCCGAGGTGTCAGCGCTCCGTCTGACCTACCCCGACCGCGGATCGCAGCCGGGGCCGCCCCTGGCCCACCCAGCGGGCGAACTGCCATGCCGCTCCGTCCACGAGCAGCACCACGCCGACGCCGAAGGCCAGTCCGGCGAAGGCGTCGGTGGGATAGTGCCATCGGAGTGCCACCACCGACACCGACACCCACAGCGAGTACACGACCGCCGCCATGATGGTCCAGACCCTGGCGCGGGGCGGAGTCGCCAGCACGGCGGCGGTGGCGAGGGCGGCGGCACCGACCGTCGAACCGGACGGGTAGCACAGCGCTCCTCCGAGCGTCCTCCCCACCAGAGGCTTGGCCACCAGTTCACAGGCCAGCAGGGCCAGCGGTGGGCCGATCAGGCACGCGGCCGCCCGGGGCCTGTCACGCAGGAGGCAGACGCCGGCGAGGACGACCGAGGCCACGACCAGCACGGTGGGATAACGCAGCGAGACGGCGTGGAGGTAGAACGCAGAGCGGCTGGCGGTCACCCGGTCCAGGAACCATCCGTCCACCGTGCCCGAGGCCGGCCGGACGGCGAAATACGCGCCGCCGATCGCCGTGAGCATCACCAGGGCGACACCCACCACGAGTTCCCGGATCGAATCCTCGTCGCGACGCATACGCCGACGAAGGTCTGCCCTGGGGGCAGCGGGCCTGGGCGCCACACCGACCGCCGAATCCCTGCCGCGGTCCGGTGTCACCCGCACCAACCTACCGGCCCGCACGGCCCCGGCCTCAGCACCAGCCCATGGCACCCGCCCCAGCACCGCTCGGCGGCGATCCCGAACGCTAACGTTGCCCATCCCCCGCCCCGCCGACACCCTGGCTCCGCTCCGCCACCGGCAGGGGTGCGGTTCAGGCCGCGCACCGGCCCTCGTGGGCGTGGTCGGGGCGTGCGGGCGGAGCGCCCCATGACCTCCCGCCTCGCCCTGGCCACCCTGGCCGTCGGTGAGCCGATGGGCCAGCAGGTCTACGAGCGCCAACTGGCCCAGCGGGCGCCGGATGAGCTCGGAGAGGGCTGGGACGTCGACCGGATTGCCGTGAGGACGTTGCGATCGCCGGTGCCCGGCACCGTCCGGATCCCCTCCCGATTGCTGATGGGCGCCTCACCCGGTCTGCGACGGGCTGCGGGAGCCGTCATCTATCGAGGGCACGACGTAGTCCATCGATTCGACCTCCGGCTACCGCCCGCCCCCCACCCCGAAGTGCTCACGGTGCACGACGTGGTGTCGTGGCGGTTTCCCGACGAGGGCCGGCCTCCCTCTGATGCCGCCGCCACCGCCCGTCGGGCCTCTGTCGTGGTGTGCCCCTCGCAGTTCTCTGCCGACGAAGTGGCCTCCCAGTTGGGTGTGGCTGAGCCGCGGGCCATCCACAACGGCGTCGACCGAACGTTCTTCACGGCGGTCGCGCTGGCGGCCGACGAGCTGGAGGCCATGGGCATCCGGACACCCTTCGTGCTCCATGCCGGAGGCTGCACGCAACGGAAGAACCTGGCCGGCCTGGCGGCGGCGTGGCCCCTGGTGCGGGCCTCCCACCCCGACACCCTGCTGGTGTTGATGGGACCGCCCGACGAACGTCGGGATCGCCTGTTCGGCCCGCTGCCCGGGACCGTCCGCGTCGGGCGGGTCCCCGATGCCGCCGTGAGAGGCGTCATGGCTGCGGCCGCCGCGGTGGTCGTCCCGTCGACCTACGAGGGGTTCGGCCTCCCGGCCCTCGAGGCCATGGCCGCCGGGGTACCGGTGGTGGCGGCCGACCGCAGCTCGCTCCCCGAGGTGTGCGGCGACGCCGCCTACCTGGTCGAGCCGGATGGCCCCGGACTGGCCGACGGGCTGGTGGCGGCGCTGAGCGGAGGCCCGGACACCCGGGCCATGGTGGACCGGGGCCGGGTGCGGGCGGAGACATTCACCTGGGAGGCGAGCGTGGCCGCCCACGCCGAGGTATGGCGATCGTGCGTGGGCTGAGCTACCCGCCTGCCGCTACCGTTGGGCCGGCGACTGGCTGCGGCGATCCTCACCGGCCAGACGGGCGCCGCTGGCGAGGCCGGACATCGAGCCGGCCAGCAGCACGGCGGTCCGTGACAGTGCGGCCCCGGCGGCGCGAAGCGCCCCCACGCCGTCCCGATCGTGGGCGCGGCTCCAGGCTCGGGCCAGGCGGGTCCGACCGTCCCGCACCGCCTCGCCGAGCGACCTCGACAGGTAGCGCCGGACGATCGGCCGGGTGAGCCCGAAATTCCTGATCAACAGGATGAGATGGTTCTTCTGGGCCCAGTAGGCATAGCGGAGGTCGAACCGTTCGCCCTTGGCGTAGGGCGCGGCGACGTGCTCGACCACCGCATCGGGCGTGTAGGTCAGCCGGTAGCCCGCATGGGCGACCCGGAGACAAAGATCGGTCTCCTCCCTGATGCAGGTCCCTGCGTAGCCGTCGCGGATCCCACCGAGGCTCTCGATGACCGAGCGTCGGAAGGCCATGTTGGCTCCCAGCAGATGATCCACAGGCAGGCTTCGTCCCGGATCGGCGGCGAAGTTGCCGGTGAGGGTGCCGTCCTCCAGGAGGAGCCCGATGGCGTCCACCCCCTCGACGAGCTCCCCGGGTTGCTTGCGGATCTGGCGCCCGCCGACTCCTCCGACCGTGGGATCAGCGAACTGGGCCAGAAGGTTCTCGAGCCAGTCCCGTTCGGCAAAGGCGTCGTCATCGATGAATGCGAGCACGTCCCCCGTGGCCAACCGGTAGCTGATGTTGCGGGCCGTGGCGGTGGCACCGCGTCCCGCCGGACAGACCTCATAGGCCACCGTCGGGAATCGCTCCCGGACCAAGCGGGCCGTGTCGTCACTGGTCGATGAGTCCACCACGATGATCTCTACGGGAGGGTGCGTCTGGACCAGAAGCTGTTCGAGGCATCGGGCAACGAAGGTGGGACGCTCGTAGGTGACGACGGCCACCGAGGCGGAAAGGGGAGGGTCGGCGGACGAGTTGGCGGGTGGAGCAGTCTCAGTCATTGCCACACCATCCCGTGACCGGATGCATGAGCGCCATCAGATCACGTCGGCGAAGCCGCGCTCCATCTGCTCGAAGATGACCGCCCCGCCCACGAAGACGGTGATGGGCACGACGATCGACAAGACGATCTGCCAGATCGGTGGTGCCGGCTGGTGGAGGAAGGCCCACTGGAACTCTTGGAGCAGCCAGGTCAGGGGGTTGACGTCGTAGATCACCCGGTACTTCGATGGCACCGCCGAGATGGAGTAGGCGATCGGGCTGGCGTAGAGGAGGAACTGCAGCGCGAACGGCACCACGTAGGCGATGTCCCGGTATCGGACCATGAGGGCCGAGGCGACGAGGCCTGCGCCCGCGGCCAGCAGGATGACCATCGCCGTCCACACCGGGCTGAGGAGGATGCCCACGCCGGGGTTGATCCCGTAGACGACCAGGAGGACGAAGAGGAAGGCCAAGGACACGAAAAAGTCGACGATGGTCGAGTACGAGGTGGCCAGCGGCACCAGCATGCGCGGGAAGAAGACCTTGGACACCAGGTCACGATTGGAGACCAGGGAGGAGGAGGCCCTGGTGATGATGCCGTTGAACAGGTTCCACGCCAACAGCCCGGTGAACACGAAGACCAGGCCCGGGACGCCGGCACTGGGGAGGTGCGCCACCTTCTGGAAGACCAAGGTGAAGATCACCGCCATCAGCAACGGCTGCAGGACCACCCACACCACGCCGAGCAGGGTCTGGCGGTAGCGGAGGGTCACGTCGCGGGCCCCGAAGCGGTAGAGGACCTCGCGGCCCTCCCACAGCTGTGCGACCTTGGGGAATGCGAACCTGCCCGGAGGGGTGATGACGATGTTGGCCATGGCTCCTCAGCGTTGGGTGTAGTCGAAATCGGGGAAGACGACCCCCCGGTCGGTGCCGTCGGGCGTGGTCGCATGGGCGTAGGGGGAGATGGGCAGCACTTGGAAGTGACAGGCCTGCTCCCAGATGTCCGCCCGGCGCCCACCGGCGTGGATGAACAGGTCCACCGTGTACGCACCCGGCTTGAGCCACGGCGTCCTCATCACCACGCTGCCCTCGTTGTCCGTCGCCGGGTCGAGCCAGAAGTCCTTCAAGCGGGAGTCGCACTGGGCGATGAGCATGCCGTCCTCATTGTTCAGGAAGCACGAGATGTGGAACCGGTTGCCGAACGAGGGGTTGGCACCCACGGCGAACTCGACCACCACATCATCGCCAGGGTTGGTGATGTCCTTGGCCATGGAGGCGGTGGTGAACCGGAGCTCGCCGGACCCGGGGCGGGCCGCCGCGGTGCGCAGCATCGGAGCGCTGCGGGCGAAGCTGCGCTTGTACTCCTCCATGGCCTCCTCCACCGTTCCGTGCAGGACCAGGTGGCCCGAGTCGAGGTAGAGCGCCGAGCTGCACAGATCGGACACCGTCTGGAGCTGGTGGCTCACGACCAGCACGGTGCGGCCGTCACGGGCCACCTCCCGCATCTTGCGGAGGCACTTGGCCTGAAAGTCCGAGTCGCCGACGGCCAGTACCTCGTCCACGGCCAGGATCTCGCTGTCGAGGTGGGCGGCCACGGCGAAGGCCAGCCGGATGTACATGCCGGTGGAGTACCGCTTGACCTGAGTGTCGAGGAACTTCTCGGTGCCGGCGAAGTCCACGATGGCGTCGAAGCGCTCCTTGATCTCCTTGCGCCGCATGCCCAGCAGGGTCCCGTTGAGGTAGACGTTCTCCCGACCGGTGAGCTCGGGGTGGAACCCGGTCCCGACCTCCAGCAGGCTCCCTACCCGGCCGCCGAGCTCGACGCGGCCCTTGGTGGGGGCGGTGATGCGGTTGATGATCTTGAGGAGGGTGCTCTTGCCGGCGCCGTTGCGACCGATGATCCCGACCACCTCGCCCCAACCCACGTCGAAGGTCACGTCGTGGAGGGCGTCGAAACGCTCGAGGACCTTCTTCTGCTTGCTCTCCCTGACCTTCTTGATCACGGCCTCGGCCGCGGAGGAGGGGAGGTCTTCGCGGCGGTAGATCCGATAGGTCTTCGAAAGGCCCGAAACCGAGATGGAGACGTCCTTCGACACTGCGGACACGTTAGACGCCAGTTGCGAGAGCACGGATGTGATCCTCGGTCGAAGGGAGGGAGTTCTGGTGTTGTAAAGATCGACCCCTCAGTCGTCCAACTTGAGCGCGGAGACGAATGCCTCCTGGGGGACCTCCACCCGACCGATGCTCTTCATCTTCTTCTTGCCCTCCTTCTGCTTCTCCAGGAGCTTCCGCTTCCGGGTGATGTCGCCGCCGTAGCACTTGGCCAGCACGTCCTTGCGCCGGGCCTTGACTGTCTCGCGGGCCAGGACCCGGCCTCCGATGGCGGCCTGGATGGGAACGTCGAACATCTGCCGGGGGATCAGCTCACGCAGCTTCTCGGTCATCCGCCGGCCGTAGAGGTCGGCCTGGGACCGGTGCACGATGGTGGAGAAGGCATCCACGGGGACGTGGTTGATAAGGAGATCGACCTTGACCAGATCGGCTGTGGCATACCCCTCCGGCTCGTAGTCGAGGCTGGCGTACCCCTTGGTCCGGCTCTTCAGCTGGTCGAAGAAGTTGACCACCACCTCGGCCAGGGGGATCTGGTAGACGAACTCGACCCGTTCGGGCGAGAGGTACTCCATCTTGGTCATCTCCGCCCTGCGCCCCTGGCAGAGCTCCATGACCGTGCCGGTGTACTCGGCCGGCGTCAGGATGGTTGCCGTCAGCATGGGCTCGTCGACATGGTCGAGATGGGTCGGCTCGGGAAGCTCGCTCGGATTGTCCACATCGACCTGAGTCCCGTCATTGAGGAACGCCTGGTAGGCCACGGAAGGGGCCGTGGCGATGAGCGACAGGTCGAACTCGCGCTCGAGCCGCTCGCGGACGATCTCCATGTGCAGCAGGCCGAGGAAGCCGCACCGGAACCCGAACCCCAGGGCCCGGGACGACTCCGGCTCGTACGTGAAGCTGGCGTCGTTGAGCCGGAGCTTCTCCAGGGCGTCGCGTAGATCGGGCAGTTCGTCACCGTCGATGGGGAAGAGCCCGCAGAACACCATGGGCTTGGGATCGCGGTACCCGTCCAACGCAGCAGGGGCCGGGTGGCTGGCCGTGGTCACGGTCTCGCCCGACCGGGCCCCGCCCACGTTCTTGATCCCCGCGATCAGGTAGCCCACCTCGCCCGGACCGAGCTCCCGCACCGGCACGGTGACCGGCGTGCGGATGCCGATCTCCTCGATCTCGTGGTTGCTGGCCGCCTGCATGAACCGGAGCCGGTCGGTTCCTACCAGCGTCCCCTCCATGACCCGGATCGAACTGACCACGCCGCGGTACTGGTCGTAGGCGGAGTCGAAGATCAGGGCCTGCAGCGGCGCGGAGGCGTCGCCGCCGGGAGCCGGGATCCGCTCCACGATGGCGTCGAGGAGCTCGGGCACGCCCTGGCCGGTCTTGGCCGAGATGTGCAGGATCCCCGACGCCTCCAGGCCGAGGACCTGTTCGATCTCGGCGGCGGACCGCTCCGGGTCGGCCGCGGGCAGATCGATCTTGTTGAGGACGGCCACGATCTCGAGGTCGTTCTCCATGGCCTGATAGCAGTTGGCCAGGGTCTGGGCCTGAATGCCCTGGGAGGCATCGACCAGCAGCACCGCCCCCTCGCAGGCAGCCAGCGATCGACTGACCTCGTAGCCGAAATCCACGTGACCGGGCGTATCGATCAGGTGCAGGGTGTGATCGCGCCACAGGACGCGGACGTTCTGCGCCTTGATGGTGATCCCCCGTTCGCGCTCGATGTCCATCGAGTCGAGGTACTGCTCCCGCATGAGCCGGGGATCGACCGCCCCGGTGAGCTCGAGAATGCGATCGGACAGGGTCGACTTGCCGTGATCGACGTGGCTGATGATGGAGAAGTTCCGGATACGTTCGACAGGGAGCACGGGGAGGCCAGCGTACCCAAGCAGGCCCGGGGGCCGGTCACGCCGGGCTGGCCGCCACCGCCCGATGGGCGCCCCGGCGCCGCCGGCGGCGGCCTGGTCCGGGGGCCTTCGTCGGGACCCGGGACGCCTGTGCTGCTATCCTGCACTGTCTCCGGGATTGGCCCCGTGCGGGTGCCCGGATGCAGATCTCCACGTTCGCGGTGGTCGTTGGACGGCCCGCGGCACCGACATCCCCGATGACAAGGACCAAGTAGTGGCAAACATCAAGAGCCAGATCAAGCGCAATCGCCAGACCGTGAAGCGCCAGGCCCGCAACAAGGCGGTGCGGTCGGAGCTGAGGACGCGCACCAAGCGGGCCATCCGTGCCATCGAGGACGGCGAGGAGAACAGCGAGGAAGCGCTGCGCCTCGCCATCAAGAGGATCGACAAGGCCGCCGCCAAGGGCGTCATCCACAAGAACCAGGCCGCCAATCGCAAGGCACGGCTGATGAGACGGGCCGCGGCCCAGGACGCCGAGGCCTGACCCGCCGCGCCGGCAGCTCCGGGCGCCTTTGATGGGCTCGGCGTCGTTCGAATGTATTGACCTGCCGGATCAGGCTTTCACGTAGTAGAAGGGCTGGTCACAACGGTAGCCGTGGGTCGGGCCGCTCACCGGGGGGTCGTCGAGCCGGTTGATGGTCCCGTGTTCGATCCGGGCGATGATGTAGCAGTTGGTCGGGATCTTCTTGGCCGGGTTGGCGGTGCCCACGAGGTTGCCACCGGAGAACGAGGTGATGCCCTGCAGCGCTTGAAGCACCGAGCCGCGACTGGGATTGGCGCCGGCCGAGGCCAGGGCCTGGGCGAAGAGCTCCGCTGACAGCCAGCCGAACAGCGTGTACAGATCGGCTTTGAACCCCGGCGAAGCCTTCTGGATCCAGGTCAGGAAGGTGCCGACGGCAGGTATGGAGGCGGCGTCCTCACCGAGGTAGAGCGAGGTGTTCTGGGCCAGGTACGAGCCGTCGATGGCGGAGGCGCCCCCGGCATCGGCGATGAGCTTCTCGCTGTACGTCGATCCTCCGAGCACCAGCACCGGGTGGAAGTTCTGCTGATGGAGGGCCTGCAGCACCGACGCCGCGTAGTTCTCGGGCATCTGCTCCAGGAAGAGGATCCTCACGCCGGCGCTCTTCATGGCCACGACGTACTGGTTGAAGTCGGTGGTGGTGATGTCGAAGGTCGGGTCGTAGACGACCTTGTAGCCCAAGCCGGTCATGGCCGCCTTCTCCGCCGCCCACTTCGAGGTGGCCGAGGGCTGGTCGGCCACCAGGGCACCGGCGTGAAGCACCTCGGTCGGGTACTTCGTCTGGAAGTAGGCGAGGGGCCCCTGTTGCCAACCGTTGGCCGCGGGAGCCGGGCTGAAGGAGTTGGGCAGGTTGCTGGTGGCGAGATCGAGCGAGACGGTGACATTGGGCACCTCAGGATGGGCGGCGAGCACCGTCCCACCGAAGTTGTCCTGCAGCGAGAAGCCGCCGACCATGGCGAAG
>DASZGT010000255.1:0-1565 GCA_035938575.1 Acidimicrobiales bacterium
CTTCACCAGGACCTCGTGAGGTCCGGGGGGCTCGACATCGACCTCTTCGACCTTCCACGGCTCGTGGAGCCCGGAACAGACAGCAGCGCGAATCTTCATTTGGGTCGTCCTCCCCTGGTGACGACACCCACCGGGGCGTCGCATGCTCAGGCCCCAGCATCGCGCCATCGGCGCGGCCCCGTCGAGCTGAAACCGGCCCCATCCGTCCCTCAGGTCATCCTCGGAGGCGAACCTCGTCGAATCCGGTGGCCAACAACCGGAACGCCCGATCCACCTCTCCGGTGAGATCGTCGGTGTCGTAGCGGGCCCAGCAGGTGAAGGCGGCCATGGCTGCGCCGAGTGCGGCCCGGGCGACTGTCTGGGGCCCGAGGTCGTCGGGCGTGCCGCCGATCCGACCGGCCACGAAGCCGGCCACCACGTCGCACCACTCGGCGTAGCGAACCGCCGAGTGGGCCACCAGGGTGGGGACCGAGCTGATCAGGCCCATCCGGATACGGAGCTCATCGAGCTCGCCCGCACCGAACCGGTTGGTGGCCACCACCGCCCGCCGGAGCACGTCCATCATGGGCTCGTCGGTCGACGCCGAGGCCAGCTTCTCCTCCAACCGGACCAGCTCGGCATCGAATTCCCCCCACACCACCTCCCGTTTGGAGTCGTAGTAGCGGAAGAACGTGCGCCGGCTGACTCCGACGGCGGCGGCGATCTCATCCACGGTCGTCTCGTCATATCCCTGCCGATTGAAGAGGTCGAGGGCGGCCCGGGCCACGTTCTCGCGGGACGTGGCCGGGCGTCGCCCGCGGGCAACCGCAGGGGGGCCGTCGGCCCCATGGCGTGCAGTCCTCGTCATCCCGCTTCCATTTTGGCATTCGGTGCTATAAATTGAAACCCATCGCCCATCTCCCGGCTCCGGCCGGCTCTAACCGCGGAGGTCCCATGACCGTCACCACCACCGAGCACGGGGCCACGACGGCCCGGGATGACCAGACACACGATCCGGCCCCCGCCAAGGCCGCTGCCGTCCACGATGACGGCCTGGTCGAGGAGGACCTGCTGGTCGAGGACGTCTCCATCGACGGCATGTGCGGCGTCTACTAGGCCCTGGCGTCAGCCACCGACCAGCCTGAGCCCCCCGCTGATGCCCCCCATCCAGCACCCTGACGGAGACGTGGTGTTCGACGGCTCGCGTCCTTGGATGCTCAGTCCACAGGTGTCCCTGCGACCGGAGTCCTTCGGGGCCCTGGCCTACCACTTCGGAACCCGCCGGCTCTCCTTCCTGAAGAGCCGGACACTGCTGGCGGTGGTCGAGGGACTGGGCGACCAGCCCACCGGGCACGACGCCTGCCGGGCCGCCGGGGTCACCGCGGCCGAGTTCGGGACCTATGAGCGGGCCCTGGCCACCCTGGCCCGGTCAGGGATGATCTGCGAACGGCAGGCGTCGTGACGCTGGTCACGGTGCCGTCCGCCGGCGCCCCTGCCCCTGCCCCAGTCGGACGGCTGATCGACCAGTTCGAGCGAGGCCTGGACGCGCCGATCTGCCTGACCTGGGAGCTGACCTATGCCTGCAA
>DASZGT010000256.1:0-3000 GCA_035938575.1 Acidimicrobiales bacterium
GCCCACGTAGTAGTTCTTGTTGACGAAGGCCGCCCAGCTGGAATAGGCGACGAATGCGGTCAGGACGGTCACCGTCACCACCGGCTGGACCCAGTAGCGGTCCTTGCGGAGGGTGGGGACGGAGGGACCACCCCGAGCCCCCCCCAGCACCACCGGGGTAACTTTGGCGTCCTCCAACGTGGTCAAGTCGTCTCTCCCTCACTGGCCCTTCGGGCCGCTTGCTGACACGGCCGAAGGGCCGCTTTGCGCGCAGGCCCAGGGGCCTGGATCGCTGACGGACCATCATCTTTCCACCCCGGCGCCCTGGTTGCGAAACTATCGGGCTTCAGCCGGCGCCGGCGGCGCCCTCGTCCGAGACGGTGAGCCGTGCGCCGCCTGGCCGCCGGTTCCACACCGCCACCTGCCCGGCCGGGGCCGACGCAACGGTGGCGGATCGTCACGCGTAGGCTGACCCCATGACCCCGCCGGAGCCCTCCGCCCACGTCGACGCCCCCGCATCAGCCCTGGACCTGAGCACCAGGCTGACCCCTCCTCCCGACATCACCACCGTCGGCCGGCTGCGTGACGCCGGCTGGAAGTCGATCCCGGTGGCCGAGGAGATCAGGCGCAACGCATCGGCCCGCATCGCCGCCGGCCAGCCCCTGGTCAGCGGCGTGCTGGGCTTCGACCACAGCGTATTGCCCCAGCTCGAGAACGCCGTGCTGGCCGGGCACGACGTGATCCTGCTGGGCGAGCGGGGCCAGGCCAAGACGCGGATCATCCGCTCCCTGGTCGGCCTGCTCGACGAGTGGTTGCCCATCGTGGCCCACTCCGAGGTGAACGATGACCCCTACCACCCGATCTCCCGATTCGCCCGGGACCTCCTGGCCGAGGCGGGGGAGGACCTGCCGGTGTCATGGGTGCACCGGAGTGAGCGCTACGGGGAGAAGCTGGCGACCCCCGACACGTCCATCGCCGACCTCATCGGCGAGGTGGACCCGATCCGGGTGGCAGAGGGCCGCTACCTCTCCGACGAGCTGACCATTCACTACGGTTTGGTGCCCCGGCTGAATCGGGGAATCTTCGCCGTCAACGAGCTTCCCGACCTGGCCGAGCGGATCCAGGTGGGCCTGCTCAACGTCCTCGAGGAGCGGGACGTGCAGATCCGGGGCCACCGGGTCCGGCTTCCGCTCGACATCGTGCTGCTGGCCACCGCCAACCCCGAGGACTACACCAATCGGGGCCGGATCATCACACCGCTGAAGGACCGCTTCGGCGCCCAGATCCGCACGCACTATCCGCCGGACGCGGCCACCGAGCTCAGCATCGCCGTGATGGAGGCCGACCTCCCCGGCCGGGCAGGTTCCGGTGGGGGCCATGGCGAGGAGCGTCCCGGCACGGTAAGGGTCGAAATGCCCGACTTCATGGCGGAGGTGGTGGCCGAGCTCAGCCAGTTGGCCCGCCAGAGCCCGCACCTCAACCAACGGTCCGGGGTGTCGGTGCGCCTCACCATCGCCAACTATGAGACGTTGGTGGCCAACGCCACCCGTCGAGCCCTCCGGAACGGCGAGACCGAGGCCGTGCCCCGGATCTCCGACCTCCAGGCCCTGGTCTCCTCGACCCAGGGGAAGGTCGAGATCGAGTCGCTGGAGGAGGGACGCGAGGAGATCCTCCTGTCGCAGTTGCTGTCGGCCGCGGTCCTGCTGGTCTTCCGCCGCCGGGTCCAACTCGATGAGCCCCAGGCCGTCATCGGTGCCTTCGACGCGGACACCGTGGTGCACGCGGGGGACGACCTCCCCGCCACCGCCTATGCCGGCACTCTGGCCCAGATGCCCCCACTGTCCGCCCCCGTCTTGAAGCTGACCGGCGGGTCGGAGGACCCGGGGGTGGTGGCCAGCGCGGTGGAGTTCCTGTTGGAGGGCCTGCACCTGACCAAGCGCCTCAACAAAGAAGCGGCCGGGACCCGGGCGACCTACCGGGGTCGCGGATGACCTGGCGGTTCGACTACCGGCGCTGGGACGGAACCCAGGACTCCCTCGTCGACGACACCGACTCGGTGCTGTCACAGTTGACCGACGACGTGCTGGCCAACGGCGACCTCCACGAGGCCCTGCAGCGGATGCTCAACCGGGGGTGGCGCACCCCCGACGGTCAGCAGGTCCAGGGGCTGCGCGACCTGTTGGACCAGCTCCGCCTCGAACGGGAGGAACAGCTGGACCGGGGCGACCTCGGAGGCGCCTACCGGGAGATCGCCGAAGAGCTGCAGCAGGTACTGGCCGAGGAGCGATCCGGCATCGACCAGCTCGAGGCCGACGCCCGAGAGTCCGGAGACCAGCGCCGTCAGGAGGTCACCGACGAGGTGGCCACCGAGCGCCGCATGCAGCTCGACCTGCTCCCAAGCGATCTGGCCGGCACGGTGCGCGGGCTGCAGAGCTATGAGTTCGTGTCCTCCGAGGCACGCCAGCACTTCGAGGAACTGATCGAACGGCTGCGCGAGGAGGTGGCCAAGACCTACTTCGACCAGATGTCCGATGCACTGTCCAACCCCGACCCCGAACAGCTGGCTCACATGCGCGATGGGTTCGACGCGTTGAACCGGATGATCGAGCAACGCGAGGCCGGCGAGGCCATCGATCCGACGTTCGAGTCGTTCATGGAGCAGTACGGCGACCTGTTCCCCGGCAACCCCTCGACCCTCGACGAGCTCCTGGAGCAGCTGGCGGCGCGGATGGCGGCGGCGCAGGCCATGTGGAACTCGATGTCCCCCGAGCAGCGCGCCCAGCTCCAAGGCCTGGCCGAGTCCCTCCTCGAGGACCTCGACCTGCGGTGGCAGGTGGACAGGTTGGCCGGCAACCTGCAACGGGCCTTCCCGGGCGCCGGCTGGGACCAGCGGTTCCGATTCAGTGGCGACGAGCCGATGGGCATGGGGGAGGGCACCGACGCCGCCGGGAGGCTGCGGGACCTCGATGAGCTCGAGAGCTTCCTGCGCTCGGCCACCTCGCCGGCCTCCCTGGCCGAGGT
>DASZGT010000257.1:0-5618 GCA_035938575.1 Acidimicrobiales bacterium
TGCCGCGAGAAGGGCTTCTGTTGCGGGGCCGGCGGGGCCCGCATGTGGCTCGAGGAGAACATCGGCAAGCGGGTCAACATGGAGCGCACCGAGGAGGCCCTCGGGACCGGTGCCGACGTCGTGTCGACCGCCTGCCCCTACTGCATGATCATGCTGGACGATGCCGTCCGGGCCCATGCGAAGGAGGACGACGTGCGGGTCCTCGACCTCTCGCAATTGCTGGAGGAGTCGATGGGCGATGCCGAGCCGGTGGCTGTGGGTAGCGGCGTACCGGTTGATCAGTCGTCCGCCGGTCGACCCACCGGACCGGCGGAGTCCGCCGACCAGTAGGTGAGGGATGCCGGCTCGGCCCTCAGATCAGTCGTAGGCGACGGCGTCGGCTTCACGCAGGCGGTTGGCCATGGCCGCCAACATCTTGCGGCCGATGGTGGGCACCGACTGCAGCAGTCCGTTGAACTGCCGCTGGGAGAGCACCAGCACGTCAAGGTCCGTCTCCGACGTCACCGAGGCGGAGCGGGGCCGGCGGTCGAGCAGGGCCAGCTCGCCGAAGTAGTCGCCCGGCCCGAGCGTGGCCACCTTCTTGCCGTTGCGGGTGACCACAGCCTTTCCGGTGACAACGATGAAGAACTCGAGTCCGATCCGACCCTCTTCGACCAGGACCTTCCCCTTGGGTACCTCGATCTCGTCCAGTGAGCTCCGGATCTTGCGGAGCTCGGACGCCGTGCAGCTGGAGAACAGCCAGATGGTCTTCAGATCGAGTGCCTTGGGGCGTGCGGCCATGGTCGGAGGCTAGTGCAGGACGTCCGGGCGAGTCGGGTCCGGCGGCTCGGCCCAGTCGACCCGCTGTTACAGTTCCCCCATCTCTGGAGCTGCAGACTCAGACACGAGCCGACCGGCAGGCGGGGGTGAAGAGGCCGTGATCGCTCCGGAATCGGGCCGACCGACAACCCCCGCCTCCACCGTCGCCGCTCCGAAGTCCGACACAGCGGCCCGATCCGATGAGCCCGTCACGACCCTGCGCGGGGCCCGCGTCGAGGTCGATGTCGGCCGTGCCGCCCGGGTGGTCTCCGGCGTCTGCGTGGCGGCCATCGCCGTCACGGCTGTCATTCTCCTGATCGCCGGCATCCAGAAGAACCAACAGATAACCAGCCTGCAACAGAACGGGGTACCGGTGGGCGTCACGGTGTCCAACTGCATCGGCCTGATGGGTGGGAGCGGCACCAACGTGGCCGGGTACGCCTGCGCGGGGACCTACACCGTGAACGGCCACGTCTACAAGGAGGCCATTCCCGGAACCGCCCTGCACCGGCCGGGATCCACCGTCCAGGGCGTCACCTTGCCCGGCGACCCGGGGCTCCTCTCCACACCCGGCCAGGTGGCCGGTGACCGCGCATCGTGGAGAGTCTTCATTGCTCCGGCGGTCCTGCTCGCCGGGTTGGGGGTGCTGGTCGGGATCGTGATCCGCAGGCGGAGTCACCGTGCGGAACTCGATGCGGCACGGGTGCGCCAACGGCACGTGCCCGCCGGAACGGGAGGACCGAGGGCGAGGTAGCCTGTCGCATGCCCAGCCGCGATCCTGACGCTGTCGACGGCGGTGGTCCGCCCGAGTCGGGCTCCTGGCAACGCTTCACCGGCGCGCTGAGCAACTTCATGCTGAAACCGGCCGACGCTGGGGGCAAGGAGCCGCGGAGGCCCACCTCCGACCCGGAGGGCCCGACCACCGTCCCGGAGATCGAGGCGGCCATCAAGCGCGCCAACGACAAGGAGCGCAACATCGGGCTGGTGGTGGCACCGTTGGCTGCCGGCATCGGCCTGTTGATCACGTCGAGCCTGGTGGCCAACGACCCCAAGGCTCTGCTCGCCAACGGCCATGTCAACACGCTGCACGTGAACCCGTCGGTCTACGTCGAGTTCGGCCTGGTGGCCATGGGGCTGGCGGTGTTGATGCTGGCCATGGCGTGGTTCCGCAAGCGGCTCTACCTCGGCATCGCCACGGCCCTCTACGGGCTCTCCCTCTTCAACCTGCACTACCCCGGTTTCGGGGTGCCGTTCGTCCTGGTGGGCGCCTGGTATCTCGTCCGCGCCTACCGGCTGCAGCAGAAGCTCAAGGTGGCCAAGGCGGCCGACGGAGTCGGCTACGGCCCGACGCCCGCCCGCCCGCAGCCCAGCAAGCGCTACACCCCACCGGCAGCACCGTCCCGGCGGTCGCCGAAGCCGAAGCGGGGCAAGGAGCTGGAAGCGGGCTGAGCCGCCCTGGCCCCACCCGGGCCAGGCAACCCCCTTTGCACGATGTCCTCGCGGCCGTTCGCGCCCGGAGCGAGCCCGTTCCGGGCGCTCTGAACTGCGGGTTCGTGCCAGTTCACGCGTTGGTAACACGGATGTGACCGTGCCGAAATCCTCGGACTGCATTGTTTGCTCGGCAAGCCGACCTGCCCGTCTTGCCCTCGACGTCCTCATGCCGAAAGGCAGAGGGGCTTCGAGAAGCAGTTACCGAAGAGAGGAGCACTCAACCGTGCTAACCGCAGCAATAACGTCCGTTCCATATCCGAGCTGGCTCAACACCGGCGACAACACCTGGCAGCTGACCGCGGCCACGTTCGTCGGCCTGATGAGCCTCCCCGGTCTTGCGGTCTTGTACGCGTCGATCGTTCCCAAGAAGTGGGCCGTCAACGTGGTCGGCATGATGTTCGCCGGTTTCTCCCTGGTGATGCTGGGCTGGTTCCTGTGGGGATACAAGATGGGGTTCGGTGCGAACTCGGTCGGAGGTGGGGTCAAGAACGGAGTGCAGACCCAGCTGACCGGGGTCGGATGGGTGAGCCACTTCTTCGACAACCTCATCGGGAAACCGGGCAGTGTGACCAGCTCGATGGGCGAACAGGGCCAGGCGTTATCGGCAGCGAACACCGCCGTCCCCTTCCACTTCCCGACGTCGTCATTGGCGTACTTCCAGTTCGTGTTCGCCGCCATCACACCCTTGCTCTTCCTGGGCAGCGTGCTCGGGCGGATCAAATTCAGCGCCTGGTGCCTGCTGGTGCCGTTGTGGTCGACCTGCGTGTACTCGGTCGACGCCTTTCTGCTGTGGGGTGGCGGGTACTTCGCCCAGGAGGGATCGCTCGACTTCTCCGGCGGGTACGTGATCCACATGTCGGCCGGCGTGTCCGGCTTCGTGGCGGCCTGGGTCCTCGGGCCGCGGCTCTTGCGGGACAGACAACACTTCCTACCCAACAACCTGGTGATGGCCGCGGTCGGCGCCGGGATCCTCTGGCTCGGCTGGAACGGCTTCAATGGTGGTGACCCGTACTATGCCGGGGCCGATGCCGCGGCCGCCGTGGTAAACACCAACCTGGCCACCGCCGCCGGGGTGCTCGTCTGGATCGCCATGGACGCCTGGCTGACCAAGGAGAAGAAGCCCACCTTCCTGGGGGCGGTGAACGGCATGATCTGCGGTTTGGTGGGGATCACACCCTGTGCCGGATGGGTCAACGGACAGGGTGCCATCGCCATCGGGGCCATCGCCTCGGCCGTGGTGTGGGTGGCCTGGAACTTCGTGTCCAAGGTGCGGCCGTTCTCCAAGGTGGACGACGCCCTCGGTGTCATCTACACCCACGGCATGGCCGGTCTGCTGGGCGGATTGATGCTCGGGCTGTTCGGCGACCCGAACATGCTGCAAACCGGCTGCGGCCACCTCGACGCCAACGGGCAGGTCGTGGCGACAACGGCTTCGCAGTACGCCTCCAGCGCCGGCCACTGCGTGCCGTTCTCCGTGAACGGTCTGATCTATACCGGTTCCGCCCACCAGTTGTGGGAACAGACGCGGGCCGCCGTGTTCGTCATCCTCTGGTCGGCGCTGGCGACATTCCTGTTGATGCACCTCATCAAATTCATCCTGCGGGGTGCCCGCTACAAGGACGAGGTCCTCGAAGTCGGCGATCTCGCCATCCACGGAGAGGAGGCATTTCCCGATGAGGCCTTCGCCGCTCGGATCGGGGTCGGCGTCGGGGCCGGCAGGAGCGATGACTCCCCAGCCTCGATACAACCGGACGATCCCGTACCGTCGGGTGGATCAGGCAGCTGACACGACCACGACGAAGGCAAGGAGAGATTTGAGATGAAACTAGTCGTAGCAGTGGTGAAGCCGTTCAAACTCGATGACGTCAAGGAGGCGCTGAAGACGCTCGGGGTGCACGGGCTGACCGTGACCGAGGTCCAGGGCTTCGGTCGCCAGCGTGGGCACACCGAGGTCTATCGGGGAGCCGAGTACGAGGTCGAGTTCGTGCCCAAGGTTCGCCTTGAGATCGTCGTGGACGATGCCCAAGTGGACGACGTCACCAACGCGGTGGTGGACGCGGCAGGAACGGGGAAGATCGGAGACGGAAAGGTCTGGATCCTCCCTGTGGACGAGGTCATCCGGGTCCGCACCGGAGAGAGGGGCGCCGACGCTCTGTAGGGCGGTTGCCCAAGGCAGTTGCATTTCGCCCGCCGGATGAGTTGGCGGGGACACCGGGAACGTGCGGGAGGCCGGCCCTTCGGGGTCGGCCTCTCGCTGTCTCCTACGCCACCGTCGGGTCACCGACCAGCTGGGTACGGCCGGCCGTGTGGTCCGGACGACCGAACGCGGCTCAGCCCGCTTGACGGCTCACGGCCACGGCCGCGGCGCGGGCCGCTTCCGGGTCGCCCAGGTACCCGCTCGATACGACGGACAGGTCGTCCGCCAACAGATAGCGGAACGGGATGCCCGTGGGGATCTCGAGCCCGGTGATCTCGTCGTCGCCGATGCCGTCGATGTGCTTGCGCAGACCCCGCAGACTGTTGCCGTGGGCCACCACCAGCACGGCGCCACCCCTCGCCCCTTCGGCCAGCAGGTCGGGCACGATGGCGTCGAACCAATAGGGGAGGACGCGGGCCACCACATCGGCCAGGCACTCGGTGAGGGGCAGGACGTCGGCCGGGATGTCCCGGTAGCGCGGGTCGCCGGCAGGATCGTGCTCACTGCCCCGGCGGACCGCCGGGGGCGGGGTGGCATAGCTGCGCCGCCACTCCTTCACCTGGGCCTCGCCGTACTGCGCGGTTGTCTCCTTCTTGTTCCTCCCCTGGAGGTCGCCGTAGTGCCGCTCGTTGAGCCGCCAGTGCCGCCGCACCGGCAGCCAGCTCCGCTCGGCAACTTCCAGAGTGATCGCCCCGGTGCGGGTGGCTCTGGTCAGCAGCGACGTATGGAGTACACGCAGGTCGAGGCTCTGTTCTGCGCCCAGTAGGCGGCCGGCCTCCCGCGCCTCGTCCTCGCCCTGCTCCGTGAGGTCCACGTCATGCCAACCGGTGAACAGGTTCTCGGCGTTCCACCGGGACTGTCCGTGGCGGAGAAGTACCAGTTGGGGCATGCGTTGAGCGTATCCCGGTCGTCCATCCTCCGGCATTACCAGGACTTTAGAGAAAACTTATGCATTTGACACTCAACTTTGATATAGTAGGACCCGTAACAGAACAACCAGCGTGCCCACCGGAGCGGCGGCACCAACTGTCGAGTCAACAACGAGCGCCCATCAGGGCAATGTGAGCAGGAGGCAACAGGATGGCCAAGGCCGTAGGAATCGACCTCGGGACCACCAACTCGGTGGTCGCCG